>CAZMSH010000002.1:206730-250365 GCA_964568875.1 uncultured Rikenellaceae bacterium | reverse complement strand
CTTCCCGTTCACCGTTATATTTTTTTTCCTATTTTTATGGCTTGTTAGTTTTAAGCAAACCAATTAAACAATATAGTTATGAGTGAAATCAAGAATCTTAAACCGACCGCATTATGGAACTACTTCCATGAGATTACACAGATACCGCATCCTTCAAAGAAGGAGGCCAGGATTGTTGAGTATATGGTTGAGTTTGGCAAGGAGAACGGTCTGGAGACAATTATCGACAAGGGTGGAAATGTTATAATCAAAAAGCCTGCTACTCCCGGCATGGAAAACCGCAAGGGTATTATTCTGCAATCACATCTCGATATGGTTCCGCAGAAGAACAACGATACCGTTCATGACTTTGAGAAAGATCCGCTTCAGACATTTATAGATGGTGAGTGGGTTAAGGCAAAAGGAACCACCCTCGGTGCAGATAATGGAATAGGTGTTGCTGCCAGCATGGCTGTCCTTGCAGCTAAGGACCTGCAGCATGGCCCGATTGAAGCTCTTTTTACTGTCGATGAAGAGGCAGGAATGGGTGGAGCCAATAATCTGGAAGGCGGAATACTGAAAGGCTCAATAATGATAAACACTGATTCTGAGGATGAAGGTGAGTTGTACGTTGGGTGCGCCGGAGGTATTAACGTAAGTGCATCAAAGAATTACAAGGAGGTTGACACCCCTTCGGGTATGGCGGCATACAAGGTTGTCATTAAAGGTCTCAGGGGCGGACACTCAGGTCTCGATATTCCTCTGGGCAGGGGTAATTCCAACAAGCTGATGTTCAGATTTCTGATGCAGGCTGAATCAGATTTCGGAATCAGAATTGCTGAAGCAATGGGTGGTGATCTCAGAAATGCGATACCCCGCGAGGGGCATGCCATTGTTTGTGTTGATTCCGGCAAGGCAGCAGGATTTGAAGAGTTTGTAAAGGAATACAACACTATGTATAAGAATGAATTTGCAGAAACTGATCCTGATATTTCATTCTTCGCAGAAAAAGCAGCAATGCCTGCCAGGGTAATGGATAAAGATGAACAGTACAATATTATCCGTTCAGTTTACATCTGCCCGAATGGTGTTATGCGAATGAGTCCTTCAATGCCGGGTCTGGTAGAAACCTCAAATAACCTTGCAATTGTAAGATGTGTTTCAGGGGATTTCAGCAGCCTCTGTCTTACACGCAGCTCTGTTGACACAGCCAAGGAGGCTACTGCATGGAAGGTCGCGGCCGGTTTTCAGCTGATAGGAGCATCGGTTAAGCTTGATGGCAGCTACCCGGGATGGAAGCCTAATATGAACTCTGCGATTCTTAAAACAATGCAGGAGGTATATAACAATATGTATGGTGTGGTTCCTGAAATCAAAGCTATACATGCCGGCCTGGAATGTGGTATCATTATGGGTGTTTACCCGGGACTTGATACAATATCATTCGGGCCAACAATCAGGAATCCGCATTCTCCTGACGAAATGGTAAATATAACTACTGTTCAGAAGTTCTGGGATTTCATGGTGGAAACCCTGAAAAATGCACCCGTCAACTAAGAAGATTTTTTGCTCAGAGAAAGAGGCGCCTGCTGCAGGTGCCTCTTTTTTTATTTCAGATCAGGTTCAATCTCTATTAGCAGGTCATCTTTCATTACATTCATATCAGCCTTGACGTGAATCCGTTTAACAACACCCGCAACAGGTGATTGTATTTCGTTCTGCATCTTCATAGCTTCAAGAATAACGACAGGTTCACCTCGTGATATGGCGCTGTTCTCCTTTGCCGGGACGTCAATAATCTTTCCGGGCATGGGTGCCTTTATCAATTCTGCTGTCTTTCCCTTTACTGAATTGTTCAGAAAAAGTCTGCGCTTCATTGAGAAAGGTGTCTCGACACTGAAAGTATAGCTGACGTCATTGAAGAGAATCTCATATTTGTTCTGTTTTGACCTGACTATTTCGACAGGATACCTCCTGTTCTTCCATAATATATAGGTGCCATACTTTTCATCTGATTTTAGCATGATATTATAATGTCTCCTGCCAATTTTGATGCTATCCTTAAGAGGCAGTCCGAAACTAATTCTCTTTTGCCCCTGCGACAATGCATAAAGCTTCTTGTGTTTGATTCTATCGCTCATAACTGTCAGAATTAAAACTGTTTGATTCGCTTGTTAAGAAGCCATGGACTCATCTCCTTATTCTGGAGTGAAAGGTTGTCATCACTCACATCTCCGTAGTTCTCCTCTATAAAGAGTTTGACAGCAAGCCATGCTGCTATCATCTCCTCATAATCGCTGCTGTAGTGGTACTGGTCTATATCCTTCTCAATAAATGATGTGGTGAAGTCTCCTGTAAGAAATTTCTGGTTCCTTACCAGCAACCTGAAAAATGGAAGTGTAGTCTTGCATCCTTTAAGCCACACTTTATCAAGTGCCATTTTGAGGTTCCTCATAGCATCTCTGCGATCTTTACCATATACGATCAGCTTGGCTATCATCGAATCGTACCCAGGTACTATTACTGATCCCGCTCTTACTCCAGTGTCAACTCTTACATATTGATCGTCAGGCATAATTATCTTTTCTATCTTTCCCGGATCGGGAGCGAATCCGGCCTGAACATCTTCTGCATTGATACGGCACTCTACAGCCCAACCGTTTAGTCTGATATCTTCCTGTGCAAATGAAATTTCTTCGCCGTTTGCAATTCTTATCTGCCATTCTATCAGGTCAATACCGGTAATCAATTCAGTAACCGGATGTTCCACCTGAATCCTGGTATTCATTTCCATGAAATAGAAATTCCTGTCAGAATCAAGCAGGAATTCCACGGTTCCTGCCGAGAAGTAATTAACAGCCCTGGCAATCTTGACTGCCATTGCTCCCATAACCTCGCGCAGTTCTTCATCGAGGGCTGCAGACGGAGCTTCCTCTATCAGCTTCTGGTGCTTTCTCTGTATCGAACACTCTCTTTCACCCAGATGAATAATGTTGCCATGGACGTCTCCCAGTATCTGAAATTCAATATGTTTGGGGTTTTCAATATACTTTTCTATAAATACTGAGGGGTCGTTGAATGCCTTTTCTGCTTCCCTGCTGGCAAGGATAAAGTTCTTTTCCATATCGGCAGATGACCTGACGATCCTCATGCCACGGCCTCCACCACCTGAAGCTGCTTTAATAATCACAGGGTACCCTATCTTCTCTGCAGCCTTAATGGCATCGTCTTCATGGCTTAGATTACCATTACTGCCCGAGGCCATTGGAATTGCTGCTGCTGCGGCTATCTGCTTTGCCACTGTCTTGTTGCCCATTTTATATATTGAATCGGGCGAGGGCCCGATGAATATGATTTTGTTGAGAGCACATTTCTGTGAGAAATATGCATTCTCAGCAAGAAAACCATAGCCGGGATGAACAGCATCGCATTTGTTCATCATTGCCGCTTCAATAAGCTTATCGATATCGAGAAACACAGATATCTCAGGCTCATCATTCGACAAGTCGTGAACAATGTCGGCAAAATCGAGATACATCGCACCGGGCTCAAGATGAGTACGTATAGCCACCGTTTCAATGCCCATCTTCTTTGCAGTCTTCATTATCCGTACTGCAATCTCACCCCTGTTGGCAATCAGAATTCGTTTTATTCCCATATCTTTCTTCTGTTTATTCCAATAACATTTTCTCTCTCTTATCTCCGCCCTTTTCCCTGGCGTCTGGAGAAAGGGGGTGGGGTCTATTAATATTCAACCCCGCTGTGGTTGTTATGTTCTATTTTTCCCCTTCAACGCCCTTCAACGCCCTTCTGCGCCCTTTACGCCCTTCTACGCCCTTTCCGCCCTTCTACGCCCCTTCCCGATACCTGGCACCCGATACCTGATACCTGATACCTGATACCTGATACCTGGCACCCGACACCTGATACCTGATACCTGACATCTGATACCCTTACAAAGGCATATTCCCATGCTTTCTCTCCGGCGCCTTCACCCATTTATTGCTCAATGCATCGAATGCCGATACAATCTTTTTCCTTGTTACAGCCGGATCGATAACTTCATCAACATATCCCTTTTCATCTGCGATAAACGGATTGGCAACTTTCTCCCTGTACTTGCGTACCAGTTCCTTCTTCAATGCTGCGGGATTGTCAGATGCTGCTATCTCCCTTCTGTATAGTATGGCAACGGCTCCATCGGGACCCATAACTGCTATTTCGGCTGTAGGCCAGGCAAAATTAAAATCGCCGCCAAGATTCTTGCTGTTCATTACAATATAGGCACCACCGTAAGCCTTTCTCAATATAACCGTTATTTTAGGAACCGTAGCTTCGCTGTAGGCAAAGAGCATCTTGGCTCCGTGTCTTATGATACCCCTGTGTTCCTGGTCAATTCCCGGAAGGAATCCGGGTACATCTTCAAGTGTCAGCAGGGGTATATTGAAAGCATCGCAGAATCTTATGAACCTTGCTCCCTTGGTTGACGAGTCAATGTCAAGAACGCCTGCAAGGACTTTCGGCTGGTTGGCAACGACTCCGATGGTTTTCCCCCTTAGCCGGGCGAATCCGGTTACCAGGCTCCCTGCAAAGAGTTCTGCTGTTTCAAAGAAACTATTTCTGTCTACCAGATTGACAATGACATCCCTGACGTCATAAGCTTTGTTAGGATCATCAGGAACGATGTCCCTGAGCTTCGGATTTACATCCGGAACCGAACCATCATCGTTAAATTCAGGCGGATTCTCGAGATTGTTGGAAGGCAGGTATGAAAGGAACTTCTTGAGTGCAAGGATTGTGTTTTCTTCATCATCATAGATCATGTGTGCCACCCCGCTCTTTCTGGCATGGATATCGGCACCTCCCAGTTCCTCAAATGTTACATCTTCATTCAGTACCTCCTTGACAACATTAGGACCGGTAACAAACATATAACTTGTCAGGTTGGTCATGAATACGAAATCAGTGAGAGCAGGAGAATAGACAGCTCCCCCTGCCGCAGGACCCATTATCACTGATATCTGAGGTATAATACCTGACGAGCTGATAATATTGTGAAAGATGGTTGCGTACCCGCTCAGGCTTGCAATTCCCTCCTGTATTCGTGCCCCTCCCGAATCCATTATACCTATCACCGGGGTACCCATTTTAAGGGCCATCTCCTGGACCTTGGCAATTTTCTTTGCATGGACGATGCCAAGTGAGCCGCCCATTACCGTAAAATCCTGCGAATAGACAAATACAAGACGGCCGTTGATTCTGCCGTGACCTACGATAACGCCGTCACCATATGACTCCTCAACTTTTCCGAATTCAACCTCGCCTGCAGCAGGAGTATTGTATGCATCGATTTCCTCGAAAGTGCCTTCATCAAAAAGAAGATCTATGCGTTCCCATGCAGTTAGCTTTCCCTTGGCATGCTGCTTTGACGCCCTTGAGGCATCATACTGTTTTTTTAATGCCGATTCGCGATCACGAAACGCCCTGAAAGCCTTGCCATTTATATCCATCTTCAAGCTGTTTTATCCGTATCCGGCTAAAGCCTAATAATTGTTGAATGGTAACAACTCTGAGGTACCGGAAACCCAAAGATATAAAAATGTTTCAAAGAAGATATGACTTTTTCGACTGTCTCTGACAGAGCTTATATAACACGCTGACATAAAATGGCTAATCTGATTTATTTTTTTCGACCGTAATAAAAGTGCCTTTGATCGCATGGTTATAATAAAGGGTAATCAGACATGTTCTTTTTCGACCGAAAGTTGATTTTGCTTTCACTATTTAGTGACTTACGGCAGAAAGACGGGTTTGCCTAATCCTCTGTTTCTTCGGTGTGGTAATGGAAATGTAAAAGTTAAAAGCTGTTAAATGTCATTCAGGCGTGTTGAAAGTGAATCTAAACAAATAAAAACTTCATAAATTGGTAGCTTGTATTACCAATACTTAACCGACCTATGAAGAAGACCTATTTCCTAATCAGATTAAGCATCATTTTCCTGGCTATGACCACTGTTATGTTTACTATGCCATCAGACGTAATGGCACAGACAGTCGGTCAGGATGTTCTCGGTGCTGCTGTTTACAGATCTATCGGATCAACACGTCACGGTGGACGTTTTGTTGATTTTGCCGTTGATGAGAATAATCCATCTGTCTTTTACGCTGCATTAGCATCGGGAGGATTGTGGAAAACAGTTAATAACGGCATTACGTTTGAATCAATATTCGATGACCAGGGTGTCATATGTATCGGAGATGTGGCAGTTGATCCTAATAACTCTGATGTTATCTGGGTTGGCTCCGGCGAAGCTAATAGCAGCCGAACATCCTATTACGGCGACGGTATATACAAGTCAACAGATGGAGGCAAGTCATGGAGTCATATGGGGCTAAAGAACAGTCAGCATATTGGCAGGATTATTATCCATCCTAAAAACCCTGATATAGTATGGGTGGCTTCTCTTGGCCCGTTATATTCTGAAAATGATGAGAGAGGAGTTTACAAAACTACTAATGGAGGGAAATCATGGCAAAGAGTACTTGAAGTCAGAAGCGAAGGAAAGTATATAGGAGTTGTTGATCTGGCAATAGATCCTTCGCAGCCCGATATTCTTTATGCGACAGCATATGACAAGGTCAGAAAGCCTTGGACCTTCAACAACGGAGGTCCGGGTAGCGGAATATACAAGACAACAGACGGTGGTAAAAACTGGAAAAAGTTATCGAACGGACTACCCGGGGGTATGATAGGCCGCATTGGGATTGATATCTCAAGAAGCAATCCGAAAACAATATATGCGAATGTTGAAAACTGCAATATTGATGGAGTGTCGGATGAGGAAAGGTATTATCAGCTATTAAACGGAATACCTCCAACAGGCAGGGAAATAGGTGCTGAAGTTTACAGATCGGATGACAAGGGCGAAACATGGAGGAAAGCTAGTCCTGAAGGCCGCCAGATAGGTGGAGGGCCTGGATATTACTATCAGCAGATCAGAGTCGATCCTAATGATCCCGATCATGTTTATGTCCTTGCTACAGGAATGTTTGAAACTATTGATGGAGGTAAGGAATGGAGAACTCCATTCAGGTTTGGAGGTGATAATCATGCTATGTGGATTAATCCCTCTAATTCCAAACATATGCTACTGGGCTATGATCATGGTCTTGGTGTTACATGGGATGGCGGACAGAACTGGTATCATCCTGATTTTATGCCGGTTGGACAGTTCGTGGCTGTAGGTTTCGATTTTGATTATCCCTACAATGTTTATGGTGGATTGCAGGATAATGGTTCTGTAAAGGGGCCGTCAACGAAACGCTCTGGTGGAGCTATTAGACTGGAAGACTGGAAATCAGTAGGAGGAGGTGATGGCATGTATAATGAGGTTGACTGGAATGACAGCAGATGGCTTTACAATGAATCCCAGTTCGGACCCTTAACAAGAACTGATCAGATTACCGGTGAGCGGAAGTCAATAAGATACCAGTCAATGGATCGCTGGGCATGGAACGCACCTATAGTTGTGAGTCCTCATAACAGTAAGACAATCTACCATGCCGGAAACAAGGTAGTGCGATCACGTAATCAGGGTGAATCGTGGGAAGAGATAAGCGACGATCTTACTACTGCCGATGAGGCTAAAATTCAGGGGACGGGTAATATCCAGTACTGCACAATAGTTACGATGGATGAGTCACCAGCCAAAGAGGGCGTTCTTTGGGTTGGAACAGATGACGGTAAGGTATGGGTTACTCCTGATGGGGGAAGGACATGGAACGATGTTACAGGAAATATTACAGACCATCCGGGTCATTGGGTCAGCAGGGTTACTGCTTCAAATGCTGATGAAGCAACTGCGTATGTGACCATTACCGGATTAAGAAGTGATGATTTCAGACCATTTGTATATAAGACAACTGACTTTGGCAAAACCTGGAAATCAATTGCATCAAATCTTCCTGTTGATGAATCATTGTGTGTAATACGCGAGCATCCCCAAAATCCCGACTTATTATTTGTCGGTTCCACAAAGGCGGTATACGTAAGTTTTGATGGAGGATCTGTCTGGAACAAGTACAGAAACAATATGCCGAATAATCCGGTTGAGGACCTGAAGATTCACCCGAGGGAAAATGATCTGATAGTAGCAACACATGGAAGAAGCCTTTTTATATCGGATATCAGTTATTTTGTGGAGATTAACAGAGAAACTCTAAGTAAAGAGTTTCATCTCTTCAAGCCTCAGACTCGTGTTAAATGGGTTAGCACCGGTGCGAACAACAGTTCCTCTCTGAATTATAATGGAGAAAGTGAACCTGTTGCTGCCCATATCTATTATTATCTTAAGAATGGGGCTCAGGATGTTAAAATTCAGGTTCTTGATGGTGTAAGGATTATTTTTGAAGGTGAGGCTGCAAAAGATAAGGGTGTAAACCGGTTCCTGTGGAATTATGCAATCAGACCTCCTTTATCTGAAAGCGAAGAGACAGGAAGACGGCCAATGGCACGTGCTGCTGCTGCTTCTGCCAGACCCGGAGATTACACCGTAAGGCTTGTTGTGGACGGTAAGACAATGGATGTACCGTTTAAGCTTATTCAGGATCAATGGTTTGAAAAATAACCTGCAATATCAAAACTTAATGGATTAATTATTATTTAATACAGAACTTATGAAACACAGATTTATCAGATTCAGCCTGCTTATCTCGCTTGTGATGCTGGTAGCTAATCCGCTGCAGTCACAGGAAGAGATGTTTTCAAAGAAGGGGTATCAGGATCCGCCGGATGCTATCAAAAACCATGTTCTTGCTCCGCGACATGAGAATATATCCCTGTCAAATCTTAGTCCAGACCGTTCCTGGTTCCTGAACACAAAAGGGGATGGAATCACTCCTGTTGAGAGGCTCGGCTTACCCTATAACAATCTTGCAGGGGTTGTGGTCGATGTTGAAGCGAACAGGTCAAGATCCCTTACAACCGGCGGCTCAGTAGGCTATGAGGTTATTCCAGCAGAAGGAGGATCTCCGCGTACAATACAGGTTCCGGCCAATGCAAGAGTATCATCGGCACGCTGGTCACCTGACGGTAAGAAAATAGCCTATTATGCCAATTTCAAGGATGCTACTCATATATATGTAGCTGATGTATCAAATGGCAGATCAACCAAAATAACCCCCAGGCCGGTACTGGCAACACTCAACAGCTCCTTTCAGTGGTCAGGAGACAGTAAATATATTCTCACTGTTCTGATACCTGAAAACAGAATGCCGGAACCGCAGCAGTATGTGCTTGATAATCATTTGCGTGTAAGAGTTGCTTCACCGGGTAACAATCAGCTTCGTACAGTTGTGCATCTGCTCGAAGATTCTTATGATGAAGCTCTCTTTGAGTACTACTGCACCGGACAGATTGCAAAAATAAACGTTGAGAGGCCAAGGGATATAAAAAATGTCGGAAAACCTGATCTCTATTCATCAATCAATTTTGCACCTGATGGTAACTACCTGATGGTAACAACGGTACAGAGGCCGTTTTCGAATATTGTTCCTGTAAGCTCCTTTGGGAATGTCAATGAGCTCTGGGATCTGGACGGAAATGTTCTGTCTGAGATAAGCAAGAGGGAATTGCGCGAAGGCAGTGCACCAAACAGAGGTGCCGGCGATGATGATCAGCAGCAGGAAAGAGAGCCTCAGAAGAGGTCCCTGAGGTGGAGGCCTGATGGCCAGGGAATTAGCTATCTGTTGCGTGATCCCGCTCCGAGAAGGGATACTACCAACGCTCAGAATGGTGATAACAACAGGCAAACAGGAGATGCAGCAAACCAGAGAGCAGGACAGGGTGAAAGGCAGGCACAGACAAAAAGGATGGACAGGGTATATCAGTGGCTGCCTCCATATGGTGAAGATGATGTAAAAGTTATATATGAGACCGAGTCACAGATAGCAGGTCTTGATTATTCTGATGACTGCCAGACGCTTTTCATTACCGAGTCATCAAGCGGACAAAGTCATGTCTATGTTGTATTTCTTAGCGAGCCTGATAAGAAGTATACAATTTACAAGCACAGAACGTCAGAGTTTTACAAAAACCCTGGTTCATTGATGAGTAAAACAGACGAGACTTCAGGTGAAAGAGTCATTATGATATCTTCTGATGGTAACTATGTATATCTGTCAGGAACACAATATTATGAGGATTACCTGGAGAATGCCCCTCAGCCGTTTGTTGACAAGGTAGAGATCAGGACAGGAGAAAAGTCAAGACTGTTTGAGAGTTCAAAGGATTTCTATGAGAGAGTCTCTGCCGTGCTTGATGTTGATTTTAACAAGATTATCATATCCCGTGAAGCCCCTACCGTAATATCCGATAACTATCTGATCGACCTGAACACAGGTGCAGAAAAGAAACTTACAAACAATGTTGATTATACACCAGATGCTACAAATGCCAAGTATTACCGTGTTGAGATTGAGAGGGTAGATGGTATCAAATTTATTGCAAACGTGTGGATGCCAAAAGACTGGAACGGGGAGAAACTGCCTGCTATGTTTTGGTTCTATCCGAGGGAATTTACTGACCAGGAGTCAATTGACAGGGGCAAAAGGTCAACAAATATTAACAGCTTCAGGTCAACAGGTGTCCGCTCAATGAAGATGCTGACACTCTACGGATATGCCTACGTTGAACCAGATTTCCCGATAGTTGGCCCTTCAGGGAGGATGAACGATTTCTTTGTTCCTGATATTCAGAAAAACTGGGCAGCTATTATTGATATTCTCTCTGAGAAGGGTTTCATTGACAGAAGCAGGCTTGCTTTGGGCGGACACAGCTATGGTGCATTCGGTACTGCCAACTCAATGATACATACCCCGTTTTTCAAGGCTGGCATTGCCGGCGACGGTGCTTATAACAGGACGCTTACACCGATGAGCTTCCAGAGCGAGAGAAGAGTGTTGTGGGAAGCGCGTGAGACTTATCTTACAATGTCTCCGCTGCTATGGGCAGAGAGACTTACCGGAGCGTTGCTGATGTACCATGGTGGTGATGACAATAATGTTGGAACCTGGCTCATTAATTCCGAAAGGATGTTTATGGCGCTGAACGGCCTTGACAAACCTGCATCACTTTATATCTATCCGTATGAAGACCACGGTCCTGCAGGTAAAGAGACACAGCTTGATATGTGGGCAAGATGGGTGGCATGGCTCGACTTCTATGTCAAAAATGCCGGAAAAAAGACCAGTCAGGAGGACAAGTAACAGTTCCTGATTGTAAAGATTGTTTTTTTACCACGGGAGGTTGCCTGAAACGGCAACCTCCCTTTTGGTTTAGAGCGAGTGCTGGCAATAATGTATCAGAATTGCCTGTCAGACAGCCTATAATCATTCAACAAAAAGCAATTTCGATTGTTTATACTTATGTCGATTCAATGATGTCACTTAAAAGGCTGATAATATTATTATTTACCGCTGCAGTGATATTTGCAGGAGGATGTGGTAATTCCGGGATTCCCGGAAATGACAACATTTATTATATTGATTTTTCTGATACTCTGAAGATAACTGGCCTGGCAGAAGAGAATGATCGATCATCAGGCGAACTTCGCATAGCAGTTGCTTCTATCACTTCGCCACGTGAAACATTCCGGTATTACCGCGATATGTTCAGGCTTATTTCCGAAAAAACAGGGATGAAAGTAAGTATGATTCAGAAAAAAACATATGGGGAGATCAACGATATGGCTGCCAGCAATCAGATCGACCTGGCATTTATCTGTTCAGGAGGGTACATCAGCGGTGTGGCAGATTCCTCCTTCAGGCTGCTTGTAATACCGGAACGCGATGGCAAAAGAACCTACCAGTCATATATTATTACTTATGAGTCATCGGGTATTGATGATTTCGAAGATATGAAAAACAGAAGCTTTGCTTTCACCGATCCGCTTTCAACGGCAGGAAAACTCTATCCTGTAAAACTGCTCAGGGATGCAGGCTACATGCCGGAAGATTATTTCAGCCGTATCATCTATACATATGCACATGACAATTCCATTCAGCTCGTTTCAAAACGAATGATAGACGGAGCTGCCGTCAATAGCCTGGTATATGAGTATGTTGCTTACACAAATCCGGAAAGAGTGAGTAATATAAGAATAATTGACAGATCAGGATGGTTTGCAATGCCCCCGGTGGTTGTTTCACGTGAACTTCCCGATAGTATGGTTGCCATGCTGAAAGATTTGTTCCTTGAGATGCACCTTGACGAGCGTAGCCGTAATGTGCTCGAAATGCTTATGGTTGACAGGTATGTAGTGGCGGACGATAATGATTTCAGCAGTGTTCGCAGCTTGGTTGAGGGAGAAGAAGCTGATTAAGTGATGATCAGGTCTGATGAATCAAATAAAGGTAATAGGAGCAGGAGACTTTCACTGTTCTGGAAATTTACCATTGCAATTAGTTTAACAGTTCTTCTTTTTGGATCTATCAATCTCATTTATATAAGGAACCAGGTTTACAAGACCTTTGAAGAGCAGATAGAAAAACATGGTATAAGTATAGCCATGGCAATTGCTGAGAGTGCTTCAGAACCAATTTTATATGATGATCTGGTGGCGCTATATAATATTATAGACCAAACCATAAGGGTTAACAGTGATGTTGATTATGTAATGATAATAACATCTGAAGGGCAGATACTGGCGCATTCATTCAACGATTACGTACCAGCGGAGTTGATTGGTTTAAATAATCCTGCTGATAGTGGTGACGCCGGTGTTCAGATTGTCAGAGATATAAACGACAGACACAGAACGGTCAGGGACATAGCTCTGCCGATAACAGACAGCACCGGGGGTAAGGTCAGGGTCGGAATGAAGGAGGATGAGTTTTATATCAGAATAGGCCGTATTACATCGCTTTTCATAGGAATGGTTTTCTTTTTTTTGTTTCTGGGGATACTGGCTGCATTCATTCTGTCATATGTAATCACCGATCCTCTTAAGTCAATCAGCAGACGTGCATCGGGTGTGGATCTTGATTCTTTGGGCAGGAAAAAACAAACTGACATGGTTACTGACACCAGGGTCTCGGTGAGACTGAAAAACATATTCAGCCTCACCGATGAAATAGACACACTTGATAATGCATTCAATGAAATGCTTCAAAGGCTCAATAAAGCATATTATGAATTAATGAGGGCCCATGAGTCTTTGTCGCATAGTGAAAAAATGGTGTCTCTCGGAACACTTGCAGCAGGTTTGGCTCATGAGATAAACAATCCGCTGGCCGGTATGAGAAACTGCATAAGGAGAATAAGTGACAAACCTGAAAATGTCGCACAGAATTCAGAGTACATAGCGCTGATGTCTGAAGCACTGGAAAGGATCGAGCACGTAGTGGAGGGAATGCTTAATTTTTCAAGGAAGCAGGATCTTGTGCTCATTGAAACGGACATCAACGGGCTGATAAGAAATTCAGTTGCCCTGGCCAGGTATCAGATCGACAAATCAGGCATAGAACTCTCGGGTAACTTTGCAGAAGACAGGTTGATTGTCACCGCAAGTCCGAATCATCTGCAGCAGGTTTTTCTGAATATAGTTCTTAACAGTATTGATGCCATAAACGAGAGGAAAACAGATGAACCAACGTTAACCGGTTCAATAAACATAGAGGTAGCAGGAACAGGCAGCGAGGTGGTAGTACGTATTACCGACAATGGTACAGGTGTGGCCCCTGAAAAACTCACATCAATCTTCGACCCGTTTTTTACCATGAAAAAGATAAAGCAGGGAACGGGTCTCGGTCTGTCGGTAAGCTACAACATTATTGCCAGCCATAACGGCAGTATTACCGCGATAAATTCAGAAAACGGAGGACTTACCGTAATTGTTACCATACCTCAGCCTGATAAAACACTAAATAACAGCGCTCATGCTTAAAATATTCATTGTTGATGATGAGAGAATAGTCAGAGTTACCACTGCTGATGATCTTCGCGATGCAGGTTACCAGGTAAGAGAATTCTCTTCTGCACAGGCAGCATTGCAACTCCTTAATGAATCGGATGAAGAGTCTGATGTAATTATAACCGACCTCAATATGCCGGGTATGAACGGCATGGAATTTCTTAAAATAATCCGGCAGACAAGACCGGAAACCTTTGTTCTGTTAATGACAGCCTATGCCAGTGTCAATACTGCAGTGGAGGCAATGAAGCTTGGTGCCTACGACTATATCTCCAAACCCTTTAATATTGACGAACTACTTATGACAGTCGAACGCATAAGGGAGTTAAAGAGCGTCAGGGAAGAGAACCGGGAACTCCGTAAACAGGTCAGGAAACAATTCGACAGATCATCATTTATAGGAAAAAGCGGCGTCACACAGAAGGTGTTTGACATGGTCAGCCTGGTAGCTGATAAAACCACTACCGTTCTTATAACCGGTGAAACCGGCACAGGCAAGGAGTTGCTTACCAGTATCATCCACTATAACAGTAACAGAAGCACAGCTCCTTTTATAAAGGTTAGCTGCGCCATACTGTCGCGGGATATCTTCGAAAGCGAACTGTTCGGCCACGAGAAAGGTTCCTTCACGGGAGCTGAAAAGATGAGAGCGGGCCGTTTTGAAATGGCAGACAAAGGTACTCTGTACCTTGATGATATTGACGACATGCCGTTTGACCTTCAGGTTAAGTTGTTGAGAGCTCTCGAGGAAGGGGAGATTGAAAGGGTAGGGGGAACCGAGACTGTTAAGATAGACGTCCGCGTAATTGCATCAACAAAAAAAGATCTGAAAGTTTTGGTTGACCAAGGGAAGTTCCGGGAGGACCTGTACTACCGGCTTAATGTTTTTCCGATAAACCTTCCTCCGCTAAGGGAGAGACCTGATGATATTGAAGTACTTGCACATCATTTTGTTGAAGAGTTTGCAGGCGGAAGCGGGATCACGATAGAAAAGGAGACTCTGTCCATCCTTCGTCAAAATGATTTTCCGGGAAATGTCAGGGAACTGAAGAACCTTATGGAGAGGCTCGTGATAATGGCTCAGGAAGGCGTTATAGATAAAGATATCCTGCCTTATGATGTGCGATTTCCGGGTAAAAAGCATACCTGTTTCCATTTTGGCAATAAGCCGCTTAATGAAATTCTTGAGGAAGTAGAGTCAAACGCAATAAGAGATGCCCTTATAAGATCAGGAGGAAACAAGGCCGGAGCCGCAAGGCTGCTCGATCTGCCGCCATCAACCCTTAAATCTAGAATTGAAAAGCTGGGAATTGAAGCCTGAAAACTGCAGCTTTTCGTCCGTTCCGACGAAATTTCGTCGTTTTTCTAACTGGCCGGCTCTTTGTTTGTCATCCGGTAAGTGTCTTAAATGACATATAATCAAGTCTTTAAAGACTAAATGATAATGCCTGCCAACCATTTGGTCTGGTTATTGTTTATTTAGAGAGAGTCTAAATAATTATTATTTACAGTAAAAGTTGTATAATACCATGAGAACAAAAGCAATAATTAAATCGATAGTGCTGATTTTGATTTTGTCAGCTTCTGTCGATGCACAGGTAACTCAATACGATGTTAAATCGCATTCGCTGAAGGTAGAGGGTACGTCTAACCTTCATGACTGGTATGCTGATGTTGAAAGCCTTAAAGGTTCGGTAAAGATTAAGGTCGATAATGGTAAGATAACCGGTCTGGAAGGCTTGAGTATCATAGTTGATGCCAGATCATTCAAGGCATCAAGGGGCAATATAATGAACTCAAAAATCAATGATGCGCTTGACACCAAATCCCATCCTGAGATCAGGTATGAGCTTGGCAGGGTTAATTCTATTACAGAAGAAGGCGGAGTGTACACTATCAGCACAACCGGACAGCTTATTGTTTCAGGAGTTGCCCGGACAGTGAGTGTAAATGCATCAGGCAGGATGAAGCCTGATGGTACAATTGAGCTTTCAGGCAGCACTGCCGTTAAGATGAGTGATCATGAAGTTTCACCTCCTACGGCAATGTTTGGTGCTCTTACCACAGGAGACGAGGTCACTCTTAAGTATTCTGTTGTACTACAGCCAGGTATTGTCACCGGGAGCAAATAGAGCTTCATATCAGATATAATTAATAAATACTTACTTAAACAAGAGAGAAATTTACTATGAAAACAACACGACTATTTTACGTTTTGGTTTTGATGATTTTTGCGACCACGCTATATGGACAGAATGGCAAAATCGCCTTTTACAGGCCGTTCGATCAGAGTGGCATACATGTCTTTGAGTCACCCAAAGCAGATACTGTACCCTTTACCGGCATGACTGTAAGGATTGGGGGAAGCTTTACCCAGCAATTTCAGGCGCTGAGCCACAGCAATACAGCTCAGCCGAACAACGTTACCATTGGATCAGTAACGCATAACCTGAATGCACTATATCCACTAGCGTCAGGTTTCAACCTTGCTACTGCCAACCTTCGCTTCGATATTCAGCTTGAGGATGGAATACGTGTTTCACTGGAAAACTATATGTCATCCCGTCATCATCCTGAGTTCTGGGTCAAGGGAGGTTATATTCAGATTGACAAGCTTCCGATGTTTGGCAATCCAGACTGGTTTACCCGTTACTTCACTGTTAAGATAGGTCACTTCGGTATTAATTACGGTGATCAGCAGTTTCGCAGGAGTGACAACGGTAATACAATTCTTAATCCCTTCGTTGGAAATTATATAATGGATGCCTTTACTACCGAGATCGGTGGGGAGCTTTATGTTTTTCCCTCTGAAAATCTGTTTTTAATGGCAGGAATGACAGGAGGTATCATAAATGGAGATGTTAAGACCGCCTATGACTCAAATGGCGATGTACTTCGCAAAAGTCCTTCCATATTAGCCAAGGTTGGTTACGATACACAATTGAACGATGATCTCAGAGTACGTCTCAGCGCAAGCCTTTATGCCAATCCGGGTACAACACGCAACACATTGTATGCAGGTGACCGTACCGGATCGAGGTACTATATGGCAGCTGAACCTGAAAGGACTGTTTCATCAGGCGCTTTCTCGCTGTACACTCCTACAAACAGGTTTACTTCAGGGCGAATATCTCCCGGATTTACCCACAAGGTTACTGCTATCTCCATTAACCCGTTCATAAAGTTCAGGGGTCTGGAATTCTTTGGCACGTACGAGACCAGTAGCGGAACCGAGAGCCCTATGGTTGCTGAAAGCCGCTCTTTCAGCCAGATTGCGGGAGAAATGGTATACAGGTTTCTGCCCCGGGAGCAGGCTTTCATTGCCGGCCGCTATAATAAAGTAACCGGACTTCTTTCAGGATATACAGATGACATCTCGATAGACCGCATTCAGCTTTCAGCAGGTTGGTATACTACAAAAAACCTGCTTCTGAAACTTGAATATGTGAACCAGAATTTCAATGGTTTCAATGCTACTGATTACCGTAACGGGGCAACTTTTAACGGATTTATCCTCGAAGCCGCTGTAGGCTTTTAAGCTAAATATCTTCTGTTTCGCGGTGCCTGCTGTTATGCAGGCATCTGCGAAATATAACAAAGTTAAAAAACGAAGTTATGATCCATGGAATCTTCAAAATACTACTCCTGCCTCTTCTGTTAACATCAGGTGAGGCCAGAAACATATCCTACACTTTGGGTGAGGAAAGCTGGCTGCGCTTGTCAGGTACCAGTTCGGTAAATTGTTTCGAATGCATTTCAATCAGTGAATCAGCAAAGGGTAATATGGAGGTTGTTACAGATGAATCTGAGGATATCATAACCTTTTCAAATGCGCTCCTGAATATAAGCGTGAAGTCGTTTGACTGCCTTAATCCCCGTCTTACCAAGGATATGCAAAATACCCTGGGTGTTGAAAAACATCCCAATATTTCAATTGAACTTCTTGAAGTCTTCAACTCAGAAACAACTACTCAGAATGGATCAGGTATGATCAACGCCATGATCTCAATAAAACTGAATGGGTACAGAAAGGTAGTTGAAATACCTGTCAAATGGACTGCTGTAGAGGAGGATAAGTACAGATTTTCCGGTTCAGGGGCTTTAAGAATGTCTGACTTTGGAATTTCGCCGCCCTCACCGATGTTCGGGCTTATAAAAGTCAATAATGAGATACAGATATCTTTCAATCTGTCTGTCTCAGTTGAAAAGGTGTAATGCCAATCCAGTTAAAACAGATACTTGTTTCTAAAGGTTGAACAGAAAATCATGAAGGTCCTCGTCGGCATTCAGATTTAGCTTTTTTCTAAGTCTTGAACGACTGATGTAAGCACTCGAAGGTTGAATATTCATTATATCTGCAATTTCCTTTGAGTTAAGACCTATTTTAAGGTAGGCACATAAACGCAGATCGTTGCCGGATAGCCCGGGAAACTGTTCTTTTAGTTTCCTGAAGAAGTCCTGATGCAACTCATCCATTTGAATCTCAAATGTTCTGTCCTCCAGGTTAAGATACGAGTCAATCATTTTTTGCATCTCCCGCCAGAGGCCGGAGGATTCGTGTTCATTTTTCTGCGCCAGATCACACTTCTCCTTCATTGCAAGCAGCAGGCGGTTCTTATCCTCATTTTCCTTTGCTTTATTTGCCAGATCAATGGTCTTCCTTTTAAGTTCCTGCTTAAGCTGGTTGTATTCAGATTGCAGTTTTTCCTGCTCTATTCTTAGAATCTCCTTTTCATATTGTTCCGACTGCTTCAGCAGTGCTGCCTTTTCTCTTACCATAGATTCTTCCTTTTGCCTTTTCAGGGCCAGATTGCGCCAGAGGAATAGTATATAGACAGTAATCAGAAGAAGTATGAAGTAGAAGGTGTATGCATACCAGGAACGATACCAGGGGGGAGCTATCCTTACTGATACCCGGGTTGCGTCGACAATAGAGCCTTCTGCTATTGCCCTGACGAATACCGTATGTTCACCTTCCTTAAGATTCAGGAATGTATAGCTGTTTTCATCATCCCGGCCAGTCCAGCTTCCACCCTCATTTAACCGGTATTGATACAAAACATTATCCTTGTCAGGAACAATAAATTCAATCTTCAGATTATGTAATCTGTAAGGAATAGTAGCATTGGGGAAGAATTTTACACGCTCGTGGTTGTTGAATCCGACGATATCTCTGATAATCAAACTGCTTTTATCCTTGGGGTAGGTATTGTCACCCATTCTGAAATATTTAAGAGCAAAGCCATTGTAAACAGGGTAGAAGCCATAATCGGAGTTTAATGGCAAATGTAAATAGACATCTGATAAGACTCCTTCAATTTTGGGCTGTGCTATCTTTTCAGTCTCATTAACAAATTGTCCGCTTTCTTCATCAAAGGAATATTCAAATCTGTCTGTTACCACTCTTATGCCTGTGGAATCATTTACAAGTGATGGATGATTGCCTTTGAAAACGGAGTCAGGAAATATTGATCTTTCAGCGGGAAAGAGCGTGTCGTCCAAAACAGCACGAATAATACCGAAGTTTGAAATATTCACCCACAGGATATTCTCTTTTTCTACAACCAACTGGTTGCATGAACCCAGTATGAGCTCCATCCTTTTCAGAAACTCCCAGCCGTTTTCGCCTCTTGTAAAAACAGATATCCCATTATAGTTACCAGTCAGAAGATAATCCCTGTACTCAATTATTGACCACACTCCTGGCTGGTCGCTCAGTTTTTGAACAGAGTTACCATTCAAATAGAATAAACCCTGGTCATGGCCAATTAGCAAGGAGTTGTCTATTTCAGCCAATGTCCATACCTGTCCTTCGGTTCCCGGAACGACTGTGAATTTGTAAAATTCAGAATCATTATTCATGTCATCCCAATCCGAACGATACAGTCCCTGGTTAGTCCCAAGGTAGAAGACACCGTCCTGCAGGATTGCAGATGATCCTGTTCCAAAATCTCCCCGGTAGTCCAGGAAGTAGGTGATGTCGTTTCTCAGATTCAGGGAGGAAATGCCGTAATCCATTCCAATCCACAGTCTGCCTTCCCTGTTGAAATGCAAGCTAAGTATTGTGTTGTTGGGTAATCCCTTTTGTTTGTTTATCTGATGTAATATCTGTCCTTCTGAATCAGCAATGAACAGCCCTCCCAGTACAGTGCCAAAGGCTAAATGGTTATTATCGATGTGCTCAAAACTGAATACTTTTGATGTCTTTAGTTTTTCTGATAATGCATTATTGATTGCAACGAGTTTACCTGAAGCATAAGAGAACAAACCTGAATCTCTTGTTACTATCACAAGCCCTTTATTGTTTTCATACAGACCCCGGATCTGAAAATCTGTATTCTCAGAATAGGCGAACAACAGCTTTAGCGATAATCCGTTAAGCTGGTATAATCCATAGTTCAGGTCTGAAACATACAGGGTATCGTTAATTAAGAAACTGCCTGCAAATCCGTGAGGAGCCGTGATTCGGGTAAGTTGTTGGTTTTTATATACATAAATATACTGAGCTGAGATGAATATAACATTACCATCTGTATGATGAACAGCCCAGAACTCCTCATATGTCTCGTTAAGGTCTTTTTCAAACGGATATAATGAAGTGTATTCGAACTCCTGATATCTGTTTCTCTTCCAAACTCCAAAATCGAGATCGGAACCTGTGTATATCAGAGAGTCATTGATTAGCAATATTGACCGGGTAAATCCTTTACTTCCTTTATAGCTTTTCCAGTTTTTTCCATCATATTCGAGCAAACCCTTATCTGCCGCCATATATACTATGCCATTTTCTGCAGATGTTATTGCCCATATCTTGCCCATCTCATTAAACTGACCAGGAGTGTAGTTATGCAGCAAGGGCATACCTTTATCAGGAAACTTCTGAGATAGAGATACAAAACAACTCAGGAAACTTATTAACAAGTATGATGTCAATTTTTTCAAATCTTTCCAGATTTTTATATCCAATTCTATGCAATATAAAAAAAAAGAATGAGTCATCTCAATAGTGATGACTCATTCTGTCAATACCATGAATGGTGATAATTAATTTATAATCAGCCTTTGTGTTTTAATTTTTCCATCCAGTGTTTGAATGTTCATTATATATATGCCTTTACTGAGGCCATCGGTACCTAATACAGATGTGGAATTCAATGATCTGATCAATTTGCCGTTAACGTCATAGAGATCAACTTTCTTCACTGTTGCATTAAGCTGAACCTGTACTCCCGAATTAACAGGATTTGGGTAAGCAACCAGATCATTGTACTCTTCAGTGTTAACCGAAGTAGTACCGTCCTTAAAGAAATAGACATTATCAACAAATACAGTAGTTGCACCTGTGGGTTGTCCTACCAGTATGTATTGTGCAAGATGTGCTCTGGCTGTAAGTCCGGTAAAATCATTCAGCGGTATATCAAGGCTAACCCATTCACCCTGTGCCGGTGTGGTGAAATTAACCTGATGCTCTGTATCATCGCCACCACCAAAAGCTCCGTCTGCGCCGAAGTCAACCAGTTTAACCCCAAAGAATGTAAAATTTGCTGACCATACATCGAGGTGTAGGTGCGTCATTTCCGTGGCGTCAATTTTATTGGCAACAGTTTCAATTCCAACAAAATCGAGACCTGAGTACTTCTTGGTTGGATTACCTTCGATGCTTACATCTTCGAGAGTAGCTGCCGACCATGTTGTTCTCCATGTGTCAACTGTGACGTCAGTATATGCGTCACTGAAGAGAGAGATTACATTGGCTGCCTGACGGGTAGGTGTTGGAGCCGCTGTTTCAGGTTCTGTAGGACCCGCGACATCTTTATAGAAATAAACATTATCAATAAATACAGTAGTTGCGCCTGTAGGCTGTCCTACCAGTATGTATTGTGCAAGATGCGCTCTGGTTGTAAGTCCTGTAAAATCGCTCAGCGGTATATCAAGACTAACCCATTCTCCCTGGGCTGGTGTTGTGAAATTAACCTGATGTTCTGCGTCATCACCACCACCAAAAGCTCCGTCTGCACCGAAGTCAACCAGTTTTACTCCGAAGAAGGTGAAATCTGCTGACCATACATCAAGGTGTAAGTGTGTCATTTCTGAGGCGTCAACTTTGTTGGCAACAGTTTCAATTCCAACGAAATCCAGACTTGAGTACTTCTTGGTTGCATTACCTTCTATGCTTACATCTTCAAGGGCAGCTGCCGACCATGTTGTTCTCCATGTTTCAACTGTAACGTCAGTATATGCGTCACTGAAGAGAGAGATTACATTGGCTGCCTGACGGGTAGGTGTTGGAGCTGCAGTTGCCGGCTGTACCGGTGGCGTGGGTGCCGGATGGAATGTAATGCTGTCGAAATAGATGATATTATCCTGACTCCTGGCCGCGAAATCCGGGAAGATGATGATCCTTTTCAGTCCGCCAAACTCTGCGGGAGGATTTGGAGCATTTGAGAAATCGAAAGTCAATTCTTCCCACTCGTTGATTTTAGTATTGGCGACTTTTATTTCTCCTGATGACCAGTCATTAGGTGGCGCTCCTGCGTCAAATTTTATTCCCACATCGCTGATGACACTTTTATACACCATTATTTTTACAATCCGGTTGTTTTCATTCCAGGTGAATGTGCCGAGGTTACCCTCAAGTGATTCTACACCTGCCCAGGGATTGCCGGCTTGCAGTGCAGTAAACTTGGCTACCTTAGCTGAGGTGTTGATACCGGTCATAAAGGGATTGTCGATGATTTCCAGCGCCGGATTGGTGTTATTCTCAAACACTGTCCATGTCCAGGTAGATCCGTGACCTCCCGTCTCAAAGGTGATGGGAGCGTTCTGAGCAAAGCTCATTGATGAAAATAAGATCATCATAATAATAGTAGAAATTCTCATAATCTTTCAGTTTTTAGGTTAATAATATTTGGAAATGTATCATTAAATGTCATTTTTCATTATAATATTAGCATAAGGTAGTTCTTTTATTCCGATTAGGTTATATTTATCTCATATAAATAAATCTCTTACTGCCATTTTTGGGGTTCTGTCAATTTTGAATAAACCCCAGTGCTTTTCAGGCTCCAACGGCTCTGGTGAGCCTTTCCACAACTCATCGAACGCTTCGAAGAAGAATGCAAGTATTCCTTCCTTTTCAACCCATTCCATTAGTATCTCAAAATAGATTTTCTGATAATCTTCATTAACGTTCTGAGGATTTATTCCTCTTCCGTTGGAATTTGTAGCCCATCCTGCCTCAGTTATAACAACAGGTTTTCCAGGGTATTGGTTGGCAACAGAATAGTAGTTCTCCTTTGAGAACTCAAGAGATTCTGATATGTGCTTATATTCCCATACAGGATAAGTGTGTATCGAGATAAAATCAACTTCATCTGCAACTCTTTTCAGTTTAAAGAGCCAGGGCGCATAGTTGTCGCAATATGTAACGGGTTGTTTTATAGAATTCTTTACAAGTTTTACATAATTCATGACACTACTTTCCGGCACATAGTGATCAGTCCACTCTACACATGCTTCATTGCCAACGGATACAGAAAAAATGGTTTCAGGGTTATTGCTGGCAAGTCTTATTAATTTATCAATTCTTAATTTATTATTTACACGATTAAGTTCCAGCTGTTCCTCGGAGTATACCCCTCCATTCCATGGACAATTGAAGTTGTTCATCTCAGCTCCTGTGTAGGCTCCCTGCATCACTTTAAAACCAAGCTTCTCTTTTCTAATAACCTCCAAAACTGTATCTGCGTGCTGATCACAATCGAAAAGACGCAGGTACTTCCAATGACCCTCCAGTAGTAGCAGGTCTTCCCTGACCTCTTCGTATGATGGATAAAGTCCGCCCGGATTTTGTCCCTGCCTGAAGCCTGAATAGCATATAGCCCTTCCCGGATCAATATTTAATGTCTGATATATGTTCATCGCTGTATTTCAGTCTTTCGTTCTTATCCCATATACCCCAGTAGGCGCCCACTTCTCCTTCTGCTCCTGTCTTCCATGACTCATCAAAGGAAGAGAAATAGAAAACTTCTATACCTTCATCTATTGACCATAGTTGTGTATTTATAAAATACCTCAGTGCTGCCTGTTCAGAAGGAACGGCTTCTCCCAGTTTTTCTCCCCTGCTGGGCCATCCGGTCTCGGTAATAATTACTCTCTTACCCTTAGCTGCTGATTTTGCCTGTTGAAACATCTGTTGAATATGCTGATGGGAATACTTGAATCCTGTGCCTTCCCAAAAAGGATAACAATTGCATAGAATAACATCGCATAGGTCTGCTATCCTGGGTCGCTGAACAAATTCATAATAGGCATCAACATAACCGACCGGAATTCCGGGTAAACTCTCTTTCACAAATCTGATTATATCAATAAGCTGGTCTTCTGAAAGATCATCCCTGTAAAGAACCTCGTTGCCAACAGCAGCTATATCAACGAGTCCGTCCCCTGACAATTTAATCAGGTTCTCTATCTCCTGCCGGTTCTTATCTTCATCGGTTCCCAGCCATGCACCAACCAGTGTTTTGATTCCCAGTTCTTTTGCTACTTTGGGTATTAGTTCATTGCCTTCGATGCATGAGAATGATCGTATCCATCTCGTGTAGGGTCTGAGTACCTGCATACGCCTTCGTATCTGGTCTTCTGAGATAATATCACCTGGCTTCTGTCCATCCTCATACAGGCTGAAGCAGAATCCGTGGACACCACCATAGAGAATCTCAAGGAACAGATTTCTGATATCCTCTTCACTCTTTTCTTCAAGATAACTGGCTTTTGCGAATTGTCCTGTTTCCTTGTAACTTAAAAATTGATCGGGTCTGAATGACATTCTGTTTTATTTTTTACGATTATAAACACATGTAAAAAAGCTCAGTGGCATTGGAATTATAGCTCACCTCTTCTTTTTACCAACTCTTCTTTAATCTCCTTAGCTCTTTCTTCTGTAAGATCATACTTCCACATTACAACAATTGCGAGGCCTGCTGTTAGTGCAGGAATAACTATGTCGGCAATCCTGAGCCTGGTGATAGTTTCAGTAGTCTGCAGAGCTGAGTTCTGATCGAAGCCAACGAGTTTAAGTACAAGACCACCAAGTACCAGTGCCAGAGCCTGTCCAAGCTTAACCATCCACCAGTATATAGCTCCGAAGGTTCCTTCTTTTCTTGGCATCCCGTTATTTAGCTCATCGAGGTCGCATACGTCAGCTGTCATACTCATCATCAGAGTAAACAAACCACCAATACCGAAGACCATCAGGGGTACAGGCAGAAATATCAGCCAGGGATTATCAGGATTGAATCCCCACCATTTTAACACGTAGCCCACCATTGATATAAATGTCGAAATGATAAATGCATTTCGCTTTCCCCATTTATTTGACATCATTGTAATGATCGGGATTATCAGAAATGCAGTACACAAGGCACTGACAGTTGAGAACCATGCAGGCCATGTTCCGGCTGCACCATAGTCACCCCTGAACATATAGAAGACGATAATAAAATAGCTGAAAGAGGCGACCATCTGGAAGCCATTGAACACCAGGAAAGTGGCGCCGCAAAGCCTTACAAATGAAATGTTCTTAAAAATCAGCACCATATTTCTCAGCAGACTCTTGAGATTACCTGCTATGTTTCTGAGGGTAAGGTCATCCCTGTTTGTGAGATTAGCCTGATCAATTTCCTTGCAAAACAGAGCAGGCATCATACCCAGTATCATACATATTCCCCCGACAATTACGGAGAGTCTTCGTACACCAATGGCTTGTGATTCAAACAGGTCAGGATTTGCAATAAGTACCCAGAACCAGGGAACTATCATCCATGCTATCTGTCCCAGCGTCTGAGAGAATCCCATTAGCCGTGTACGTTCATTGTAATCAAAAGTCATTTCATATCCCAAACCGATAAGAGGTGTTGAGAACATAGTATTGCCCAGCAGGTATATTATCGAAAGAATAAGAAAATACCAGAAGTTATACATCTGTGAATTTTCCGGATGAAGCTGCCACAACAGGGCAAATAACCCGCCACTCAGTATTGCGCCAATAAATATGTAAGGCTTGCGCCGGCCGAAACGTGACTTTGTATTATCTGTAATATACCCCATAATCGGATCCGTTATGGCGTCAAAGAATCGTGGCAGACCGCCCAGAAGACCTGCCAGAAAAGGATCCATGCCAAAAGCTGTCAGCAGGAAAAACATGAAAACTCCAAGCGAGCCAGGAAGTAGGTTGTTCACCAGATGGCCTGCCCCAAAGGCGGCTTTTTGTCCGATTGGAACCCTGTCTTTCAAAGGTGTTTTGTAAGTTGTCATCTTGACCAGGTATTTAATGCGGTTATAAGTATTGTAGGATAATTCTATATTGATATTAATATTGTCTGAATTGCTTTTGCATTGATTGTCAGTTTTGTTGATTTTTCTTTAATTGACAGACTAATACCCCTTGCTCCATCTGTCTGGTTCAGTATAACTACCGTAATGCTGTTATCAGTGTTCTGAAAGGCAGTAAGTAATAGCTCCGGGTCTGATATCTCAAATCCTATTCTAATAGCACCTGGTCTGATATACCTGCTGAAGTGAGACATAGTATAATAAAGAGGAGTGAAATATACCTCATCATTTTCAGGATCAACAATTACAGGGGCTACACACCAATTCTTCGCCCAGTTAGGGCCTCCCTGCCTGTCAAGAACCATATTCCAATCAACCCATCCGTCAACCCAGTTGTTAAAACATCCTATTATATCTCTCGCATACCTGAAAACCGGTACATATTTCGGATGAAGGTGCTTTCTTTCTTCAGGAGCCCAGTCCCAGCCCCAGTCTGTTGCCTCTTTTGCCCAATACCAGGCATCATCTTTCCACCTGGGTACCTGTGCATCAATACATGCTTCTGTTTGTATCAGATGCCTTCCGGGAGCTTTTCTGTAGGCATATTGTAAAGCCTCAGGGAAATGATCATATGTGCTTCCATACCAATGTATTGCGGTTCCATCATAGTATTCTGAAGCATCCTTGTCATCATACATGGCATCGACCCACTCAATAAGCTCTGCATCTCTATTCTGATCGTAGCCCAGGATTTTTACATCATGTCTGTCGCTTTCTAACCTGGGGCCAAGATGGTTTTTTACAAAATCATTCATTTCAAAAGGGGAAAAGTGCATGCTCTCCCAGTTATTATCATTGCCCAAGGGTTCATTTTCGACTGTAAAAGCCCATATGTCTATTCCTTGAAGACGGTATGTTTCCAGGTATTTAGAGAAGAAAAGAGCCCAGGTGTTGTAATATTCCGGCAATAGTTTTCCACCTCGCCAGTCATTATTGTCTTTCATCCAGGGAGGTGCAGTCCATGGAGAGGAGATTATTTTGAAGCCCGTTTTGGAAACAGTCATGGCATCCTTGATCATAGGGATTATGTCATTCATGTCTTCCTCTATTGAAAAATGCTCAAGTTCCATATCTCCCTCCACAGGGGCGTATGAGTAGTTGCCCAAAGAAAAGTCGCAGGAGTTCATGTGCGTCCGGGTTAATGAATACTTCGCTCCGGACTCACCAAAATATGCCTCAAGAATCTTCTCTCTGTTGGCTTTGCTAACCTGATTCAATAAATAAGCTGATGCTTCTGTAAACGACCCTCCTATTCCTGTGAGGGTCTGGAATTGTTCATCAGGATTGATGGTTATTTCCACATATTGATCAACATCAGAAAAATCGTTCAACAAAGTAAGCTTATTGCCGTCTGCTGAGGTTTCATAGACAGTAACGGGGAGTTGGTTTTGTTCTTTACAACTGATGATAAGCATCACTGTGAGAATTATTTGCGTAATAAATAGTCTGTTTTTATTCATTTCTGAAATCAATTTTGTGTATTATTCGTTTGTATGCTCCTGTTGTTTGGGGGAACCATGACATCCATCATCAAGTCCTCTTTATTTCCATCATAGGTTTTTGAGATCTTCATTCCATCGCGGGTTAATCCTTCAAATTTACCGGCATCAACCAGATCCCATAAAGCATACTTGGCCTCACCTTTAAGATTTATGAGTCCAAAGTGGTTTTCCGAGCCTTGCGGATTTCCAGCGTCCTTCCATTGTTCGTCGAACGCTTCAAAATAGAAACATGTAATTCCGTTATTTTTGGTCCATTCACGAATATGATGGTAGTAGATGGCAGATTTGTATTCATCTGTTGCCCTTGATCCATCGTTACCATAAAACTCATTTGACTTAGTCGCCCATCCTGTTTCTCCGATATGTACTGGTTTTTCTATATCCAGACTTTGCATATATTTTCTGACGCTTTCATACTGACCAATTGCGTAATCCCTTGCCCTTACCATAGCGGCATTAATCTTGTCGAGGTCGGACATGTGTTCTTCATCTTCAGGTACACCCCAGAAGTCAGGGTTATAATGAGTGTCGTGCATAGGATAAGTATGCATCGAGATAAAGTCCACAGCTTCAATAAGTTCATTTAATTCCTTTTTATGGTATTCATTTCCGCCACCACCCCATGATGCGAAATTGTCGGAACTGGTAATCCATAATGTTTTAGGCAGTACACCCTCTTTCTTCAGTTCCTGAAGATGATTCACCCACTTCAGTATGATACCGGGTTCAACATAATAATTCCATGCCCAGTGTACCATTGCTTCATTCCCAACTGCAATAATCCTGACAATATCAGGATATTGCAGCGTCAGGTTAACAGCGCTTTCAATTTCAACAGCATTTCTGTCGCTCTCCTGGTCACGAATTCGATCGGGCAGGTCAGTCCAGGCATTTTTACAATCTATCCAGACACCCAACATCACATACATTTCAAAGCCAGGAATATCGTGCTTAAGTTGTTTAATGGCTTCAAGGAGATTGGCTGCTTCATCGTAATGAACATTGTATGTTCTAAGTAGTCTGATCCCCATAGCAGCCAGTATTCTCATATCTTCTTTCAATTGAGTTATTGTTGGCTGGATATCTCTGGTTATCTCTCTGTAACCACCGTAGGAAATAGCCTGATATTCCGGATTGCCCAGTATTTCAGCTGCAGTTTTATTAGCAGTTTCATGACGCTGGGAACAGGTAACTAACAGTGCCGCAGCCAGTATCAAAAAAAGATATCTGATTGTTCTTCTCATGATTTTTCTTTTCTGCGTTGTTCAAGTTCTGTCTGCATCTCAATGCATGTTTTCTGATCAATGGCGTAGAAATAGAGTATTATGGCACATGACATGTAAAGCAATCCGGGGAATACAGATATCATTAGCTTAATACCATTGAGGGTAGAGGCTGTTTGTTCAATGTTTGGCACAAACCGGAATGTTGCAAGCAGCCATCCTGCAAGGGCGCCACCTATTCCCCAACCGGCCTTTTGTGCAAATGTGGCAGCTGAAAACACCAGTCCGGTTGAACGTCTTCCGAACTTCCATTCTGAGTAATCGGCAGCGTCAGCAAGCATTGTCCATAAAAGTGGAACCGCAGGAGCATATGTGAATTTTGCCAGAATATTCAGTACGTATACGGTGAAGATATTATTATCATCAGGAATGTAGAGTAAGATGAAAAAGATACCTGAAAGCAGTGAGCTTGCTATGTATATATTACGTTTTCCATATTTTTTGGCCAAAGGCTTTGACAAAGGTATTCCCAGGATTAATGCTATTGTGCCGATGACGTTGAATAATTGAACGCTCTCTTCCTTACCGATATAATACTTAAAATAGTAGGCAATGGTAAGATTTTGCAAAGCGAACATCACAAAAGAGATAATGCCCACAAAGAAGAGAATTACCCAGGGGCGGTTCCTGAACAGGTTCCTGACATCTTCTTTAAGGTTATTCTGTTGTGCCGGTGGAGGTGCAACCCTTTCCCTTGTTGTCGCAAATGTTACCATGAAGAGGAAGAGGCTTATCAGGGAGAAAAGAATCAGTGTATGCTGGTAACCCCGTGCCATATTCCCTTTGCCGAAGTAATTCGCCAGGTAGAGGGCTGTGCCTGTTACTATTAGCTGGCCTGCAAATGCGAAAACGAACCGATATGAGTTAAGTCCGGCTCTTTCATATGAGTCTGATGTCATTACTGCACCCAGAGATGAGTAGGGCAGGTTAATTGCAGTAAAAACAGTCATTAAAAGCAGGTATGTAGTACCGGCATAGATTACTTTACCTGTAGTGCTGAGATCAGGGGTTGAAAACGTAAGAACGGCAAGAACACTATAGGGTAAAGCCATAAATAGAATATATGGCCTGAATTTTCCCCATCGGGTATTGGTCCTGTCGGCAATTACGCCCATAAGGGGATCACTAAGCATATCCCAGAAACGCGCAATCAGCATAATTGTTCCGGCTGCCGCTGCGGGAATTCCAAAGGTATCTGTGTAGAAAATGAGGATCCAAAAGCCAACCATATCCCAAACGAAGTGAGATGCTGTGTCCCCGAGTCCGTAACCGATCTTTTCCCTGACAGATAGTCTCATAATACTTCGTTCAAAATTAACCCAGCCTTTGGTGATCTGGCTGTTTGCCTTTCATGAGAGATCAATTAGATAAACAAATAATAATCAATGTTGCAGCTTTACTGATACTTCAATTAAACTGATTTTGCCTGTTCTGCTAAATATTAAATTACTGGAATAGCGATCCAATGCCTTACCATCAAATTCTTCTGTTTTACCATCACTATATTTCAGAGTGATCTTTTCATGGTCTGATTCAGTATATGTGACGGGCACATTACAAAAGGAGAAGCATAGCTGCCCTGTTTTGAGACTGATCATCGTTTTTCTGCCTTCTGCAGTATGGTACTCAAAACTATCAGGTTGAGACAGTAGTTCCTTATTTCTCAAAAGGCAGGGATTAAAAGCAATCTTCCCATCTCTGACAAAAACTCCAAGCTCTCCAAAACGTGCAAGGATATCCTCCTTCACCTGTCCGGTCATGCCTGGCTGCTGAGCACCTCTGTGGCGCGGGGTGTGGGAATAGGGATCTGTTGGAAATGCTCCGTATAGGTCAGGTGGTTTATGGACTCCGATTCCTGCGTCGATCTCATAATAATGCTCCAATAATTTCCCTGTAATAACTGGATCAGTATAATTTTCAATAGCTTTTATACATGTTTCCTGGACTGCCAGACGCAGTTTGGATACCATATGCCAGTATATTGAACCCAGACCTTCGTAGGAGAAGAATGTACCTGATCTGCCGGTAAAGAACCTGTGATTAAAGACCTTCTCAAACAGGGAGGTCAGAAGCTCCGTATCGCTCACAATAAGTTCTTTGTACTTTGAATCTGCGAGGTCCTTAAGCGCTTCTTCCAGATCGCTTACGTTTCTGAAGCTCCCGTTAAAGTGGTAATTGCCAAGAATATCCCTCTCTACAATCTGCCTGTTGCCATCAGATACCATTATTTTGATTAATTCCGACTTTTCTGCGTCTTCTTCAGCAATAATATTTTTTTGCAGAAAGCCCGGCAGCTTTTTTTCCGGATAGAGGATGTAACTATACTGGTCCTCCCTGAAAAGGGAGCTGCGTTTCAAAGCATCTAAAAGCTCAAGAGATTTTTTTGAATCCAGAAACCCTGAACTGAGAACAGCTACCTGCCCTTCCAGCATCTCCTCAAGGTCTGAAATCGAGACTTTGGTATCTTTTATAGATATTACATTATAGGTATTAAACAGATTGTCTTGCCTCTGGTTTGCCCTAATGGAATGTTCTATAAAGTCAATGCATACCTGTATAAATATTCTGAGGCCATTTACGGAAACACTTCTTTTTTTTCCCCAGAATCCATTTTTGTAAATCTGACTCCTGTACTCTGAAGCTGCTCTACCGAGACTATCCATCAAACCTTTCCGGTCACTGTCACTTAAAGGTTGTACCAATAGATGTTCTGATGATTTAAGAGTCTCTCTTACCGTGTGATAATAATCACTTAGCTCTACTGATATTCTAAGTCTTTCCTCTTTTGCATTAATGAGAAGGGTGTCGAGGAATTTCAGGAAACGGTACAAATAGAATAGGGTGACCATAGAAATACCATTTCCTACAAGGGCATTATTGGCATCATTCCATTCAGGTCTCTGAGTGTTCATCCAGATACCGGCTTCAGGAATATAATTAGACACTTTAGCCAATACAGATGCCAGAATCTTTTCGATGAAGTTTACGTGATAGATTTCACCGGTACCAAGAGCCAGAAGCGCTCCGTCAGAACCCACATCCTTACGCTGTTTTCTGATTGAATTATCCAGGTCTTTGTCAAATTCAATAGTATCTCTTGGGTTTACTAATATCTTGTCATATGGCTTAATAATATAGGGCACAGAAGCATACACAAACCAGTCTTTGTCAAACCAGGACTGTAAATTGCCGGGGTAGTATTTTTCACTTATCTCCAGCAATTTAAGCATATAGATTATCTGGTGATCTCCCCAATATCCGATATATGACCATGGATTGTCAGGTTCAAGCACCTCCCAGTCAAATCCGTCTTTTGTCACCCTGTAAGGATTGTAACCGTCAAAAGTAGATGCATTTAAGAACTTGAAGATCATACCATCGGTAAATTCCGGATAAGAACAGGCAAGTGCCTCCCAGTTTTGGAAAAGATCTCTCCAGTTGCCCTCGTAGTCAAGGATCTTTGATCCGTCATACTCATCCCGGGTGTTTATAGAAAAGTTGTTCCATGGCCTGCTCGGATCACCATGCCTTCGGCTGAACCTCAGCGGCAGATATTCGATACCATGCCTTATGAGATCAGCATTCCCAGTCTCCTTCAGAGATGCAATCATCAAGGGTCTGGGAATAATATCATCCAGTTTCTCAAATATATTCTGACTTTCATCTGCTAATACTTTGTTGGATTTGCAGAGGTGCCTGAGAAAGTCACTTTTAATAATATTATAGTTGTCGTCGAAAATGCCTCCACGCATAACATTGAAGAGTACATTTGAAAAATGCCTTGCATCATTGAATTTGTCATCTGTGAACTGTAATCCGTCAGCGCTTGAGACAACCTTAATCAGTCTGGCTGTACCAGCTTCTACGTCGTTGCTTAATTGCCTTTCCAGATCATCCTGCTTTTTCAAAGATTGGCAAAGACGTATTATTTGTGAATGGTTCTGGTTGACATTGGCCACGATCTTCCATTTGACAACCTGCTTTTTTTGCAGCATTATCTCTGAGCAGACATAATATGCTCCCTTCTCGCCTTTTACATCGTGTTCAGTACTGATGGATTCTTTTTGTCTGAACTTTTCAAGTTGAACAGAGGAGAGAAGGTATTTGGGATTCAACAACCCCAACGACCAGACAATATTCGCTTTCAGTGCTTCACTTGGTTCAGCTTTGTCTACAATGATTGCACTAAGTGAGAATATTCCAACACCTGTCTCTGGCTCCAGTTCACTCCTTTTATAGGCATCAACGAGGTTACTTGTTGAACACTGAAGATCAGGTGGCACACCGTAAGGCATAATATTCTGAATGCCATCAAGGAGCGTTATATTGTAATCGGTCGTAGAATTATTAATCAGTTCTGCGCTTCTTATAAAACCAAAATTATCCGAGGAATTCCAACGGTATCTGAAAGTCAGAGAGAGATCATGATTTATCTCCTCAAATAGTATTTTGTTACCGTATAGACTTTTGTAAATATTGCGGCTAACCGAACCAAAGTTGGTATTATGGTTTGAAAATGGTTCCCAAATAACTATGCCGTCATTGAGGTGTATCCGGAATATTGACTTGGTACCTGTGGTTTCTGAGAGGTCGGTTATTTTATCATCGGTATAATAAGGAAAGAGTGCAAAATCAGGGTTTTTGCGACCAGCTGTAAGACCACCATTGCTTGAGATGAACATCCAATGGTCTGAATCACTGACGATGCTCATTAAGAATGGCCTCATGGTATCATAATTGGAAATTCTGAACCATGTTTCGTTGTCTGACATGACTGTGTCGAAGCCAACTTTGCCTCTCTCCGGGTCAGCCTGAACGTTTTTGATTTCTAAATTCACTACATAAACAATTAGGTACTCTTTCTATCATCAGCTATTTGATTTCCTGATACACCTTTATATAATCTATTATCATTTTTTGCGGGAAAGGTGTCTGGTTAGTAGGGAACCCGACATAATTACCACCAACTGCAACATTCAGGATAATAAAAAAGGCCTGGTCATATACCCAGTCGCCGGGGACATCACTACGCTCAATACGCTGATAGAGGTAATCATCAACAAAAAAGTCAATTCCGTTTTCATCCCATTCAATTGCAAATAGATGAAAATCAGCATCAAACCTGTTGTTAGCAAGAGAATAGCTCTTTGTTATTGGGTTTCCTCCTGAGTATCCGGGGCCGTGAATCGTACCATTTATTATATGGGGTTCCTGGCCTCTGAGTTCCATGATATCAATTTCGCCACAGGTAGGCCAGCCTACAGTTTCAATGTTTTCTCCCAGCAACCAGAATGCCGGCCACAAACCAGGGCCATAAGGTGTTTTCAGCCTTGCTTCAAACCGGCCATATTTCTGCGCAAAAAGACCCTGAGTCTTTATTCTCGCTGAGGTGAAGCTGTTGCCGTTTCTTATTGCTGTGATAACAAGGTTTCCATTCCCATCCAATGAAACGTTTGCAGGATTATTGGTATAATACTGAAGCTCCTGATTTCCCCATCCATCCTGGCCTGTACCTATATCAAAAGTCCACTTTGCAGGGTCAGGAAGCTGGCCCGAAGCACCTTCAAAATCATCGCTCCATGCCAATTGCCAGCTTCTTGGCTCCAGTTTCTGAAAAGCATCCCGCTCGCAACCGGGCAACGCAATCATAAGCAACAAAAACAGGCTGATTAAGCGGTTGTATGTGATCTTATCTGTTGTTTTCATTTGTAAATAAATTAAAATGAGTTACATCAATTATTTTTAGCTCTAATTCTTACGGAAGTAGATATTGTCAAGGTAGATGTCTCCGTTGCCGTCGAATTTAAGCTGTATCACATTCGCAAGGTTGACAGGAGCAAATGATGCAAGAGGGATGTCAATACTTGTCCAGCCTGTGGTTGGTACAGAGAGGGAATAGGCTGTTTCAACGGGGCCCGGACTGATAAGGTACACATTAAGTGTTGTGGAATTGGATGTCCAGAAGTCTAAATGCAAAAAATCCATTGATGAAACATCCTGGCTGGAACCCAGCTCAATTCCCTGGTAGTTCAGTCCGGAATATTTAAGTGTATTATTTCCCTGTATCAGCACTTGTGACACAACTGTTGCCTGCCCCCAGCCAGGATTTAGATTTGTGCCCGGGATTACGGTATATGCATCACTGAATACAGCGTTAACATCTGATGCGCTGTGGGTTGGAGATGGTGCAGCTGTTGTAGGCGCTGATGGCGGCGCTGCATTGTAGAAATATATATTGTCAGCATAAAAACCAGAAATATTCGCGTTTACGTCAACAAAAATGATCTGCCATACCGCTGACCTTCCAGTCATCCCTGTAAAGGCCGAAAGAGGTATATCCAAACTTATCCACTGCTTTGACTGAGATGTCAGCAGGGTAGTGGACCAGGCACCTGAGCCCCCTCCGGCATTGTCAACCATTTCAACCCTGAAGGGTGTATTGGTTGTAAGGGTATTAGGCAGGTAAATATCTAAATGAAGATGCGTCATTGATGAAGCATCAACCAGAGGCGGACTGATCTGAATTCCGACAAAATTGAAGTCGGTGTAGTTAAGCACACGATCACCATTTACTTCAAAATCTGCCGACAGAGTAGTTTGATAGGGAGCCCAGTATCCATTGTAATAATCAACCGCTACGTTATCGTATGCTTCACTGAACACAGAAATTACACCGGCAGGATCACGGGTAGGAGTAGGTGCATGTTCAAAGGCCCCCATCGATTGAATATTGAGCGAGCCATTTGCAGTAATGCCTCCTACTTTTGCGGAGATCTCAGCATTTCCCGGTCCTCCTACAATTTTTACTACACCTGATTCATCAACAGTAGCAATTGAGGGATCAGATGAGGTAAATTCGAAATATGCTGGTGACAGGTTCACTGTCTGATTTACTCCATTTGGAAGATTGGTAGTTGATATTAATCCGCTTAAAGGTTTAGAAACACCTATAACGGTTGTCTCATTCACGTCAGCACCATTATTAATACTGTACTGCTTATGCGCAATTGTCCCCAGGTTTTCGAATTTCAGTTCATCTATCCAGAAGGTAAACCCTTTACCATCTTCAGGCCCCTCGGAATAAAAGAACATGCCACGTTCGGCAGTAAGCTTTGCCGGATCAGGAAGGGGTATTATATATTTCCTCCATCCTGTTGTGATGTCTAAACCTGTTATTGTTGCCTGATATTTTGATTCACCCAGATCGTTACCGAAACCAATAACATCAATAGAAGCAGATTGCGATCCTTTAGCCCAAAATGTAAGGGCATTGTATCCTGACAGATCCCTTGGTGTTTCAGTAAAATAAGCACCACCGGCGTATGCCCCCTTTGGGTCATTTGCATTCGGGACATCAAACCTCATTGATGCTTTCGAGTTATTATATGTAATATCGTTGTCGACATCAAAAGCAGTTGGAACTGAACCTCCGAATGCGGCATAGTTGAGACCTGCACTAAAACCATCAATAAACACATCCGGATTGTCGGAGTAAGTGGCCGGGGATAGCCCGGCAATATCACGCTCGCAGCTTTGCAACAGGGTCAATAACAAACCAGTTGTAACGAGCATTGAAATGGTGTTTATTATTTTTGTTTTCATTCCTGGAATTTTTTATTTACCAATATTGATACGTATATAGGTTCTGATCTCCCATTCGTTGCCATTATCAAATCCAATGGCATCAGGGTCAGGAACCAGATTTCCGCTACCGTCAATCCTTTGTGTAGGCGAATAGCGTGGTGAGTATTTGTCAAGGGTTCTGTATGTAGCACGAATACCAATGCTTGTTGAGGGCAGGTCAAACCAGTCGGGCTTGCCAAGAGAGGTCGATAAGTCTGCCATTAGCTGCAGGGGGAAGGTGAGGTTGTAGTCTCTGTGATAGTCGTAAGGTCCCCAGTCATTGAATCTGACAAATGAGGTTAACTTCATTGTTCTGTAGATCATTCGCAAATCCATGCCATAACGCCTGATTGTGCGTTCATCGCTACCATTAGCTTGTGCATCGCCGGCGTAAATGTTTGCGATCAGACCGAAATCTTTGTTTATTTTTGAGACAAGTCTTGTGTGAACTTCCCATAAGTCTTTTGCTGGCGCTGCTCCCGGAAAGGCAAATGTGGTACGGCCATCAGGAAGGATTCCTATTGCAGCGTCCTGTGTTGTCGGAAGATGACGATAAACAAATCCCAAGCTCACAGCTAACCCTGCATCTTCAGTCCTGTCGCTATCCCAGTTATACATCCATGTGCCGGGAGTCGGATCATAGGTGAACAATATTTCTCCGGCAATCTGTTCCCTGTTTGCCCGTACTATAAACGGATCATCAAGTATATTCCTCGGCCTGGCAGGAGCCGGAGCATCTGCAGGTATAGGTCCTTCTATCGGTTTCTGCCATAAGAAGTTAGGCGCTATTTGAAGGTCCCCCAGAATGTATGTAATCCCTGAAAGAAAGTTGTACTGATTTCCACTGCCACTATCCTTCAGCCTCCACCCGGTAAAAGTAAGTGTCTGGTCTGCGCCCCCATGTGCCACCAGGCCCATAGCCGCGGACTGAGCATACCAGTTAAACCTGCCACCCGTATAGGTCAGCTTGATTTTACCCCCAAAATTATCTTCGGCCCTTATCTGATCGGTGTAGACACTATAATTACCTACTTCTCCTCTTATCAACTGAAAGTCTCTTCCCTGAAGAGGCTGACCAGCCCAAATACCTCCTGCTTCAATCCCAAAATTGTTAACGGTTTTGTTGATATGAAATGTAAGGCGTCTGGTTTTTGGTTGTGGTATGGCAAACGAACTCTCTGTCAGGCCTAGCTGAGCAAGGTCTTCATGAAATATACCCGTTAACTTAAAGCCTCCCAGGTCTCTGGTATATTTAAGTAATAGAGCCGGATTTGCTCCCCACCATAATTGGGGTCCGAAAGCGAATTTCAAACCTGTAAAACCCTTCTTGCCCTCCATCTCGAATCCAAATGGAGCAATACCATTATATATATCTATTTGAGGTCCGTAGTTCGCTTCTGGATACAATCCAAAGAAATCGCCTTCATAACCCCAATGATAATGGCCCGTACGATAAAAGCCCTTCAGATCGAAGTATTTGTGGTTCCACTCATAATTGGCACGGTAAACCTGAATTCTGTTAAATGACTCGACATTAATATTACCGTTATCTGTATTTACCTGTACCGGACGGCCTCTGTTCTCATAGAATATCTGATCAATAGGATTCTGTGCTACGTTGCCCAGAACACTAAACTCAACATTAGCCCTGAAATTTGCAGCCGGATTTGCTTCCACACCAATTATAAAAGCCTGCATATGATCAAACCCGAGCTGATTCGGATAAGTAGTATTTCCAGGTAGGGGACTATCGGGTGTTGATATCAGGCTTCCTCCCGTGTTGAAGGTTGTAAGTTCTGCACTCAGCCTGCTAATATTCAATAGTTTTAGTTTTTCACCTTCAAGAGCAGCCTTGTCTCCCCTGGCCTGCAAATACGAGTCGACGATCTGAATCGCTGCGAAATGGTGATGTAACGAAGCTACTGTAGCTTCAGGGGAATATGGATTAAAACTATGAGCCTCCTTAAGTGCATAATATGCTGCCCTCGGGTAGAGTTGGTAAAAGCCCATTGCATTGGTTGGCCCTTTAGCGCAGATACCAAACCATTCTTCATTCATGTTATTTTCACCCTGTACATAATCGAACTGGTATCCTCCGTTTGCCCATGAGGCATTATTGTCGTGAATATCAAGGTTTGTTGTCTGCCCAAATTTCCACCATCCGTCACTGAACTGGAATGTGAAACCTCCGAGTGAATTCCCTGCTTTTCCCAGGCCTGCGGCATTTTCATATATCTCTTTCCAGTTTCCAACCTTGTAATATGCCTGTGCCCGCTGATCCTCCTCGTTAGTGACTGCATTGAATGCATCGCTGCCAAACTCTGAGAGAAGAACAGGCTTTCCGTATTCCTTCTTAACCCTGTCAAAAAGGTCAGTGAAAGATATTCCCCGGTACACGTTAATCCCAAGTATATCTACATCTGCACATTCCTCGGCTATAATATCAAGGAATAACAGATCACCGTTGCAGATCGATACCGGATGGTTATTGTCAATTGCCTTCATCGCCAGTGAAGCTTCATTGAAAAGCTTATACATATGCCGGGCTCTTATTGTAGATTGGCGGTCTTCAACCGGTATGTCTTCTGTTTCGGCTCCTTCCCAAAACAGGCCGTAATTATTTTCATTACCGAGCAGATACAGGAGCAATCCGGGTGTGTCTTTGTATTCCTCAGCCAGAGCTGTTACTTCTTCCAAAAGAAGCTTTCTTGCTCTGGGATCGGAATATTCCGTGTTGGCAACCCATGCACCATCCAGGGTTAGTCCATATCGGCCAAACGAATGGTTAAGCATGGTATAAATACCGTAGTTTTCATAGATATAAGTGATCCACTTTGGTTGTATACCTGTATAAACACGAATGGTGTTAACACCCATGTTTTTCAAGAGGGTCATCTCATCATCAAGTGCCTGCCTTATAAAATCGTCAGGCTGGCTCCACAAGCTGTAGTCGTAGTTGGTGCCAATCGGGAAATAATCCCAGTTCATTCCGTTAATCATGAAAGCCTTTCCATCCACGATAAGCTTGCTTCCTTCTTCGTTCTGTTCAATGGTTACTTTCGCTGACTGTGCTAAGAGCACGATTGGAAGAACGAAGCAGAAAAGTAGCAGGGCAGTTCTTTTCATTTGATATAGATTTAATTTAACAATTTATCAGCATGCTATTTAACAGTCAACAATTTCGTAATTAATTTATTAATAACTGTATATACATAATAGATACAAATTGCCTGTTATTGCTTGAATTTCTTAAAAAATTATGTATGTATCATAATAACAGCCAGATACAGCTTAATGATATCATCCTTCCTTAGTAATGACATCAGGTCTTGTACATATTTAGTATATACCTGTTGCTGCGTTAAAATCCCTGATTGTAATTTCTAATCACTGATAAGAGGAAATCATTTTGTTGTTCTATTTCCTGTTGGTTTAAGCGATACCTATGGGTAATTATCGATTAAAACAATACTTGGATAGAATGATCACTGCTTCCATAAATTGCAGGTCAACGTATGTAAACCGTACACCTGGTTATTTATTCGGGGTAATTAATCAGGTATCATACTAGAGTCCTTTTTCTATATATAGCCCAGAAGGCCAGGGGAATGAAGTAGAGACTGACAAACGTGCCAAGTGACATTCCTCCTATTACCGTTAACGCAAGTGGTTTTTGCAGCTCTGACCCTATGTCATTTCCAAAAAGGAAGAACATGGTTGCCAGTATTGTGGTAAGGCTGGTCATGATTATGGGTTTAAGACGCCTGCTGCCTCCGGTATAAATAGCTGTCATCAGCGGCATGCCGTTCATTCGCAGCCGGTTAATGGTGTCTATCTTCAGGATTGAGTCGTTGATTATTATACCTGACATCACTATTATGCCTATCATGGACATAAGGTTAATGGTAGCTCCGAATAGAATAAGCATAAGAAGAGCTCCGGCAATATCGATAGGTATTTCAATCAGAACGATAAGCGGGAGCACAAGGGACTCGAACTGGGCAGCAAGGATAAAGAAAAGCAGGAGCAAAGCAATGACCAGAACAAATGATAGTTCCCTGAAGGTTTGCTGACCTGATATCAGAGCACCTGAGAACCTGATGTCGAGGTTCTGGTTGGAGGCAAACATCCTTCTGATATCGGTTGTTACCTTACCAGGATTACGTGTTGTAAGATTTATGGCTACCGGAACATATTCTGAATACATGCCTCCTTTGATGGTTTTATAGTCGTGTACCCGTTCAACTTTTACCAGTTCGCTTACAGGTATTTCAATACCACGGTTGTTTCTTACCATACTGAAAGCTATGATCTCATTTATCATTTTTTCATCTTCGCCAAGTTTGATCGGCAATATCTCGTTAGACGCTCTCAGCTCACCAATCATGTTTTCGTTAAATGCTGTTCTGAGTCTGTTGTACACAGCAGTTGAAGAAACGTCATACAGAAGAAGCCTTTCCTGGTCGAGTTTTACCATTATCTTGTCCTCGAGGGCAGGGTAGGAGATATTGCCTTCGGGGAACTTTTCAGAGAGAAGGCTGATAATGTTCATCATATCGGTCACTTCCGGTACTTTCTTTTCACGCATCAGACTCATTTCAGCGATCAACGGGGGTTCTGATGCCGCAAAGATTATTTCGAAAATATTCTCCTGCGCAGCTATGCCGGCTACGGCAGCGGGATAAATGGCCAGAAGATCTGCCAGCAGCCGCCGCTCAAATTCTTTAGTTATGTCAAATCCAGTTGTTCTAATATATACCCTGGCTTCAGTATAACTCTGTTCGTAGCCTCTGTTGAACAGAAACTGCTGCTCACCAATGAAGGCATTTATCTGCCGGATCTGATCCATTCTCGGATTAAGCAGATCAAAAATGCGGTTACGACTTTCCTCAATGTCAATATTTTCATTCCAGTCTATTGAGAGAACAATCTCATCATGCCTCACCTTTGGAAACTTCTCCTTTTCGACTGAAATGAAGAGCAATACCACTGATGTCAGAAGAAGCATGAAAAGCACCAGCATGCCTGCCTTGAATCTGAAGAAAAATCTCATGCCCCTTTCATAGCTCTCCTCAATATGTCTGAAACTGATTTTACGAATGAACCTGGTTATTGCACCTTCACGGCCGCTTAGGTATATCAGTCTGTAAACAGTTGGAAGGAGGGTGATTGAGACTATCAGCGAAACAAACAATCCTATTGTAATGGCAATAGCCTGGTCATAAAAAAGAGCACCTGCGATGCCGCTCAGAAAAATAAGAGGCAGGAAAACAGCACATGTCGTAAGCACTGACGATATAAGCGGCCTGATTACCTCATTGGTGCCTTTTATGCAAGCTTGCGGTAATGGCTCACCCCTGTCAATATACTGACATATGTTGTCTGTTACAATAATTGAGTTGTCAATCATCATACCCACACCGAGTATGAGACCTGAGAGAGAAATAATGTTTATTGACAGACCGGTAAGGTGAAAAAAGAGCAGGCTTATCACCAGTGAGGCCGGAATGCTAAGGCCCACCAGCAATGGTGATCTGGCATCCCTTAGGAAGAGAAACATCAGAAGAAATGCAAGGGTTCCGCCGGCTATAAGGTTCTGCCTGAGGTTCGACAGTGAAAAGTCAAGTATTGTGGTCTGGTCCTGTGAGATTTCGAAATCTATTTGCTGGTAGTCATCTCTCAGCTTACCCAAAAGGTCTTCTATTTGTCCTTCCAGATCGGCCATCTTGGCTGTGCTTTGCTTGACAATTGCAAGCGTTACGGCCCTCCTGGTACCGTTATAGTAGAGACCGGTCGGTCTCTCCTGTCTTACCCCTGTACGCGACACCTCATGAAGCCTTACCATCCTGTCACCGGCTTTAACGATAATATTCCTCACATCATCAACGCTCCTTAGGTATGAACTGAATTCCAGGTTGTAGAGGTACTTGCCGTCCTTAACCAGTATGCTTCCGATATTTATGTTGTTTCGTTCAATTGCCAGCCTTATGTCATTTTCGGTAATACCCAGACTTCGAATCTTTTCCTCTTCAGGCATAACGAAAATCTCACGTTTGACCTGCCCGGTAAGGTCAGCCATCGCCACCTCCGGCAATTGCTCTATTCTCCTTTTTATAACGGTTTCTGCGAACTCGCTCAGTTCAAGGAACCTCTCCTGACTGTCACTACCCTCCTTAAGAGAAAGGTTCAGCATGAATACAGGTAGGTCGGTGGCACTGGCCTTTATAACACGCGGCCTCTGAACATCCCTTGGCATCAGGTTCATTGCCCCGTCAATCTTCTCGTTTACCTCCATGAAGGCCATGTTGATGCTGGTTCCATAATCGAACGACAGCCTAATTATCGCACTACCGTTTCTGGATTCAGTGCGAAGATCTGTTAGTCCGGGTACCTGTATCAGGTTTCTTCTCAGAACGGTTACAATTGAGTTTTCAATTTCACGTGCAGAGACATCCGGACGGTTAACTGTGACAGTAATCTCCGGAATGTCAATGTCAGGCATCAGCGAAACCGGAAGTCTCCTCGATGCAACCAATCCCAGCATAATAATCGCGAGGAAGGTCATTATAACTGCTACGGGTCTGTGAATTAAAAATCTTACCATATGGAAAGGGTTTCAGGGTTCAGGGCATCAGGGTTACTCCTTTCGGTCGTTAGCTCGTCGCTTTGCTTTCCGGTCCGGGGTTACTCCCTTCGGTCGTGAGCTCGTCGGTTTGCTTCCCGATTCAGGATTCGGTTGATTTATCTTGTAATCTGTCATATTCGTTACTTTAATTATCTAATTGTTTCATTGCTCTCCACTCTCTGCTCTCTGCTCTCCGCCCTCTGCCATTTACTCTTTTTATCCATAACACTTTCTGACCGCAGGAAGATCATCCATTCAAA
>CAZMSH010000002.1:0-206630 GCA_964568875.1 uncultured Rikenellaceae bacterium | reverse complement strand
TCTGAAATCTGACATCGTTAATCTGAAATCTGATATCCTCTGCTCTCCGCCCTCTGCCACTTACCCTTTTTTATCCATAACACTTTCTGACCGCAGGGAGATCATCCATTCAAATCTGAAATCTGACATCGTTAATCTGAAATCTGATATCCTCTGCTCTCCGCCCTCTCCTTGATTTTCATAAACAATGGCAGATATCCGATCAATCCAATCAGACTGAAGATAAGGCCGCCAATTGTACATGCCGCCAGCGGGAACCAGAACCTTTCGTTTCTACCTGCCAGTAAAAACGGGGTAAGTCCCACTACAGTTGAAATTATCGTTAAAAATATAGGTACAATCTTCATATTGAATGCTTTGATGTACATTTTTTTTAATTCTGCGTCTGGTCTCCTTTTTCTCAGATTGTTGAAATCATTAATGATATAGAGTGCCGCATTAACTACCAGGCCGCACAGCAGTATAAGGGCAGCAAAAGCCCCTTCGTCAGGTCGGACCTTGAAAATGCTGACTGTCAGGAAAGCTCCTATGAAGCTCAGTGGTATCAGACTTATTACGGCCAGAGGCTGTAACAGCGACTCGAGCAGAATAGCACAGATGAAATAGATTATGACAATCACCAAAAAAACGAGGTAATAATTGGACTTTTCTTCAGCCCAATATCGGGTATATCCCGACCGTCCTATCGAATAGCCCAGCGGGAGCATTGCAGCAGTCTCTTCGATATTCCGGTCAAGTACCATTCGACCCAGTTCAGTGCTGCCAATAAAGTCAAAAGAGACATATATTACATATTGCTGATTCTCTCTGGCCACACGGTTGTCAGTGATTTCGCGAGTAATAGTTGTAAAGTCCCTCAGTTTGATATCAGTGCCCCCCCGGCCCGCTGACGGCGCATTCATAACAGTCCAGAGATCATATTCTTCCGCCTGTTCTGATTTCAGTTTAACAGGAGCCCATACGTCATTAACATAGAAACTGGATAAAGGGATGTCTGCCCTGCTGTATTTCATAGCTTCTGAGAAGGCTGATGTAATATCGGCGTTGTTGACGGCCAGAAAATAATCATCGATTGAAATTCTGTTGCGGTACAGCTTTCTGCTGTACCTTTCTGCCAGAATATAAACCTCTTTGATACGCTGGTGCAACAGCAGTCTCTCTTTCAATTCCTCTGCAAACTGTTCAAGCTGGTCAAAGTTATATCCCCTGAGTTCGGCATTGAACGAACCCTGAATATAATCGGGATAAACCTGGTTTGAGAAGGCCCTGCCCACCCCTGTGACCTGAACGTGGTAGCTGCCGACATTATTCATGTAGTCTTCTATTCTTATCTTTAAAATATAAGGCAACACTGTAAAGTCATGCTCCGGGTGGAATGTAACAGAGAGGTTTGCTTCACTGGCGCTGTAGATACTTGTGATAAACATATCGACTTCACTGTAACCGGCAATCAGGTTCTCAAGACCCATGCATATTTCGTTGAGGTTTTCTATTGTCAGTCCCTCCTGGCTGCGGCCAATTCTGATATTAAGTCTGGTGCGCGGCGTCTCGTCTGAGGCCGTGAAGTAATAGCTGATATTGCTTTTAACCTTATCGTAGAATAGTCTCATGGTGCCTCCAAGAGCCTTGTTTAATAACGGACGCACCTTCTGGTTGAATTTTGTGTTGCCAATGGTCTTGTTGTAGAACTTCTGAAAGTCTGTTTGGGGAGGTGGGGACAAAGTGTAGGAGGGTGCCGTCGGCAGCTTAGATGGCAGAAGAAACACCGGCAAACCAAAACCCAGTAAAAGCAGCAATATGAATGCCCAGCGGAATTTTTTTCCTATGTTTATGTATCCGGAGTAAATTTTTCTGACTCTGACAATCTTTCTTTTGCGTCTTATCAGACGTGAGTTGTACCTTACCGGAAGTCTTATTTTATCAATAAGAGACGGTATGAAGAAGAGAGCCACGGCAAGTGAAACACCAAGGTTTACGATTATGACAGCAGCAAAATCAGCCAGCATAACCCTGGTTGATTCTCCCATATAGAATATTACCGACAGTGCACCTATCGTAGTCAGCGTGGCAGCCAGTATCGCAAGGAAAACCAACCGGTTCCTCTGATGCCTGATATGATCGGTCATCACTATGGTGTTGTCTATGATGATGCCAAAAGATACAGTTATACCTGCAAGGGAATAGAGGTGCAATTCAAGTTTCAGGATGTAATAGAAGATGAAAGCTATTGAAAGGTTTGCTGCAAGGCTGATAAAAATTATCAAAAGGTATCTGAACTGTCTGCTTATAGCAAGTACGCAGAGAAGCAGAAGTACAACCGAGAAGAGAGTCCGGTAGGCTATTTTGTTAATCTCCTTTTTTATTTCTGTGGTTGTGTCGCTTGATTTCCTCATTGAATATCCCGGGGGCAGATCTTCAATTATACGATCGACTTCTTCTTTTACTGCAGCAGCTACTTTAAGGTGGTTTACATTTCGTTCGGCAGATATATTAATATTCACGGTGTTGAGCCCGTTTATCCTGAAGAATGTCCTTGCACTTTGCTCTTTAAGCCTTATGCTTGCTATGTCTCCCAATCTTAATATTCTGCCGCCAATTTTTTTTACCGGAATCCTTTCCCAAACCACCGTGTCGGCGTTGTTGCCGGTAAGTGAAAGATAGGTCCTGCCCGGAACACCGTCAGGGCCTGTTTCCAGTCCACCTCCGAGTTCCCTTTCCGTCATATGATTTCTAATAGCCTGCTGTATGTCGGAGGTAGTTATCCCGGTGATTTTCAGTATGTAATCGTCATAAATTATCTCCCATTCCATCGGGCTTGCCCCGTATACATTTACCTGATAGACACCTTCGACAAGTGCTATACGCGGCTTGATCGTCTCTTCAGCCATTTGCTGTATGTATGAAGCGCTGGCGTTGCCGTTTATCTGGTATGTGAGAATCTGCGATCCTGTCTGATTGTCGGGCATATTTACCGACAGGGAAGGGTAGGAGACCCGCTCGGGAAGCTTGTCGCGTACCTCGCGAAGCAAGGCAGCCACTTCAAACTTTTTGAATCTCAGGTCCTCATTCTTGTCAAATTCGAGCCTAATATTGCCGCCGCCGTCTGATGTTGTTGAACGTACGTTTTTTATTCCCGATACCGTTGAGAGTATTCCCTCGAGCGTTGTGGTAACCTCTTGTTCGACAACCCTCACGGGTGTCTGTGGCCAGCTCCATGTGACGGTCATGGACGGGAGATAGCGTGTTGGATTAAGCTGTACAGACAGCAATGGTATCATGGTGACACCGATTATAATCAGCACCACGAAGATGATGTTGATGGTGAAGGATGAAAAGGCTCTTTTTTCTGTTTGATTACCTTGCATTTTCCTTCACAATGGTTTCATGAGCGAGGTTAATGTTACCCTTTACGATTACCAGGTCGCCAGGAGAAAGCCCTTCTCTTATCGACAGAGATGTGCTGTTTTCAAATTCAATGTCCACATACTTCCAGATAGCGAGTGTATCCTCCCTGATAAATATTACATCGCGACCCTGCCTCATGACCAGGGCCTCCTTGGGAACAACGAGCCTGTTACTCTCAGGCTTCCTGATAAGTATCCTGACATTCATCCCCTCAATCAGTTTTCCGTTGTTTCTGAATGAGGCTCTCACTTTTATCATTCCATCATCACTAACCAGTGGATTTATTTCAGTTATGGTACCTGTTATCATCATTGTATCATTGGCAAATGGTATTATACCAACAGGCATTCCTCTGGAAACAAACCTGTATTCCGACTCGATCACCGGAAACTCAACCTCCATGATATCGTCATTAACAATTGTGCACAGTTCCCTGTAGGTTGATGAGTGGTTGTGGAGCTTTGCATCCATATTGGCTATACGGCCTGAAATGGGCGCATAAATGCGAGTGTGATTCAGGTTGTATTCCGCTTCGGCCAGTGATGTCTCGGCTTCGTCGAGACCACTTCTTACCCTTAGTGTTTTCCTGGCAGTATCGCTCTCGCTGATGCCTCTGAGCAAAATATCCATGAGGTCAATCTCGGCTCGCTGAACTCGCTGCCTGGCCCTTTCAACAGCACTCTGGTATGTAAAGTCCTCTATTCTTGCAATCAGCTCCCCGGCCCTGACGTACTGACCGTTGATGATATTAAGTTCAACAATGTTTCCGTTGGTGCGGAAAGGTACTGTTACTTTGCCGCTGGCATAAACTTTACCGTTGCTCATTAACTCATGATAAAAAACCCCTGGTTCCAGCAAAACAGTTTCAACGAGCACAGCTTCAGGTCGCGACGATCTTCTGGCCATCTCCTCAAGGTCGGGGGCAGGCCTCTCATTGCATGCCGCAGTTATCAGCAGGCAGGTGAGCATCAGTTGGATTGTGACTTTCATTTTGTTTAAGGTAAGAATTTGAGTTTTGCAGTTCTATAAAAATAGGAAACATTTCGATTCAACTACATGATTAGTCGAAAAAAAAATGAAAAAAAGCGAAAGCTTCTAAATCAGGGCATCAATAATATCTTTCATCTGCGACTGCTGTTCTTCCATGCTTTTCAGCAGCTTCAGTTGCGCCCTGGTTCTCTGCAGGTTATGTCCGGGAAATCCGGCCTTGTAATAGATGTCTCCGTTAATATGGTCAGCAAGGAACCTCAGGGCCTGTTCATAGGTTATCAGCAGCGGAGCAAACGAAAGCCATTCTTTCTCGGCAGGGGTGAGTATCTCTCCTGCTTCATTTAGGAACCCGTGGCTCCATGCATGGTACAGAGGCAGGCTGAGCGAGACACTCTCTGTGTCGGCTGCATCTTCGGCTCCTGTGTTGGCAGCCGTGCGAATTGCATCGCCGAAGTCATAGTGCACATATCCGGGCATTACGGTGTCGAGGTCGATCACACAGAGAGCACGGTCGTTTTCATCGAGGAGTATGTTGTTGAATTTGGTGTCGTTGTGGGTTATGCGCAGGGGAATACTACCTTCCGCACCGAGCCGACTTATAATATCCATACTGCCTGCCCTTGATTCTATCTCTTCAATCTCATTCATTACCTCCATGACTCGTCCTGCCCTGTCAGACGACACTGACGCCCGGAAATCGGAAATTCTCTTCAGGGTGTTGTGGAAGTCAGGTATTGTTTCTTCAACAGAATTGCCAGGAATATCTGACAGCATGGCTGTGAATATTCCGATTGCCCTTCCTCCCTCGAAAGCCCTTGCTTCATTGCCTACGGTGTCGTAACTGCGATGTCTGTCAATGTAGATGAACATCCTCCAGCAGCTGCCCGCCTCATCTGTAAACCATGTGGCTCCATTGCGAGTTCTTACAAGTGTCAGACACTGTCTCAGCGGGTCGCTGCCGGGTATTGTGGCCAGCTTTTCACGAATATGCGATGTGACTTTTTCAATGTTCCCCTGAAGGCTTTCTACATTATTGAATACATTGGTGTTTATGCGTTGCAGGATATATCCGGGGGAACCACTCTCTTTGGTAAATACTCGGTATGTGTCGTGAATATGGCCGCTTCCGAAAGGAACAGCGCCGATACACTCCCATCTTGTGTCAAAGAGGTCTGTTATCGTACGCAGTTTCCTATCCATTATTTTTAACTAGTTTGAAGCTATCCGATTGAATGATCTGAACAAAAACCATGTCCCTGCAACAGAAACAACAGCGAGTATTATGCCGTTCAGTGGCTTGAGGTATACGAAGCTGCCTATTGAGAAGAGGGCCGAATAGATTACCAGCGTGCCTATGAAAACGCAAAGAAGCTGCAATGGCATATCCCATTTTTTCCCATCCCTTTCAAGCATGATTCCTTTCTCAGCTGCTCTGGCAACAAGGTCTTTCCATCCCGGACCGCCTGGTCGGGTTATCTGATAAAACCTTATTAGTGTTTCGTCAGATTCCGGCTTTGTAAGCCATGTGGTTATCAGCCACGCTGCTGTGGTGATGCCAACGGCTATCAGCAGTCTTACTGTAAAGGCGTCGAGCACACCCCCTTCTATTGCTGTGTCAGGAACAAAGAAAACCAGGATTACTGCAGTAATGGTAGCTGCTATCATTGCCACTATCTCTGTCCACGCATTTATGCGCCACCAGAACCAGCGAAGCAAATAGATAGCTCCGGTTCCTGCACCAGAGAGAAGCAGCACGTTGAAAGCCTGTGTGGCATTATTGAGGAAAAAAAGTGACAGCAGGCTGGCTATTATCATCAACAGGACAGTTGTGAAGCGGCCCACGGTTACGAGCTCTTTCTCCGGGGCGCCGGGCTTTACGAACCTCTTGTAGAAATCGTTGACTATGTACGATGATCCCCAATTGAGATGGGTGCCAATTGTAGACATGTAGGCAGCAATTAAGGAAGCAGTTACAAGTCCGAGCCATCCGGGGCCAATCTTTGAGAGCATGGCCGGATATGCGATATCGTCTTTCAGGTAGGTGTCGGTGATGGCAGGGAAGGCCTCTCTGATTGAATCGAGGTCGGGGAAGACCACCAGTGAAGCCAGTGCTACTATTATCCAGGGCCAGGGGCGGAGGGCGTAGTGTGCGAAGTTAAAAAGAAGAGTGGCGCCGATTGCGTTCTTTTCATTCTTTGCTGAAAGCATTCTTTGTGCTATATATCCGCCGCCACCGGGTTCTGCACCGGGATACCATACCGACCACCACTGTACCGCGACGGGTATCAGTAGCAGGGGTATCCATACTGACGGATTTGTCATGTCAGGAAAGATTGTGAGCTTAGAAGCTATGGCCGGATTGGACAGCAGGTTGCCGAGTCCTCCCACTTCAGGCTGCCTTGTCGCCACTATGGCAGCCAGCACAGCTCCGAACATTGCTATTGTGTACTGGAAAAAGTCGGCCCAGATAACGCCTTTCAGACCTCCGAGTGAAGCATAGATGACAACTACAACAGAACCACCGACGACAGCTACCCAGGGCTTAATGCCCAGCATTACGCCACCTATCTTTATTGCCGCAAGGGTTACAGTGCCCATTATCAGTGTGTTGAAAAAGAGACCCAGATATAATGACCTGAACCCACGCAGGAACGAAGCAGCCCTGCCGCTGTATCGCAGTTCATAGTACTCCAGGTCGGTCATAATGTTTGACCGTCTCCATAGTTTTGCGTATATAAACACGGTGACCATGCCGGTAATGAGGAAAGCCCACCATGCCCAGTTTTTTGCCACACCCGATTCCCTGACCATTCCGGTGACCAGGTTGGGTGTGTCAGCAGAGAATGTACATGCCACCATTGATATTCCCAGCAGCCACCAGGGCATGCCGCGGCCTCCAAGAAAAAATTGTGAGGTGTCTTTGCCCGCACTCTTTGAGGCCACCCATCCGATAGAGAGCACTATCACGAAAAAGATAGCAACTATTATCCAGTCAATTGTCTGTAACAAGGCTTTCCGTTTTAAGGTTTAATTAACAGGTTTCAATTAATAAGGAATCAAATCTAATTGTTTTGGTATTCAGTTCCAAGCAGTGCATATAAAAAAGGTCAGAGTATAAAGAACCCATTTATTGCTGAGCAGAACTCTTCTGACTATTGGGCTTTATTTTTTTTGCTAATTTTGTGACGCATTTTTTATGAGCATCTGCACGTATCATGCTCGTTAATCCGAACAGAAATGGATATTGAGAAAATAAAGGAGAAGATCAGGGATAAGAAGGGCTTTATCTCTGACATGGATGGCGTAATATATCACGGCAACAAGCTGCTTCCGGGCGTTGTTGAATTTGTGGAGTGGCTGAAAAGGGAGGGTAAGAGCTTTTTGTTTCTTACCAACTCAAGTGAGCGCACGCCACGTGAGTTACAGGAGAAAATGCGCCGTCTGGGCATAGAACTTGACGAAAGCGTCTTTTACACCAGCGCCCTTGCCACTGCATCTTTTCTTGCTGCCCAGAAGCCGCGTGGAACAGCTTTTATCATCGGCGAGGCAGGATTGATAAGCGCCATGTATGACGTAGGCTATACGATGAATAATGTTAATCCGGATTACGTAATAGTAGGTGATACACGCAGTTACAGCTTCGAAAAGATTGAGCAGGCTGTGAACCTGGTAATCAGGGGAGCGAGGCTTATAGGCACCAATCCAGACCTTACCGGACCGGTAGAGGGGGGGATAATACCTGCCACCAAAGCGCTTATTTCGCCTATTGAACTTGCAACAGGCAAAGCAGCATATTACGTAGGCAAGCCAAATCCGCTGATGATGCGTATTGCCCTGAAGAAGCTGGGTTGCGTCAGGGAGGATACCATTATCATAGGAGATCGTATGGATACAGATATTATTGCGGGCATCGAGTCAGGAATTGATACCTGCCTGGTTCTGACCGGTATCTCTGACCGTGATACGGTAAGGGAATTCCCCTATATGCCTAACTTTATCCTGGAAGGAGTTAAGGACATTGTATCATAACACCACATACCGCACACCGCACACCACTAAAAACCATAGAAATGAGGATTTTCAACTTTTTTTTACTTTTCTTACTGCTCCTTCCTTCCTGGTTGCAGGCACAGGTTGTTACTGAAACAGACCGCAGACAGCATGATAAGCTTGAGGAGTGGCTTTATTTCCTGGCCTCTGACGAGATGTTGGGCAGGGCAAACGGATCGCCCGAAATGAAAATAGCGGCTGAATATATTGCTGATGTTTTCAGAGATGCAGGTTTGAAACCCGGATTCGGAGAGAGTTATATTCGTGATTATACTTTCAGCGCGCGCAACCGTACCATTGATGAAAGAAATGTGGCGGCGATAATACCTGGTACTGACCCTAAGCTTAAAGACGAGTATATTATCATTACGGCTCATTTCGATCATGTTGGCATAGGACGGCCTGTTGACGGTGACTCAATATATAACGGAGCCGATGACAATGCCGCAGGCACCGCGGCCATAATGGGAGTTTCCAGGGTGATAACTGAGAAGCATCTGAAGCCGGGAAGATCAATTCTTTTTGTAGCTTTCAGTGGTGAGGAAATGGGTATGAGAGGATCCCGTAACTTTGTATCCGATCCATCCGTTGACCTGAAGAAGGTTTATATGAATCTCAACATAGAAATGCCGGGATATAATAAGCTGATAGGCAAGCAGAGATTCTATATGACAGGAGAATCACAGACGAACATTGATGACCTGATAAAATCTTTTTCCCACCCGTCAGGATGGCAGATGGACAACAGTTATCCTATGGCTGAGCGGTTATTTCGTTCCTCTGATAATGTCGCATTTACAGCTGTGGAAGCCAGGGGAGAGGTTTCAGCCGGCGTCCCTTCAACAACGCTCTGTACCCACACAGGAGAGGACCATATCCACAAGCCCTGGGATGAACCACAATTTATCGATTATGAAAACATGACCGGCTTTGTAAATTACCTTGCAGACCTGATAATCTGGCTCTCACATTCGCGTGAAGAGGTTAAATGGACAAATCCTTCATATATAAGATATTGAGACGGTAGACGGAACCGAGCCGAAGGCGAGCTCGCGACCGAATGGGAGCAAAACGGTAGACGGCAAGCGGCATACCGCATACCACATACCTCACACCTCACACCCCACGAATCACAAACATGGAATCAATAAGGCAGATATACCGGATTGGTCACGGACCTTCGAGCAGTCACACACTTGGCCCGCGCAAGGCGGCTGAGACCTTTATTGCCGGGAATCCCAGTGCGGTATCCTATACTGTAACACTTTACGGTAGTCTGGCTGCCACAGGGCGAGGTCATTTAACTGACGCAACACTTAATGAAGCTTTTCAGAGTCGCCGGCTGGAAATCTTATGGCAGCCTGAGACTTTTCTCCCAAGGCATCCTAATGCTCTCAGGTTTGAAGCAAAAGATGCGGACGGAAAGGTGACGGCGGAATGGACAGCCTACAGCACAGGAGGTGGCACTGTAACGGATGATACAGAAACCAGGGAGTCAGGATGTGTGTATCCTCACAGGACAATGAATGATATTCTAAACTATTGCAACGAAAGCGGGACTACCTTATGGCAATATGTTGAGAAATATGAAGGTACTGAGATATGGAAATTTCTGGCAGAGATATGGAAGGTGATGGAAGATGCAATCAAACGCGGATTGAAAAGTGAGGATGTTCTGCCGGGCGGTTTGAACCTGAGGCGCAAGGCTCATACTTACATGACGAAGTCGAAACATTACCGTGATGCCTTTCGGAAGAGGGCAACTCTTTTTGCGTATGCTCTTGCCGTCAGTGAGGAAAACGCCGCCGGCGGTATAATAGTAACGGCACCTACATGCGGAGCCAGCGGAGTGGTTCCTGCAGTAATGAAATACATGAAAGTATACTACAGGTTCGTTGACGATCAGATACTTAAAGCCCTTGCGACAGCCGGACTGATTGGTGTAATAATAAAACACAATGCTTCTGTCTCGGGAGCTGAAGTCGGTTGCCAGGGTGAGATAGGCACTGCATGTGCCATGGCATCAGGAGGTGCCACCCAGCTTTTTGGAGGGACGATATACCAGATTGAATACAGTGCTGAAATGGGTCTCGAGCATCATCTCGGCCTCACTTGTGATCCGGTATGCGGCCTGGTACAGATACCCTGCATTGAGAGGAATGCCATGGCGGCATCAAGGGCACTCGCACACAACACCTTCGCCATGATATCAGACGGGAGGCACATGGTTAGCCTTGATGATGTAATCAAGGTTATGATGCAGACAGGAAAAGATCTGCCCAGTGTCTACAAGGAAACCTCTCTGGGAGGACTGGCTACTTTGAAAAGAGATAGTAGCAGTTAGCTTTCTTTATTGGGGTAAGCAGCTGCTGTATCACTCTCGGTGTCAGAACCAGAACCAGAACCTGTGTCAGAATCATAATCAGTTTCAGTATCAGTATCGGTATCAGCATCAGCATCACTGTCAGTATCAAAATCTGGTTCAGCTCCAGGTATATCAGGCAAAATCAGCTTTGTCTCAGCGGAGCCAAGAGCATCAACGCTCCTGAGCTTCTTCTCAATGGCCCTGCTACGCACACCTACCACATTCTCCAGCTGTCCCAGTCCGGTACGTATATTCCCCTGTGCCTTCTGCAGGAGTCCCCCGAAATTTTCGAACTCCCTCTTTACAGCACCCAGTATCTTCCATACTTCGCTGCTGCGTTTCTGTATTGCCAGTGTGCGGAAGCCCATCTGAAGGCTGTTGAGCAGTGCGGCAAGGGTCGTTGGACCGGTTACTATCACCTTGTAACGTGTCTGAAGCTCCTCGAGAAGCGCCGTCCTGCGCACTACCTCAGCATAAATACCCTCGAAAGGCAGGAACATGATTCCGAAATCAGTAGTTTCCGGCGGACTAAGGTATTTCTCATTTATGTCGCGTGCCATCCTGCGAACAGTATCCTCAAGGTTTTTCTGCGCTTCCTCAATGAGGGCTGGATCACCTGAATCGTAAGCTTCCAATAGATACTCATACTTGTCTTTAGGGAATTTGGCATCGACAGGGAGCCATACTATACTGCCCGTGTCATCGCGTCCGGGCAGCCTGATGGCAAACTCAACGCTCTCGCGGCTGCGTGGTTTGGTCTTTACATTTTCGGCATACTGTTCAGGAGCCAGTATCTGTTCCAGGAGCATACCAAGTTGTACTTCACCGATTCCTCCTCTCATTTTCACATTGCCAAGCACCTTCTTCAGTCCGCCTACATCCTGGGCAAGGTTTTGCATCTCTCCGAGTCCCTTCTGCACACTTTCCAACTGCCTGCCCACCAGTTCGAACGACTGTCCCAGCCGCTCGTTAAGTGTCTTCTGAAGTTTTTCATCTACGGTTACCCTGATATTCTCGAGCTTATCTTCAGTAGTTTTAACAAGATTATTCTGTTTCTCCTCAAGCTGACTGAATTTCTCCCTCTGAAGTTCATTGAATGATCTCACATTTCTGTCGAATGTCTCCTGGAATTCCCTGAAACTCTTTGTCAGGGTTTCCATCAGTTCACTCCTGTAACCCTGGGCTTGGCTGGCACTCTCCTGTCGGCTGAGACTGAATTCATCCATAAGTCTCTTTTCTATTCTGTCAAGGCCCGAGCGAATTTCCGCAAGCCTCTCTTCCAGTACCTTTGAGGTGCTATCCTTAGCCGGGCGGAATGATATTACCAGGATAATAGTGCAGATTATCAGAATAATAATTATTATCAGCAGTAAGTTAGTCATAAATGAAAGTTTGCACTAAAGTAAGAAAAAACCCGGTAATGACAGTCAAATCTCTGCCTTCACAGTGCAGGTAGCCATCTCTTCCGTTCTTTAAGTGTTGAACAGAATACTAATATTACCTTGCTTAATTAATCAGATATCGTATTTTTGTCTCTGTATAAACTTGTAATACAACATCTGAAAATGAGAGTATTTTTATATCGCGCGTTATTTGTGCAAATGGCAATGATGCTTGTTGCTTCCTGTAATACAGATCTGCCATTGACTGATATTGAGAAAGCAATCGATGATATCGGAACAGAGTGGGTGCCTGATAAGCGGGAAGGTGTCAGTACAGTATCAGTCTCTCTTGAAGGCGATGTTTATATCCTGAAGGGTGAACTTGAGCAGCCTGGTCATCGTGATGCCCTTCTGTCCTGGTTTGGTGAGAATAATCTGAATGTTACCGACAGCATCAGGCTTCTTCCTGACAGTACTGCCGGAGGATGGGCCCTCATTACCGTTGCAACAGGCAACATGAGAGCACAAAACAGGCATTCAGCCGAACTGATCACCCAGGCGGTACTTGGCACCCCTGTAAGGATCATGAAGCGAGAAGGCAGCTGGCTGTGGATTCAGACACCCGACAGATATCTGGGCTGGATAACCGCCTCATCGGTTGTGATTACAGGCGCTGAAGGACAGAGAGAATGGCGCAGCTCTGAGAGGGTAATTGTAACGACCAACAGCACCTTCGTTTATGGCGATCAAAACGAGTCGACGATAATTTCTGATATTGTTCTGGGCAGCATTCTTGTAACCACCGGAAGCAGTTCACGCCATTACCTGGTAACTTTCCCCGACGGCCGTACCGGCTATCTGCGTCGCAGTGACAGCAGGCTCTTCTCGTTATGGCTTGCAGAGGCTACTCCTACAGTGGCTTCACTTACCAGTTACGGTAAGAGGCTGATGGGTGTTTCCTACCTTTGGGGGGGAACCTCGGCCTATGGTTTGGATTGCAGCGGCTTCATGAAAACTATATTTTTTATTAACGGTGTGATACTGGCGCGCGATGCCTCGCTGCAGCAACGCCATGGTTTAGAGATTGAAAGCTCCTCATCCGATTATTCCGGGCTGGAACCAGGAGACATTGTTTTCTTCGGGAACCAGAGAACCCGCAGGGCAGGACATGTTGGCCTCTACCTCGGTGACGGCGAAGTGATGCACGAGTCGGGAATGGTAAGGATAGATAATCTTGACAAATCACGCGCCAACTTCAGTAACTATCTTTTCACGACATATCTTTCTGCAAGACGGGTATTGGGATTACCATCACAGCCAGGTCTGATGGCGGTAAAGGAACATCCCTGGTATGTCAGTTTATAACCTAACCCCAAAGAAATAAAGATTAGTATCATGAGTAACAGAAGAGATTTTTTCAGGTATGGCGCTATGGCGGCAGGAGCAATTGCCATTGTCCCCGTATTGGGTAGCTGCGACAGGCAGAAAAAGGCTGGCAGTGCAGCAGGAGCAAAACTGTCGCTGACTTTCTACCCCTATGACCTTCACCTTAAGCATGTGTTTACCCTTGCCTCGGGTTCCCGGCAGACAACCCCTGTTATGATAGTGGAACTGGAGTACGACGGAGTGGTTGGATATGGTGAAGCTTCAATGCCACCGTACCTTGGGGAATCGCAGGAGACAGCGGGTAAATTCCTCAGTGGCCTCAATATGTCACAATTCAGGGATCCTTTCCTGATGGGTGATATCCTTGACTATGTCGAAAAATCGGCTCCTGGTAATTATGCTGCAAAGGCATCGGTTGATATAGCCCTTCACGACCTGACGGGAAAGTTGATGGGCCAGCCATGGTACAAAATGTGGGGATATAACCCGGACCATACACCGTATACCAGCTTTACCATAGGTATAGACACTCCTGACGTTGTGAGACAGAAAGTTCATGAGGCTGAACCCTATCAGGTGCTTAAGGTTAAACTGGGCCTCGATACCGACAAGGAGATGATTGAGACAATACGGAGCGTCTCGGACAAGCCGATATGCGTGGACGTTAACCAGGGATGGAAAAGCCGTGAGCATGCCCTGGAAATGATACACTGGCTCAATGAAAGGAACGTGGTTTTCGTAGAGCAGCCTATGAGTAAAACTGATCTTGAAAGTCACGGGTGGCTGACGGAGAGGAGTCCGCTGCCAATTGTTGCCGATGAGGCGTTGCAAACGCCAAAAGACCTGCTCGGACTGAAGGGTTACTATTCCGGTATAAACATCAAGCTTATGAAATGCGGAGGAATGAGGGCTGCACACGCCATGATGAACACCGGAAGGATGATGGGAATGAGTGTTATGATGGGCTGTATGACTGAAACATCGTGTGCCATATCAGCAGCAGCTCAATTATCACCGATGGTTGACTTTGCCGATCTTGATGGTAACCTGCTGATTGATAATGATATTTTTGACGGTGTAACTGTTGTCGGCGGCAAAATTACCCTGAATGACCGGCCAGGCATCGGAGTCGTAAAAATCTGAGGATTTTTAATTTCTGATCTCTGATTTCAGATTTCAGATATCGCATATCACTGACCGCAAACCGCAGATCTTAAACCGCAAACCGAGGTCCCGGCCGAGCTCGCGACCAGCGGGAGCAATCGTAAATCGTACGATTATCACCCTTTGGTCGCGAAGTAATAATTTAGTACTGAAGGATCATCAATACTTACGCCTTTCAAAGGTTTCTTTGTCCCTTTTGTTGACCCGGTCGATTATCAGTATTACCAATACAGCGAGGCCTCCCACGAACGACAGGAAGAAGATTATCATGGCTATCAGTAGCAGGATATTCATCTTATTTCAGTCTTACAGCAGTGCCAAATGCTAGTATTTCAGCTGCGCCCTGGGTAACCATTGAGGTTGACATATTGATGCCTATGATTGCATCTGCACCCATCTTTCTGGCATCGTCAACCATTCTTTGCATAGCCTGTTCACGTGAATGAGCCTGAAGTTGTGTATATTCCTCAATTTCACCGCCTACGATGTTCTTGAGACCGGCTACTATATCCCTTCCTACATTGCGTGCTCTTACGGTGCTGCCGCGCGCTATGCCGAGTATTTCAGAAATCTCCCTTCCGGGAACCGTGAAAGTAGTTGTAAGTATCATTGTAATGATGTTTTTGGTATTTCATGCAAGGTTACAAAGAATTTCCCTATTCAGCCAAAACTTATTGCTGAAAGGGCAGAAGCAGACTGTGAACGAACCGTAGTGGCAGATGAAAAGCTAATTGTAAGTCATCTTGCTGTTGTCATTGAGTATTTACCTCTGAAATGTTCTCATGTATCAGCTGTCAAATGATAAATCGCAGCTTAAATGAATCGGGCTCTTCATATTTTTGCAGGCTTGAAATACTAAGTTAAAAAGGCAAATCAACTTAAAAAAGTAACGATGGATCAATTAGCAAGTCAGCTGGCAAACGCCCATATTCTGAATCAGTTCTGGCTTACCTTTCTCATGGTAATATCCATGGTTCTGGTGTCAAGGACATTTGTAGCTGGTACCAGGTATTCACCTATATTAATAATTGTAGTCTTTGGTCTTGTTATGGGTATGATTCTGGTAAGGACCGGAATGGCGACTCCCGGTCTGCCTGAGTTCCCGATAGTCGACCTTGCAAGCAAGGTAACCATAACAGCTCTGGCTGCATCATTTTTTGTAGGAGGGCAGGAGATTCGTAAAATAATCAGCCACAAAGTGATAAATACTGAGGATCTGGTTACTCAGTCAACCGATGAGATATTCCTTGGCACGAAGTTCACTCAGTTTATGTTTCTTATAAGGGCCTTCTTCATACTTATCGGTATCGAATCGCTTAAGAGGGCAATTGTGGGGCATACCACAGGAGAGCCCCTTGATCAGTTCTATCCGATTTTGGGGTATCTGGGCCTGGTGGTTTCAATAATACTCATTGATTACAGGGCGAAAATTACAAACCGTAGTTTGTATATCAGGAAAGGTATCGTTGAGACAGCTGTCATCCTCTCGGTTTTATTGCTTGCCTATTACATTGCAGGGTGGGTTCGCCCATTGATAGCCCTGCCGGAAATATTCTTTGCTATGATACTATCTGTAACCCTTGGCATGATTTTCTCAAACTGGCGATTCGGACCGACAATACGTTCTTTGTTGTTTGCAGGCATACCTGTTGTGCTTGCCGCCAACTTCATGGTTGGAGGATCACGCATATTTGAAGCCTTCGGACTGGAAGGTATGACAGCAGTACTTTCATTCGGTTTTTTCGGTCAGTTACTATGGATGTTCGGCGGCCTCTCTCTGCTAATATGGTTCGGTCGCGCCAACCGTATCAGGAACCTGGCACCCGGTATGGCGGGATCGCTTTCACATTCCGGACTTACCGGTGCCTGCACCGCCGGTGATTTCGGACTGGAACCGGCTGTCAGGGCCCCCATTATGATCAATATACCCTTTATAGGTCATATCTTTGTCTTTTCGATACTGGCTGCAAGTGTTGATGCCGGCGGATTATTGATGGCATGGGCACTGCCGGTGGCAGGAGCAGGTATTATTTTTACTTTCTGGTCTCTGAGAATCCTGAGAACTGCAGGAAATATCGGTGACAGGGAGATCAGGGGACTCATGCTTTTCTCTATTGGCTGGCAGTTAACAGCGGTATTCGGTGGTTTTATAATACTTACAGCTTCAGGAATGCCTCTTGGTGAAGCAGTAATGGCAAACTCATCAGCTATATCACATTTCGGACTTTTTGCTGCAATACAGGGTGGTATGTTTGGTGACCAGGCTTCAGGAATGATAGCTTTTGTATTTGCCATGCCATTTCTGGTCCATCCATTTGTATTCTGGATATTTGGAAAGACAATGGAAAACAACGACCGTATGCCGGTAAAGATAGTATATACTCTTACTGCAATCGGGTTGTCAGGCATTTTATGGGCCCTGATATTCTGATACCGTTAAGGGGCCGAAAAAAAATTGCTTTCCCGACAGAAAGGATCAATGGACGAAGTATGTCGCTTATATAAAGCGGCAGGCTTTTACCATGACTTACCACAATAATCAGGCATCAAACCTTTGTCTGGTTGCGGATATCAAATGCCATTAAACTGTTCCCGCGACGTATGTAAAGCACACCTCTGTTGATCACAGGATGCATAAAGTGCTCTTTTGTTCCCCTGGTGATCCTGAATGAACTTATCTCTTTCAGTTTGCCATTATCGGGCTCTATAAGATGAACCACACCCCTTGTTGTGTAGTAGTACAGCATACCATCAGATGCTATCACTGCACCGTCACCATTACGCAGTGAGTCGATCAGTTCACCTGTCATGGCACTTATGGAACGCAGTCCCGGGGGCCTTTGCACATCACCATAGATGAAATCACCAAGCTTCACAATTCCACCCATATAACCATTCAGGTTCTTGTTTCGCCATATTTCGGTAATTGAAGTGCCGTCGTCCGAGAGCTTAAGCTTTACAGCTCCGTTCCCGTCACCTGCCACATACCATATATGTCCGTCTTCAAAAAGAACGGTATTAGAATGGGTGTCACCATACCCAGGCTTGCGTTCTTCAGGGGTCAGATTGTCCTGTTCATGATTCCATAGTAATTCACCAGTTCCGGTGTCAAATCCCATCAGGTGGTATGATGAAAAGGTAACCAGAATATTACGTGAAGGCAGGCTTATCAATTTCGGCTGATTATATCCTTGTGGTTCACCGAAACCGGCATTTGACCAGATAAGGTCACCGGTAAAACGGTTTAGCGCAACCACATTGTTTTCCTTGCCTCCCGGTGTCCAGAACACCCTGTCACCATCAACCAGAGGCGCTTCAGTATAACCATGGAGCGGTAGCACACCATTGAAATCCTCGTTGAGTCTCCTGACCCAGCGAATTTCACCGTTACTTCTCTCAACGCAGTAGAGGTCTCCGAGACCGGTGCCTATATAAACTAGATCGCCGACAACCGTTGGGGCATCACGGCCGCCGGGATAGCTTCTCATCCATTCCCTTCCCAGAGTGGTCTGCCATACCTTTGTGCCTTTAAGGTCAAAACACCAGAGCACAGCCATTGAGTCGATCTCTCCCGTGACAAATAAATGCTTCTCAGCAATGACCGGTGACCCGTATCCGTTTCCAATTCCGTCGATTGACCACAATTCAGCAGGACCGTCCTCAGGCCACTCCTTGAGCAGGTTTGTTTCATTATAGACACCGGTGCGGCCGGGACCTTTCCATTCAAATATTTCAGACTGTCTGTTACTGCATGAAAACATTAAAGCAGCGATTGTTAAGATTAGGATGTTTCTTTTCATTATTGATCATTTATTAAATATTGTTGTTTTGTTCTTCCATTTACCATTACTCCCGATCTTTGGTACGGGACTCCGCGTTGCTTCTCCTGCGCTCCCGACCTTCGGTACGGGACTTCGCTTTGCTTCTCCTGCGCTCCCGACCTTCGGTACGGGACTTGCTTCGTCTGCGCCTGATACCCGATACCCGATACCCTTTCACCACCCTACAGACTAAGAATATCATTCAGCTCCTTTATCAGTGATGTTGATTTTTTCTGGTTGAAATCTATTGAGTCGAGTACTGATGGGTTTTCAAAAAGCTGCCGGCAGGTCACGATACCATTTTCCAGTAAAATTTGCTTTTCTCTCTTCGTTATGCGGGTTAGCGCTGTAACAGGATAAAGTCTTTCCTTTTCGATTAAATGTTTTAGTCCCTCTCCGGCAGGGTAATCCCACCCCAGGAGGCGCAGTCCGATACACTCCGCATAACTGACAGAGTCGGAAGAGAACCTTGTATTTGTTACCACCCAGCCGGTGAAGGTATAGCCTACATACATTTCCTCCTTTGAATATCTTGAGATAATGTCATCTATGCGTGATTTTACATACAGCGGAGTCTGCACCGTAGTGATTTTTCCCTGGTCTTGCCTGAATTTACATTCAACTAAATTCTGGTGATGATCTTTTGTTGCGATTACATCCATCTCATGTGTAACGCATTGTCCTTCCAGTGTCTGACCTACCAGTACGTCAAAACCCTGAATTCTGAACAGCTCTCCTATAAAGTGCTCAAAGGGATAGCCTGTAGGACCAAGTTCAAACATCGCCTGTTTTAGCTTATACCTTATTGCCGTGACATTGCGGATACGCTTTAATAACTGGAATGCCCTGGAGTATATCTTTTTTGTTGTAACGCCGTTATATATCCACTCGCTTATATCGGCGATGATCTCGGATATAATATCATCACCTGCTCCTGCATTACGAAGAGAACTTTCGAGCTTAAGGGGAGCAAAGGGCTCTTCCTCTCCCGATGCCTTCCTTACCAAAATTTTGTTCTGCTTCAGGCCCGAAGCGGTTCCACTCATATTATAGCAAGTTAATTTATACTGCTTGTCATTTTTGAAGAGGCAAACATATAAAATTCTATTATTTATACCACCGGTGTTACCGCTAAAATTCAATACATCAGAATCACGCAGCTTTTTTATAAAAATAACTGATGTTTATTGCAGCACTTTGGTGATTGGATTCGTATTAGCTATATAATAACTGATACGAATTTATGGTCATTGTTATTAGTGACAGATAATTGAATGGAACACCAGACTCTATCTTATAATCCACACGAACGCTTTTGTATTCATTACGTAATAATTCTTAATAAACATAATGTAAACTACACTCCATGAGGGTTTTATCTATAATTATGAAAAAACAGAAAATTATGAAAAAAGCACTAATAGTACTTATGAGCATGCTTCTTCTGACAGCAATGCAGAGTTGCAAGAAGAGCGACACTGAACCTGACCTTACTCCAAAAATCCTCGAACTTCCAGCTCAGGCGCCACAGTTAATTGAAAGCAGTAACGGCTTTGGTATTGATCTGTTTACCAAAGTGGCCTCTGAGGAGACAAAGAACCTTATGTTGTCACCTCTTAGCGCCAGTACGGCATTGACGATGCTTCTCAACGGTTGCGGCGGGGATACCTATGAACAGCTTAAGTCTACGCTTAATTATCCTGAGGAGATTACAATTGAAGGTATAAATGAACTATATAACAGTCTTGTAGCGCAACTTCTGACTGTCGATACAAAAGTTACCCTTGCGCTCGCAAACGCAATTTTCTACAGAAACGGTTTTGCCGTCAAGCCACCTTTTTTAAATACTATGAAAAATGATTTCAAGGCGACTGTTCAGGGCCTCGACTTTCATCTTCCGCAGGCGCTTACGGTTATTAACAACTGGGCAGGGGAAAACACGAAGGGAAAGATCCCAAAAGTCCTCAACGAAATATCATCAGAGGCGGTTATGTTTATCATGAATGCTCTTTATTTCAAAGGTGACTGGAGTTATCAGTTTGACAAGTCTCTTACTACTGACAGGGTGTTCTATCCTGATGGAGGAAACCAGGTGAATGTGCCGACAATGAATGGCGAAATTGGATCCAAAACTATAACCGGAAGCTCGTATAAGGCTATAGAGATGCCTTATGGCAGGACAAACTTTACGATGGTTGTTATTGTGCCTGATCAGGGTGTCTCGAATTTCAACTCCGGCTTTGACAGCGATGTCTGGAAAAGCATAACATCTTCTCTTGACAATTTTGATGAATATGGCAAGAATGACGTTTATATGCCCAAATTCAAATTTTCGTACGAAAAGGTTCTTAATGATCAGCTTAAGTCTATGGGCATGATTGATGCATTCATCCCTTTTACTGCCGATCTTTCTGGTATTTCAGATGCAGATATATTTGTAAGTTTCGTAAAGCAAAACACATTTGTTGAGGTTGATGAGAAAGGAACCGAGGCCGCTGCAGTAACTACCATTGGCATTGAACTGACAAGCATGCCGCCACAGCCCAGACAGTTTATCATTGATAAATCGTTCATATTCGCAATACGTGAACGTACAACCAATACCATACTATTCATCGGTCAGGTGTTAAATCCGCTTAGCCAATAAGATATCAAGTCTGAACAATTTTTCATAATTCACAGATATATGAAAACCTTAATGAAGACAGCATCCGTTTGCCTCATACTGGCTGCTATAATTAACGGATGCACAGACAAAACAATAGAACGTATAACCTACGAGGCCAATGTGCCTGTTTATATGTCGTTTACCGACTTCCGGAACAGTTTTCAGAAGAGCGATCCTGTAGATATTACCCTGCCGGGCAAGATCTATTTCAAGGATGGCTACCTGTTTGTAAATGAAGTTGGTAAAGGGATCCATGTCATCGACAACTCCGATCCATCCAATCCCGTGAAAGTAGCTTTCTACGAGATACTGGGTAACGTTGACATGGCCATAAAGGGTAATACTCTGTACGCTGACAGCTACATCGACCTGGTTTCAATAGACATATCCGATATAAACAATCCAAAGGAGGTGGGAAGACTGGAAAACATCTTCCCTGAGGTAGTGCCCGAGGGGGACAGATGGTACCCGTATGCCATGGTTGACAATACCCAGGGAGTCATAATTGACTGGAAAGTAGAGACAATCACTGAGGAACGTGAGCCGGGAAAGATGTGGGATGGCTGGTTATACCGTGGAATTTTAACATTTACAGCAACTGCGGAAACTCGCGGAAACTGGTCGTCAGGTTCCGGAACCGGTGGCTCTATGGCAAGATTCATGCTTAACAGCGATTATCTTTATCTCATCTCCCAGCCATGGCTCCTGAAGACCGTGGATGTAGAAAAGGCAGATAAGATGAGTGTTGTCGACAGCATTACGGTACCCCGTACAATGGAAACTCTCTTCAAACTAGAGGAAAATCTATTTGTCGGAACCACAACCGGTATGCTGATTTATGATGTGGTTAACGCATCAAAACCGGTATATGTGTCTCAATATGATCATATTACAGCCTGCGATCCGGTGGTTGCCGATGGCCGGTATGCATACGTTACCTTGCGTACCGGGAACAGATGCAACGGAGTTCAGAACCTGCTTGAGGTAATAGACATTTCATCACTATCTCATCCTTACCTGGTAAAGTCCTATCCGATGTTCAATCCGCATGGTCTGGGAGTTGACGGTGATCTGTTGTTTATATGTGATGGAAAAGCGGGTCTCAAGATATACGATAAGTCTGACCCGCTGGCAATACTTACCAGTCAGGTGGCTCACTATCCTGATTTTGACACCTTTGACGTTATTCCAATGAATGGTATACTCATGCTGGTAGGTGCAGAGGGAATATATCAGTACGATTACAGCGATCCTGACAATATAGTTCAGTTAAGTCACATAGTTATTGTTGAGGATAAAAAGTAACGCAGGAAATAAAGAAGAGTGATATAATGTCAGTCAGCAACTTTCATAGAGGTTTGCCGGTACATGCTGTCAGGATTGTCCTCCTGGCAGCATGCCTGGCATTCACCAGTACTGTTTCGAGCCAGGGCAGAGGTAAAACTACTCTTGTCCTGAAGGGCGGATCGTACGTAACTGGAAGAATAATAGCAGACTCTGCTGGCAAAGTTTTAATGAAGGTAACTTCGCCTGCTATTATATCAGTCAGCAAAGATGATATTGCAGTAATTGAAACGGGCAGGAGATCTGTCATAAGTAAAAATCCGCAGAAGGGGTATTTTATCCATCTTACCTCAGGAGTTCTGGCAGGACAGATTGAGGATTCAGGGGTAAAGAGTATCAGCGTCAACCTGATAAACGGGTACCGGTTTGAAAACGGAATCAGTTTAGGGTTTGGAACAGGATTGGAAAACCTTGAGTGTGCTGTTATGCCTGTATATGCTGAAATGCGCTATAATCCCCTGAATGCCAGGGTGTCTCCCTATGTATGGGTTAAGGGTGGATATGGAATTCCCCTTGTAAGCAGGGAAGAGGATGAAGACTACCTGTACGGCTACTATCCGGTATATGATGGGGGTATAATGTTGAATGCAGGAGCAGCACTGGCTCTGTATTCATGGAGATCCAACGCAGTCACCATAGGTGCCGGATACAGATTTCAGAGACTGGTAAAGAGATATAATTACTGGTATGGTCCTGATTCGCACAGAGAGTATGTGATGAACTTTAACCGGATTGAGGTGCAGTTTGGATTTATATTCAGATAGGAATAATAAAAAAGGGCGGGTCTGTCATAAAATCGTCAGGATTGAGTTATTTTGAAAAGCATAATTCATAATTCTGACAAATGGGCAAAGGCCGGCTTGGGGTTCAGAAATATAGTGACAGAGAGTTGACAGAGGGTTGCCGCAGAGGGGATCTTTACTATCGTGAGCTCCTCTATAAGCGCTACTTTTCTCTGGCAATGTCAATAAGTTTAAGATACGCCGATGACAGGAATGAGGCTATGGATATTGTGAATGACAGCTATATGAAGGTGCTTGACAATCTTTCAGAATATGATGATGAAAGGCCGTTTGCATCATGGTACTCGAGGATAGTGGTAAACACAGCCATTGACAGGTACAGATCGAGGGTGCGATACAATGAGACCCTGACGACGCTGTCAGAAGACTGTTTAAGCAAAGAAGAGCAGCGCGAACCTGATATTGATGCCGAATTGTCTGCCGGGGAGATACTTGAGCTTTTCAGTCACCTGCCGGATAATTACAGACTAACATTCAATCTTTATGAAATAGAGGGATACTCGCACCATGAAATAGGAGAGATGCTGGGAATATCAGCCTCTGCATCAAGGTCAAACCTCACCAGAGCCAAACAGATGTTAAGGGAGCTGTACCGAAGAACTTATGTAACTGCAAGAAAAGACCATGGAAGGGTTTGATGATAAATTCAGGAAGCAGGTGACTGAGACTTTCAGGCACTACGATGCCGGTCATCTTGCAGATGAGGGATGGGATGCTTTTTTGAAGACTCATATTCAAAAGCGAAGAAGAGCGCTGTTAATACCCCTGTGGGCAAAGGCAGCATCAATTGCAGTTGTGATTGGCCTTGCTTCACTCCTGACAATCAGATTTCTATCGGTATATGGGCCGTCAGAAAGAATAGCTTCGTCGGACGAATCTCTGATTAGCAAACCAGATGCAACCGGAGAAGCCGAAGCAATCATTGCAGGTGAACCCGTTGAGATTAGTGAAATAAGTGAGGTCAGTGAGGAAAAATACAGAGGTTTGCTGACAATTGATGAGAGCAGGACGGAGGCAAAGCCGGTTCTGACAGAAGGTAAGGATGCTTCCGCCACAGACATTCGTCAAGGTAAGCATACATTTTCAGGAGATAACCCTCAACCTTATGGAAGTCCGCTTAAAGGATACTTCAGGTTAGGGCACGTGATAAGCCAGAACAGGCTGGACAATCACCGGCTTGCTGGAGAAGCACCCGTTGGATCGGGTATCATGTCAGAAGATAACCATGGTGTTGCTGATGAGGAACGAACCAGTCTGATGGCAGGAGTATCTGGCATGGTCGCCCAGGTTGATAATGCAATTGCAAGTTCACCCGGAGTAGCAATGGGGTTCTATCTCGAACACAGGTTAACAGGTCGCATCTCTGTAAGGCCCGGCCTGGCATTAGCTAAACAGTCATCAGGTTTAGAGAGCAGTAATGTAAAATCTGCATTGGGATATGCTGCTCCCTCTAACAATGTTATGACGGGATTAATAGATTCTTATCAGGCCAGAATGGATGTGCTCGCATTGGAACTGCCGGTTAATGTTGTCGTATCATTATGGCGCAGAGGTAAATCCTCACTGTTCTTTTCTACCGGTTTGTCAACCATGGTATATCTGAGGCAGAGTTATTCGGGTAGTTTTAACAATGCCTATACAGGAATAAGATTCGATTCCAGTACCGGAAACAATGTTCCGGAAACCACCTATTCTGTAACGAGCTTTGAGAGTGAGTATTCATCATTCAGTCATGCTGATCTTCTCGGCCTGGCGAATTTCTCTGCCGGTTATTCCGTCCCTCTGGGTGAAAACCACTCAATGCTGGTTGAACCGTTTGTTCAGCTCCCGGTTCGTGACCTTACCAGCCGCAATATCCGTATACGGTACGGAGGGATGTCTATCAAGCTTAGTTTTGGTAAATAAAAAAGGGATTTTTTTTACGGTTGAATACTGTATGTCGACAGTATAGTGAATCATTTTATCCTTAAAAAACGGAAAGAATGTAACAAAATATTATCTCATTCGTTAGAGACCATTAGTAAACCTTAAAATCTTAAGTTATGAAAAAAACAAAGTTTATTGCAATCATTGTTACATTAATTCTGGTATTTGCAGGGTCAGCCTGTAAAAAGGACAAGGATGAGATTAATATACCCCTGATTGACTACCTTACCATAGAAGAGATGTATGTGGATTTCGGCAATAAAGGAGTTGAGAGCTGGAAAGACAGTATTTACATGGAATATAATTCCTCTGATCAGCTCATTAAACTGACAGGCTATTATGATGTGATGGAGTTTCAGTATGACAGTGAGGGAAGAGTCACCAGAGTCGACCAGGATTATGTTGATGTAACCAAAAGGCCTTCAGCGACCTACTTTTTATTTACATGGGAAGGCAACACTGTTACGGCCCGTGAATATTATGCTCCAGAACAACCATCGTCACGAAAGTATGTCTATACATTGAATACTGATGATCAGATAACAAAACTCGAAGTTTTTTATGAGGATGTTGTCAAGTCGGAAGAAGCCTGGGTATTGACAGAGTATGTTGATTTTACCTGGTCTAATGATAATATCACCATGATGGAGTATTATGGCAGGGGCAGGAAATCGACGGAAAGTAGCTTTAACGGTTTTCCTTCTCCCTTCACAAGTAAATCAGATAGTGATTTTGGCATTGAGATTGAAGAAACAGGTGAAATAAAGGCTATTGATGATTTTATTCTTGGTTTCAAAGTTGAGGCAACCTATGACAATAAGGTTAACCCTTTTGTGAAGTATCCCGGTCTGGGCATCTTCCATGCAGGCGAGATGGCTCACATTTTCCTTTCGAAAAACAATGTGACATCTTATACTGAGACAGAGTATTATTATGAGGAGGCTGATACAGAAACCTATACGGTTACAAATGAATACAATCAGCAGAACCTGCCTGTTAAAATTGAGCACGGTTCTACTTATGAATACGAACCTGGATCAGGTTATACATACACTGAGACCTGGGAAATAGCATACTTGTAAAATCTAGCGATAAATATGAGGGCGCCGGACTACCGGCGCTTTTTTTATTTACGGATGCGCAGCCTGAGGCTGTTTAATACCACGCTTACACTGCTGAATGCCATTGCCGCGCCGGCTATCATGGGGTTGAGAAGGAACCCGGTGAAAGGATAGAGAACTCCTGCAGCCAGTGGAATACCAATAACATTATATATAAAGGCCCAGAAGAGGTTTTGTCTTATTGTTGCCACTGTCTGCTTAGATAGTTTAATTGCTTCAGGAATCTTTCTAAGGTCAGCTGAGACGATTGTCATTCTGGCCACATCCATTGCTATATCGCTTCCCCGTCCCATGGCAATGCTCACATCAGCCTGCGCCAAAGCAGCACTGTCGTTAATTCCGTCCCCAGCCATGGCAACGATTCTGCCATCTTTCTGCAGTTTTTTCACATATTCAGATTTGTCGGCCGGCAGCATTCCTGCCCTGAACTTTCTGATGCCTGCTTCTGCTGCTATTGCAGCTGCTGTTTCAGCATTATCACCGGTAACCATTACAACATCGATTCCCATTTCATGCAACATGCTGAATGCCTGCTTTGAGGTGGGTTTAATAGGGTCGGCCACTGCCAGTATTGCAATAGCCTGGCTGCTTCCGGCAAACCATACCGCACTCTTTGCCTGGCGACTGAATTCAAGTGCTGCATCGGCGAGTGTTTTGTCGACAGAAATATTGTTCTCTTCGAGTAGTTTAAGACTGCCTGCAAAAAAGCGATCGCCGTTGTACTCTGCCATTACACCCTTGCCGGTTATGCTTTCAAATTTATCAATACCAGCTGCCTCGACATTATTATAGTAGTTGGCCACAGCTGTGGCCAGAGGGTGTTCTGACTGCTTCTCTATTGCCAGAAGTACGGGACTGAGAGATGATTCATCCTTGAGCCAGATGGTATCAGTAACTACAGGCTGTCCCTTGGTTATAGTACCTGTTTTGTCAACAAGCAAGGTATCAGTCTTTCTCCCAAATTCCAGGCTTACCGCATCCTTGATAAGGATACCTTTTTCAGCACCCTTGCCAATACCTACCATAATTGCAGTCGGTGTTGCGAGTCCAAGTGCACAGGGACATGCAATTACCAGAACAGTGATAAGAGCCAGGAGTCCTTGTGTAAGGCTCTCCTCTCCTCCGAAGATAAGCCATATTATGAACGCTGTAACAGCTATGCCCATTACCACCGGAACGAATACGGCAGCAATCTTGTCGACCAGCTTCTGCACCGGAGCTTTACTGCCCTGAGCCTCCTGAACCATTTTAATTATCTGGGCGAGCATTGTTTCAGCTCCTACTTTCTCTGCCCTGAACCTGAAGCTTCCCTTTTGATTTATGGTTCCTGCAAAGACCTGGCTGCCTGACTCTTTCATCACTGGTACAGGTTCTCCGCTAAGCATGCTTTCATCTACCCATGAACTGCCGCGAAGTACTATACCGTCAACTGCAATCTTGTCGCCTGGTTTTACAAGAATCACATCTCCGCGAACCACCTGCTCGATGGGAATCATCTCCTCGGTTCCGTCATCGCGAATTACAATCACCTGTTTTGGTTGCATACCCATCAGCTTTCTGATGGCAGAAGAAGTACTTCCCTTGGCTCTCTCTTCCAATAGTCTGCCCAGCAGTATAAAGGCTATTATGACGGCTGCAGCCTCGAAATAGACATGGGCATGTAGACCGCGCGAGTGCCACACTTCCGGGAAGAGAGTGTTGAAGGTGCTGAAGAGGTAGGCCACGCCGGTGCTGAGAGCCACGAGTGTGTCCATTGTGGCGGTGCCGTGTTTTGCCTGTTGCCATGCATTGATGAAAAACCTGTTGCCCAGCCACATAACCACAGGGGTTGTAAGCAGCCACATTATGATATTGGCATAAGGCATATCCATGAAGAACATGCCAATCACTGCTACGGGAAAAGCCAGGAGTATTGCACCGGCGGTACGGAACCTGAGGCTCCTGTAGTTTCTGGCATTTATCTCATCGATATTATTACTCTGAGCATCGGTGTCCTCATCTGTCATGATGTCGTATCCTGCTGCCCGGAGTGAACTTTTTATCTTTTCAAAATTGACTTTTTCGGGGACATACTCAATTTTAACACTTGAGGTGGCAAGGTTAACACTTGCAGTGAGTATGCCATCCTGGGTATTAAGATTCTTTTCCACATTCGCAGCGCAAGATGCACACGTCATGTGAAGTACCGGCATTGTCCTTACTTCTTTATCACTCATGGAGTATTCAGATAGATGTATTAATATAACAGATGAACCTGACCATTTGTTGAGATCAGGATGTCTTCATCTGTAATACCGGTCTCAGGTTACCTGGCGATCTTTATCATAGTTCCTGCCTCAATACGAGTGGTGAGATCCATGTTGTTGAGCAGTGCAAATTCATTATATTTTTCCTGAGGAATGCCCAGTGCCCTAAACTGCTCTGACAGTGCAGATGTGGTTTGTGTCCTCACTACTTTTAGTCTGACAGGTTGCACACTGAGTTTTGCCTGGTCTGTTAGTCGTGCAAAACTGCCTGCCGACGACTCGAAGAGCTTCGAATAGACTTCAAAGTCGGTGTCGGATGAGACACCGTGAAAAACATAACAGGTACCGCCGTAATCTATGAAGGCAGACATAACCATGGTATTCATCTGCTCTCCGGTTGACTGGTTCTGAGATACATTATTTGCTATGGTTGTTATTGCAGGCAGACCATTTATGGTGGTTTTTCTGCTTTCAATGAGAGTAAGTCCAAGCTGAGTTATTGTTTCCTGTGCTGCCTCTTCCAGATTTTTTTGTTGTGCAAAAGTAAATACCATCATTGCCTTTCCGTCATCAGGAGCCATTGTAACCTGCATGGGAGAATTTTCAAGTTTCCAGCCTGAAGGGAAAGAGAATCTGAACTTAAGCTCAGGATGATAGAATACTGATCCTTCAGTATATCCCTGCCTGGGATCCTCACCGTAGACCATTCCGTCAATCATCTGGAGATACCTGTCTGTATTGACTGTATAGTTTTCAAATTCAAGCTTCTCCTGCCATTTTCCTGCATCTTCAAGCACTGCATTGTATCTGTCACCCGGGTCGGGATGTGTCGAAAGAAAGGTAGGCACTCCTCCCTGGTTCATTGCCAGATTCATCTTCACCAATACTTTGTAGAAATCTGCCATCTTTTTGGCATCATATCCTATTTTCGATGTGTATTCAACGCCTAGCCTGTCAGCTTCACGCTCATCGGTGCGGCTGAAACTAAGAAACAGCAACTGCATTCCCTGCATCGCATATTCTGCATAGTTGCGAAACTCTTCCGATGCTATCATCCCTCCAATGAGCAGAAGAGTGCCTAGTTGCTGCTTCGATTGCCTGCTTGCAGTGTGCCTGGCAGTGATATGACCCATTTCGTGGCCTATTACCCCCATAAGTTCAGCTTCATTGTTAAAATGAGCCAGGATGCCGCGGGTCAGATAGATATACCCTCCCGGAACGGCAAAAGCATTTATAACAGGAGAATCAAGTATCCTGAAATGGTACTTTAATGCCGGACGGTGGGAAATACTGCCCATTTCTATACCTTTCTCCTCAATAAGACTGAGAAGTGCATCGTGCTTGTATTCACCGAAGGTTGACATTACCTGGGGATCGTAGTCAGTGCCCAATTGTATTTCCTGGGCTTCTGTCATCAGCATTAACTGTTTTTTGCCGGTAACCGGATTAACTGCACACGAGATTACTGCGATAGCTGCAACCAGAAATAATACGCCGAAGAAAATGGTATTTCTTTTCATATTAACACAGTTTTTTACTTCTATTTTCAATTGGAGGTCTATCAATAAATTGACATGTAAAGATACTTAAATTATTGTAGAGCCTTCTGCTTTGCGCAGAAAGGAAACCGGGGATTAGTTGCCGGTAAGACTATCTTATGGGATAGATAATGAAGAAAATGTAATTATATTTAGAGCCTGAAAACCTTTTAACTATAAATAATACTATACAAATGAATAAGACTGTAAAACTGATTACGCTGTTTCTGGTATTAATGGTTGCCGTGGTGCAAGATGGTTTAGCCCAGAGAAGGAGGGCGGTTCAGACAACTAAAGCTGTGCAGGATACACTGAAGGCAGGTCCGGTTATAGTTGACGGTGAAGCGCAGAAAGTTCCTGCCTTTGAAAATCAGGATGAGTGGATCAGGCATGACTTGTGGGTTGTGACGGAATTTGATTCTGATGGTGACGGCAAGCCAGACAGAATGCATGTATCCGTTACAAGGCCAAAGCAGACAGAGACTGAGGGTTTGAAGCTACCAGTTATATTTGAGTCCAGTCCGTATTTTGCCGGAACAGCCTCAGGGGCTGTGCCATACCGCTGGAATGTAAGGCAGGAATTAAATACAGTTCCTCAGCCCAGGGTTAATGCACCCGATATTGTCAGACGCGGCCAGCGTCCGGTTATTTCCAATTCGCAAATACGAACATGGGTTCCGTACGGATTTATCGTTGTACATTCATCGGCACCCGGCACAGGCTTGTCACAGGGGTGCCCGACTGTAGGAACAGAGATTGAAGCCCTGGCTCCAAAGGCTGTAATTGACTGGTTGAACGGTAGGGCGAAAGGGTATACCACTCCTGATGGTTTTGAGGAGGTTGTTGCATACTGGACGACAGGCAGGGTAGGGATGACCGGAACATCATACAACGGCACGATACCTTTTGCTGCAGCCACTACCGGAGTTGAAGGACTTGAGGCTATTATTCCGGTGGCTCCGAATACTTCCTATTGGCACTATTACAGGTCTAACGGGCTTGTTCGTCATCCCGGCGGCTGGCTGGGGGAGGATATCGATTTTCTATATGACTTCATTCATTCGAATCCGGACAAACGCGACTATTGCAATACTACGTTCAGGGACGGTGAGATGGCAGATGGAATGGACCGTGTTACAGGTGACTACAATGATTTCTGGGAAAAGAGGGATTATATGACCTATATGGACGGATATAAGGCTGCCACACTGATGGCACATGCCTTCAACGACTGGAATGTGGTTCCGAGTCACAGTTACAGGTTTATTGAGGTGCTGAAGGAGATGGATGTACCGCTTCAGATATACTATCACCAGGGTGGGCATGGCGGAGAACCCCCATTTAAGATGATGAACAGATGGTTTACCCGTTATCTTTTCGGTGTTGAAAATGGTGTTGAGAATGACCCGAAGTCCTGGATAGTCAGAGAGAGCGATGATCGTCAGAATCCTACGCCTTATAATGACTATCCTCATCCCGACGCTGATTATGTTGAGTTTTTTCTTACAAAAGGGGCACCTCAGGTTGGAGGCCTGACCCTGGAAAAGAAAGCGGCACAGGGGGAGGAGACTCTGGTTGACAATTATTCATTCAGTGGAGCTACACTGGCACAGGCGGAGTGGACGGAGCACAGGCTTCTCTACCTGACACCTGTGCTGGGGGAGGATATACATATATCAGGGGTTCCTGAAATAACCATCAGGGCTGCGGCCAGTAAGCCGGCAGCAAACCTTACCGTATGGCTTGTATCACTACCATGGTCGAATGCCCGGGATGCTAAAATTACCGACAATATCATTACCCGTGGGTGGGCTGATCTTCAGAATCACAAGTCGATACATGAAAGCGAACCGTTGGTTCCAGGGCAGTTTTACGAGATGACATTTGAGTTTGAACCTGACGACCAGGTGATTCCGGCGGGTCAGCAGATAGGATTGCTGATAATGGCTACCGACAGGGATTTTACTCTCTGGCCTGATCCGGGAACAGAACTGACGGTCGATCTCGATGGCACGGTGCTTAGAATACCCGTTGTAAAGGGAGCAGCAGGCTTGAAGTATTAGAAGTCAATCTTTTCATTAAATATAAAAGCCGGTTCTGTGTCACATGGAACCGGCTTTTATTATTGTGTCAGGGTTTGATAAAATATGAAGATTATTTGCCTGCAATTAAAATTTCAATTATTGCCAGCCTCTCCTCAAGGGACTCTATTCTGGCCTTTTGCGATTCAATTATCTCCTGCTGCTCCTGGATGGCCTTTGTCAATACAGGTACCAGCTTGTTATAGTTCAAACCCCATAGATCCTTATGATCATCTTCTGGTCTGATTACAGCCTCAGGTATGATTCTGTAAACTTCCTGGGCAATTAGACCAATATCCTTTACTCCTTCCTGTTGAATCTCAATACCATTCCCGTTGAAAGTCGTGTTATGGTGAATGTAAGAGACAGGCACCAGTTTCATAACTTCAGCCAGACCGTAATCAAGGACGTTTCTCTCTGTTTTGACTCTTCCGTCTGAGTAGGTTGTCCATGCGTATGCTCTTGCCACACCTACTCCCGAGGCAATGCTGTTAGGCAGATGAAGGGCATATGTCGGTACAGTTACAGATTGAAGTCCTATACGCCCGTTTTTCAATACTGTCATTGCATTGCTTCTGGTTCCTGAACCGGTACCATTTGCAAGCACAAATAATCTGTCGGTACTGTTCCATCCAGTAGTACTCGCTGGTGTATACGTTAAATCATATCTTCCAATTACAGTCTCATATCCCGATGCTGACGTAACAAAAGCACCTATGGCTGCTGAATAACTACCGCTGGCAGTTGTGTTGTTACCCATCGATGTTGAACTACTTCCACTTGCAGTTGTCCAGTTTCCCATCGCTGTTGCTGCAGACCCTGAGGCCGTAGTTGAATTTCCCATTGCAATGGATGAGCTTCCGCTCGCTTCCGTCCAACATCCAAGAGAGGTTGAATAGATACCATAGGCTCTCGTAAGAAACCCCATGGAGGTGGCATACTCGTTCGCAGCAGTTGTAGAGAAACCTATTGCGGTGGAATAAGTTCCGGAAGCCCTGGTATATGCTCCCATTGCTGTTGCATAGTATGCTCCGGCCTGGGTATGGTAACCTAATGAAGTTGAATAGCCACGATTTGCGCTTGTTTTATAGCCTAGAGCCAACGAGTAGTCTCCTCTAGCCGTATCCGCCAGACCTATTGCAAATGCTCCCTGTCCCAAAGCCTGAGAACCCTGTCCGATAGCAAATGAATAGTTGCCGGCTGCATAGGTGACGTCGGTTAGTACTCCCAGAGAGTCTACCCCTATGCTGCCGAATGCATAACTTCTGAATCCTTCTGCCGTTGCGCCACGACCGAATGCATATGACTCTTCGTTCTTCGATTGTGCATATTGTCCGAATGCAAAAGAGTTGGACTTTGATGCAATTGATTGATAACCAATGGATGTGCTATAATCGCCTCGTGCAATTGCCTGATATCCAAGTGCCTGAGAGTATGCTCCAGTAGCTTTTGATTCGAAGCCACTTGCAAATGAATTCTCTCCTACGCTGTCGGGTCTTTCTATCAGTACGCGTCCTGTAAGAAAGGCATTTTTCAGAGGATACCAAAGAATCCTGTTTTCTGAAGGATCGATAATACCGGTTACATCGGTTGCAACATCAAAGTAGCTCTTTCCTGTTGCTTTAGACTCCTCAAAGCTTCCGATTGCGAATCCACCTTTTACAGGCTTTGAGGGTGTTTCATCAATATATACCCTTACACTATCGCGATTAACAACCAGATAATCCTGCCTGATGCCTTTTGATTCCTCCATGCTTCCGATTGCAAAACCACCTTTCACTGGTTTTCCTTCTGGATCTTCAACAAGGTAAACCCTTACCGAGTCGCGGTTAACTATGAAGAGATCCTTTGGGATAAGTTTCGACTCTTCCATGCTTCCTATGGCAAATCCACCCTTGACAGGTTTGCCTGACGGGTCGTTATGCAGGTATATCCTTACTGAATCGCTGTTGACGATGAAGATATCTCTTGGTTCCTGTTTCGATTCCTCCATGCTTCCTATGGCAAAGCCTCCCTTTACGGATTTGTTTTCTCCGTCACCGACATAAACCCTTACACCTTCGTTATAGACTGCAAAAACAGTCTGACCGTTCTTATTCTTAACCTCGAACAGGGCTTCATCGAGTAAACTAGTCTCACCTGCCACCTCAAGCTTTCTGACTGCACCGCTGAGTTCTCCCGCTGTCATGGCATATGGCATACTCCAGAGCCTTGATGATCCCATTGTCTTCCAACCGCCATGATCGATCTCGGTCATCAGGAATTTCGGGGTAGTGTTCCAGTCAATATCACTGAATGAATCTGCTATGCCTGATTGTTTTGTACCCTTGCCCAGAATCAGGGAAAAAACACCAGTGGCATTTGTGAGAACTCCCGTGTGAAGTTCCTTCCAGAATATAGTGCCTCCGAGGCTGTCGGATTGTATTGTGAGTCTCACCTGGAGTGCCTGGTTTGCCAGCGGCTCACCTACATCTGTCCGTGCCAGCGCCTGGTAGTTAAATCCCTGCGGGATCTGGCTCAGGGCACTGGGTGCTGAGAAGAGAACGATTAAGACTAATAGTGATATTATTTTTACATAATGGAAGACTCTTTTCGCAAAGCGGATCGGTTCTTTAGGGTAGATAGTTGTTTTCATTGTGATGCAGTTTGGTTTAACCTGTCAAAGGATCGTTTATAAACAGCAAGTTATTAATTGTATATATACAAGTCAATTTTATTTCCGGCAGCGGGTACAACTGCCAATCCGTTATCTGGTTTGCTGGTCAGGTTTTCGGAGGAATTGCCGCTTTCAGCGGCGGATCCTCCTGCCAATCAGGTATCTGGCTTGCTGGCAAGGTTTTTTGGAGGAATTGCCGCTTTCAGCGGCGGATCCTCCAAATCAGAGCTGCAAATGAAAAAACAAAAGGCATAGCTGGGCAATGCAAAATTGCTTCGCAATTTTCAATCCGGAAGCTGCACAAAAAGCAAAAGCGAGCTTTTGTTTTTGCTCGCTTCCGTCTTGCTTTCTTTTGCTTTTTACATTTGCTCGTGAACCCGGAGGAACTCGAATCCCCAACCTTCTGATCCGTAGTCAGATGCTCTATCCAATTAAGCTACGGGTCCATTCTGTTCAACCTTCGCGACGATGATTCGCACTGTGCCTGTTAATCAACGACCGCGACGATTTAAAAACCGACTGCAAATATAGCATTATTTTTATTTGGCTAATATTATATTAACTTTAATCTGCGTTATCAATAAGAGTCAACCAGATAGATTATCAATTGTAAATACTTAAATAGCAGTATTGTATGAAAAAACTACTGAAAATATCCGCCGGCATTGTTTCAGCAATTATAGTACTGTTTATTGCCGCAATGATACTCATTCCCGTGCTATTCAAAAAGCAGATCAGGGAGATGGTAGTCAATCAGATAAATGAAACAGTCAACGCAAAAGTCGAAATCGGGGACTATTCTCTCGGTTTCTTCAAAAACTTTCCCAACCTGTCATTCTCTCTGAAAGATGTATATGTAACAGGCATAGACAGTTTCGAAGGTGATACCCTGGCAGGATTCAGGTCGTTCTCAGTGGTCTTCAACCTCAGAAGTATCTTCGGCAGCGAAGGCTATGAGGTGAAGTCGATAATAGTCAACAGTCCGGTTGTTTACGGCATTGTTCTCTCTGACGGAACCGTAAACTGGGATATAATGAAGCCTTCTGATGTCGCTGAAGAACCTGCCGAAGCCCTCGAAGTTGCTGAGGCCGTTCCTTCAGAAGGCGGTATGAGACTACTGTTACGGAAATTTCAGGTAAGCAATGGCAACATCTTTTACAATGATGCCGCAATGAATATGTCGGCAGAGTTGCGCGACCTCAATTTCAGCCTTAGCGGTGATATGACCGCATCTGAGACGGACCTCATGATGGCGTTGCAGATTGCCGGTGTTGACGTGTTGTATGACGGAGCAGGATACCTTCGCAATGCGGTTGTCGATTCAAAGATCAATATTTATGCAAATCTCGATGAATGGAAATTTGCATTCCGCGACAATCACTTCGCAATAAACGATCTGCTGCTGAACTTTGCCGGTGATGTTATAATGCCGGGGGAGGACATTTACACAGACATCACATTCTCGACTCCCAAAACCGGATTCAAATCGTTGCTGTCAATGATTCCGGCAATATACATGACAGATTTTGAAGGACTTCGTGCTGACGGTACTTTTGAATTTGGCGGGACTCTGAAGGGAACCTACAGTGACGCTGACAGTACCATGCCCGATGCGGCTATTAAACTGGCAGTGCGCGACGGAGTGGTTAGCTATCCGGATCTGCCTGAAAGGATAACAGCTATTAATATGGATCTCAAAGTGGACTTCAACGGCACCGATATGGACAAAACCATTGTAGATATGCCGGGTTTTAGCTTTGAGCTTGCAGGGAATCCGTTTGAAATGGCAATGAATATCACAACACCGATGAGCGACCCGGCGATAAAGGGTACCGCAGCAGGGAAGATAGACTTTGGCTCCCTGGCAAATGCCATTCCACTTGATGATATGGAGCTTAAGGGCTTTCTTGAGACCTCGGTGAGCATGGCTGGAAAGATGTCGATGATTGAGCAGGAGAGGTACGAGGATTTCCATGCTGAAGGTTCTATGACCCTGGGTAACTTCGTTGTTGAGTTGTCAGATATGCCGGCGGTTAAAATAGACAGGGCAGTCTTCGACTTCAGTCCGGCTTCCGCTGACTTAAGGGAGTGCAGCATTCTTGTAGGCGAGAACTCTGATTTTTCGTTGGCAGGAAGCCTCTCAAACTACATTCCGTATCTCTTCTCCGACGGTACCGTCAAGGGCAACCTGACCCTTGGTTCCCGCATGATTGACCTCGATGAAATCATGGCCTCGCTGCCTGAATCGGAGGAGGAAGACACTGCTGAACTGGTACTGATAAGGGTACCCGGGAATATTGACTTTACCTTCAGGGCAACGGTCGATAAGCTGGTTTACGGAACCATCAAGCCAGAGAATATACGCGGGAACCTGGTTGTGCGTGAAGGGACTCTGACGGTTTCTGAGACGGGGATGGATATTCTGGGAGGAGAGATCAACATGGATGCGCTTTACGATACGCGCGATTCGCTGAAACCGTTGATGAGTGCAGAGATGTCTGTTAGCAATATGCTCGTCAAGACGGCCTTTGAAACCTTTAATTCTGTGCAGCAGCTGGCGCCGGCAGCAAAGGGAATCGATGGGTCAATTAACCTGAACCTGAAATTTGAGAGTCTGCTCGGCAGCGATATGATGCCGGTGTTGAACACGGTTTTCGGAGAAGGCATTCTGACGTCAAAGGAGCTTCAGTTTATTGATATGCCCACATTTAACAAGATGCGCGAAGTGATAAAGGTAGGGGAGGGTTACACCAATACACTTCGCGACCTGCGGGCAAGTTTCAGAATCAGGGATGGCCGTGTTATCCTTACTCCATTTGATACAAGAATTGGTAATATAAAGATGAATATAGCCGGTGATCAGGGTTTCGATCAGACGCTTAATTACTATATCAAAACAGAAATACCGAGGGCAGAGCTCGGATCTGCTGCCAATGAGCTTGCTGAAAACCTGGTTTCACAAGCATCACGTCTGGGTATTGCATATACACCATCCGACATAATCAGGCTAAATCTGAAAGTCGGGGGTACCGCACTCAGACCTGAAATATCTCCGGACTTCACAGGAACAGGTGCTACTGCTTCAACTGCAATTTCAGCTCTTAAGGAGCAGGCTAAGGAAGAGGTAACGGAAACTGTCAGGGAGGCGGTAACTGAAGTTACTGACAAAGCCAGGGCTGAGGCTGAAGCACAGGCTGAGAAAATAATGAAAGAGGCTGAGGTAAAGGCACAGGCGATAAGAGATGAGGCAGCACGCGCGGCTGAAAAGCTGAAGGCGGAGGCAGAGGTGCAGGCTCAGAGAATTATTAAGGAGGCTGAAGGTAAGAATGCAATCCTGAGGGCTGCTGCCAGCCGTAGCGCTGATGCCCTGAGGGACGAAGCCAACAGGAAGGCCGATCAGCTTGTAGCAGAAGCAGATGTCCAGGCTCAGAAGCTGCTGGATGAGGCGGCAGCAAGAAGAGAGGAGTTGTTGAAGAAAATATAAGGACGGTGGACGGTAAACCGTAAACGGTAAACGGTAAACGGTGATTGAGCTCTTTGTCCTGAACCCTGTAACACGCAACACGCAACTCGTAACATAAAAAAGGCCGCCTCGGTAATCGGGGCAGCCTTTTAATTTTTCTGAACTCTGTTTTTAGAAGATCCTTTCCTTAATTCTGGCTTTTTTACCGGTAAGTTTTCTCAGGTAGAATATTCTTGCCCTGCGCACTTTGCCGTACTTATTTACCTCTATCTTGTCAACGAAGGGTGAAGCTACAGGGAAGATCCTCTCAACGCCGATGTTGCCTGACATCTTACGGACGGTAAAAGTCTCAGTATGTTTACTTCCCGATCTTTGAATAACAACACCGCGGAACTGCTGTATTCGCTCCTTGTTTCCCTCCTTTATTTTATAATGCACGGTAACGGTATCACCTGCCCTGAATTTAGGAAACTGTGCCTCTACAGCATATTCCTTCTCTATAACGTTCATTAAGTTCATCTCACGCAATATTTTAATATCAATATATCTTTTCCTGAAATCGGTCGCAAATGTACAAATATTTTTCTGATAATAAGCAATCGGTTTCAAAAAATGGTATAGTAATTCATGCAGTTGATTACTTCTTTACTTTTAGCTTGTTTCCTGTGTCTTTTACAATTCTGCGGTTCCATTCATCGCCGTATCCGGGCTGTACCACCTTCGGGTTTACATATTTATGATTATAAGGCAGTGGCACAGGGGTTTTAATATTACCGTCAAGATATTTGGTGAACAGGAATTTGTAAAGCTCTTTCCATTCTGTGACAGTCTGGTTACCGGCGTTCTTCGAATAATCGGTAATGAATTCCAGAGCTTTCTTCGGGCTCTTTGAGTAGAGTTCGGCTGCCTGCCTGTCTGTTTCAGCGATTGCTGATATGTAGCCTTCTTCCAGTTCATCTTGTTTGGATTGCAGGTCATCAATAACAAGCCTGGTTCTTGAATATGCAAAATCTGTCACCTGGTTGAATACCCAGAAGGCTGCAGTTTCGCTGTAAGTCATGATATCTCCGTTTCCTTCGGCAAATGCATGTGGTATCTCTGTCATACCGCAATACATCGGAGTATAAACGGTATAGTAAGTATCATCGACGCCGAACCAGAGAATTCCACCTATGGGGTCGGGCAGCCAGTTGCGGCTTTGAGAGACGAAAGAGAAGCCTGTCTGTTGCGTAGATATGGCTCTTTCCTGTATATAATCCTCACCGTCAACAGTATACTGCATTGGTCTCCACCTGACGGTGCTTCCGTAAGGACCGGCCCCGACATCCTTGGTCATATCCATTGGTGTATTCTGGTAGTAGTCGCGCATAAGATTCATCACATCCCTGACACTGAGTTTTTCATCAGGTTTGATCCAGAGCGGCATTCTTTCGGTCAGATCATAGCCCATAGCGTAGTTAAGGTACCTGCCCATCTGGCTGTTAACTTTATTGAAAGCCGACCAGACTCTTGCCTCGCAGAACCTGGCTGCACCAAAATCAAGTGGTGCATAGGTGTCGCTGAAGCTGAAATCGACGTCATCGCCGTTATACCATCCCATATCGCGTGCTACCTGTATCACATCGGCGGCATATGCATTTTCAACTTCCGGATTGAATATCTTATCGATCTCGTTTGATGTGATTGATGTTTTTCCGTCAGCCAGCGGCCAAGTTGTTATCCTTGCCTGATTTGCATGTCCTGATATATATCCATCCGGAATGCGGCGCGCCACCCAGAGGATACCTTTCTTACCCTCGCCTTTGCCGATCAATTCCATAATCCATACCTCATCCTTGTCGGCAATTGAGAAAGACTCTCCTGAGCTGTAATAGCCGAATTCATCGGTAAGTTTCACTATGGTATAGATGGCTTCACGGGCTGTTTTAGCCCTTTGCAGGGTAATGTATATCAGACTGCCGTAGTCGATAATTCCTTGGCTGTTACCAAGTTCGCTTCTTCCACCGTAGGTGGTCTCGCCAATTGCAAGCTGATGTTCATTCATATTGCCGACCACTGAATATGTCTCTGATGCCTGTGGGATTTCCCCCAAAAATTTACCGGTATCCCATTCGTAAACATCCAGGGTTGAGCCGGCGGGCCATTTGCGGGCAGGCCAGAAGTATAGCTCCCCGTACAATACATGCGAATCGGCTGAATATGTTACCATGGTTGAGCCGTCTTTTGATGCCCCTTTTGTGATAAGCAGGTTGGTACAGGCATCGGAAACGGTTGCGGTTACAAGCAAAACAGCCGATACCGCGAAGATATAAGTCGCCAGTCTTTTCATAGTTGATTTGTTGTTTGTTAGACTAATGATTTTAAAAAGGAAACAGGCGGCAAGATAGGAAAAATTATGTGATAATGTGGTAATGTGATAATTAGCAAATGAGCAAATATATCGAGCTGACCTGAAGATTTTTAAGTCAGTTGATTGAGAGTAGTTTCTTAATTTTTGCTACTCTTTCTGTATCAGCTATTTTCAGCAGGTATTCTTCGTCTCTCATAGCCGGATTCCCGAGTGATACTTCGGGCCTGCGAAATAACATGCCGCTTTCGGTAACAATCCTGCCGGTGAGATGAAATTCTGAGGCGCCTGTGATACGGGCTATTTCTGAAATATTCTCTTCGTTTAGCCCTGACCCTGGCATTATTATTATCCGATCATCAGCAAGTTTTACCAGTTCACCAATCAATACTGCTCCATCAGAGGCAGTTATACCCTGTCCTGAAGTAAGGATTCTTGCAGTGCCGGCAGAAATAATATCTTCAACTGCCTGGAATGGGTCAGCTGTCATATCAAATGCCCTGTGAAATGTTACGGGCATTGGTGCCGCATATTCTATAAGGTAGGCTGTACGGTCAAAATCTATACTTCCGTCAGGCATCAGAATGCCCAGCACAATTCCGGCAGCACCTGCTTCCCGCGAAAAGTCAATATCACGCCGCATTACCTCAAATTCAGCGTCAGAATAAAGAAAGTCGCCGCCTCTGGGCCTGATCATAACATTGACAGGTATAGTCACGTTGGCAATTACTGATTCGATTAAACCCGGACCTGGTGTAATTCCACCTATTTCAAGGGCTGCACATAGCTCTAGACGGTCAGCACCGCCTGCTTCTGCGTTTATCGCAGACTCTACCGAATCAATACAAACCTCTATTATCATATACTATTAACGATTAACGATTAACGATTTCAGATTTGTTGACACAATCCTCTATCCTTAACCTTCAAAATTATTTAAAGATCGTCTTTTTTTCCTAATATTGTAGCAAAACCAAATACAACAAATATGAAACCAACTTTAATGGTACTGGCGGCCGGGATGGGAAGCCGCTACGGAGGTCTCAAGCAGCTTGACCAGGTAGGCCCTTCGGGCGAAACTATAATAGATTATTCCATTTATGATGCGATAAGGGCTGGGTTTGGAAAGATTGTCTTCGTCATAAGGCGCGATATTGAAGAACCTTTCCGTGAGGCTTTTATCGACAGATTGAAAGATCATATTAAAATAGAATATGTATTTCAGGAGCTTGATAATCTGCCGACAGGATATAAGGTGCCCGAAGGCAGATCGAAGCCATGGGGTACCAGCCATGCAATTCTGGTAACGAGAGAAAAAATCAATGAACCATTCGGAGTTATAAATGCAGATGACTATTACGGGGTGGAATCATTTGAAATATTGAAAGACTTTCTTGTTAACGATAAGGACGACAGCAACTATTCTCTTATTGGCTATCCTATGGGGAACACGCTATCAGATCACGGACATGTGAACCGTGGAGTCTGCCGTGTTGGAGCAACAGGATTACTGGAGGGTATTGTCGAAACCCGTAAAATTTCAAAAACCGATAAAGGTATTTTTGCTCCGGGCCCCGATGATAAAGACCTGGAATTCACCGGCAGGGAAATAGTGTCAATGAATCTCTGGGGATTCAAGCCTTCAATATATGAGTTGCTTGAAAATGAATTTACACTGTTTCTGAAGACCAGGATTGATGATCCGACAGCTGAACTTGATATACCAACATCAGTAGATAAGTACGTTAAGAGTGGAGAAATCTCGATAAAGGTACTTGAGACCGATGGCAAGTGGTTTGGAGTTACCTACCGGGAAGATAAACCATTCGTTGTTGATAGTATCAATAAAATGGTCGAGGCAGGAATATATCCGGCTAAATTATTTTAAAGGGTGCCAGGGTGAAGGAAGTCTTACTGTGAACCATTGCGGATATGGCATGATAAAAACAAGAACCGGCCACGGCATTGACAACCTGTAACCTGGAACCTGCAACCTGACTTACCACCTGAAATCTGCGCTGAATTCACTGACGTTATTTCTGTTATCAGTTACGCGGATAAGCAGGGTGTGATCAGAGCCTTTCGTGGTCCGTCCGGAATCCAGACGATGAGTTATCAGATTATTCTTGGCGTCATATTCGAAAAGCGCCCATTTGCCATCAATAAAAGCTTCATAATTTTTAATACCCGAGAAGTCATCGCTTATAATGAACCTCAGTTCACGCCTGCCGGTAATGTCAATACCGCTTTTAAATCCATTGGTATTTATTACTGGTGGAATGGTGTCTATTCCAATTGAGAACTTACCGAAGCTGCGAGTGTCAACCTCAAGGAATTCGCCTGACCATTCTCCCCCTACATAAGAAGCTTTTCCATTGTCGCCTGGAGATACTATAGCCATTTTTTCTTTCAATCCCTGTGGAATTACCTTTGGTTTTATTGAAAGCTTGTAGGTATTGTGAATGGGCGTAAACCTGTCCATTATGGTGAATATGTCAGAATAGAGGTGTACGGGTTGAGCAGATCGGCTGAAGTAGAATATTACGTTGTCGTAGAATGAGTTTTCAGGTATTGAAACAGAAATGTCCCCGTCAGACATCCGGTATTGTTTGTCATACTGGAGTAACCGTCCATTTGGTTCAGCTATTGCCTCTTCTGACCTTATGATATTTTCTGATTTTACTTTGAAGGTCAGAACCGAAGAGTTTTCATGTGAATCGGTAACTACAATCTGAATTGTATGTGTTGTATCACTGCAAAAATCGAAAATACCACGATCCTTCAGAACTCTGTAGGTGCTAAGCCTGTCGTTTGGTGCTGCAAAGGTCTGCTGGATTGTTACATTATCATTTATTTTCCGCCTGAAATCGATGTGACTGTTTATGTACCTTGTCTCACCAAAAGAAAATTTGTCCATTGCAAAATGATAATATGTCTCTCCGTCAATTAGCAGTTCAATTGAGTATACTCCGCAGCGGTTCCAGCTGTTATTTAGCAGATCGTATGTACGTATGCCAAACCCTGCAGGTCCGCTGATGATAATCGGGCGATCGCTTCTGATATAGTAATTGCCGTGGCTCCCGTGTGTCTGCAGTAATAATTCCTGGTTGCTTCCGTTGACTGCTGTTGAGGCATCGGCCGGATAGACAGCGAGATTTTCAATAATTGGTTTGATGTTATCTTTTACTCCGAAATCGAAAAGTAACGGATCGAGAGGTATTTCACTGTCAGATCTTCTTATTTCGTAATGGAGGTGCGGCCCGCTGCTGCTTCCTGAGTTCCCTGAAAAAGCAATAAGCTGACCCTGCCTGAATTCGAACTTTCCTGCAGGGGGAAAGAGATTAACTGAAAAACTTTGCCTTTCATATTGTTGTTCAGTCACATATTTTTCAATTTCTGGTATGAACCTGTCGAGGTGGGCGTATACGGTTGAATAACCTGAAGGGTGACGAAGATAGAGAGCTTTGCCAAAGCCTCCGGGAGAAACAGATATTCTGTATACATATCCTGATGCAGCAGCCACAATTTCATGTCCGATTACGCCCTGCGTTCTGATATCGATACCTGAGTGAAAATGATCTGATCTGATTTCGGCGAAATTCGCTGATAGAAGAAGTGGAATCCTGACAGGTGAAACAAAAAGAGTGCGGTCAGGGTTGTCTCCGGACATTGAAGTAAATAATAGAATCGATGATAACAGTAGTGCGCGTTTGAACATGTTTTAAGTAGTAATCTGCTTATTTCAATAAAGCTGCAAAACTATCTGAAAGCTGTTAACCTGCAACTATTTTTTTCTGTTTTTTGGCAATAATGCAAGAATTCGCTACTTTTGTATTAAAGATTTCTGGTATGTCGGAGAAGGTTCTTGAAGGTGTTATATTATTGAACAAGAATATCTCAAAATTGTTGGATGAGTATAACACTCTTAAGTCCGGATACGACGGATTGCAGAAGGAGGTAAATGAATTAAGCATTCGTCTGCAGCACAGGGAATCGGAATTTGAAGAGTTAAAAAGAAGTTACGAGCGAGTGAAGCTGACAGGCGCAATTCTGGGCGAAGGAGAGAATGCCCGGGAAGCGAAGAGGAAGCTTAACGAGTTGGTGCGGGAAATTGACAAATGTATTGCTCTTTTAAACAGATAATATACAATGGATGATAAACTTTCCATCAGGGTCAATGTGGCGGACAGGTATTATCCATTGAAGATCGAGAAGGACGATGAGGAGAAAATTCGAAAGGCAGCTAAGCTGATTAATGACAAGGTGCTGATGTACAAGCAGCGCTATGTTGATAAAGAAACCCAGGATTTTCTGGCGATGGCGGCCCTGCAATTTGTGATACAACTCATCGATGAGGAAGAGAAGTCAGGTGATGACGATCTGCCCAAAATACTGGAAGAGCTGAACCAAAAGCTGGAGTCAGCGCTTGAAAGAGAGCAAAGCGTTCTTTAACATAAGCAAACTAGTTTGCCCGCATTGTTTCTTCATTCATTTTTGAAACTCAACACTATCAAAACTGGAACCAGGCTCGGTTCCCCAAGAACAGGCCTCAGCCCGCTTCGGTGGGATCACGCTCAGGCGTGACAGTGGACGTTCGAAGATTACCGGCAGTTCCAACCATGTGAAAATGGGGTTTTGTAAAAGTTGGAGAAACACTGCGGGTTTTTTATTCTAAAAAAATAGAGATATGACAATTGGATTTTTAACAGAGGGCCTGACCTGGGTATTTTGCGTCTCTGCTTTTGTAATAGGTTTTGGTTTTTCCTGGGTGGTATGGGCCACCCTCCTTAGCAGCAGGCGAAAAAAGATAGTAGCCGATGCTGAAGCTGAAGCTGAGGTTATAAAGAAAGAGAAGATACTCCAGGCAAAGGAAAAATTCCTTCAGCTCAAGAGTGAGCATGAGAAGGTGATAAATGAAAAGAACAGCAGGATTGCCCAGGCAGAGAACAGGATAAGACAGAAGGAGTTAAGCATTAATCAGAAACTTGAGGAATTGCAGCGTAAGCACAATGAATCAGATGCAATTAGGTCTAATCTTAATCAGCAACTGGAACTTCTTGAGAAAAAGAATGAAGAGCTTGCCCGAATGCACAGACAGCAGGTTGAAAAGCTGGAAGTGATATCCGGACTGTCGGGTGAAGAGGCCAAGAGCCAGCTTATTGAATCATTGAAGGAGGAGGCTCGCATAGAAGCTGGTTCTCTGGTGAATGAAATTATTGATGAGGCAAAACTGACAGCAAACAGGGAGGCCAAAAGAATAGTTATGAATTCAATACAGCGTCTGGCTACTGAAACAGCTATTGAGAATGCGGTAACTGTCTTTCATATCGACTCTGACGAGATCAAGGGACGTATTATTGGCCGGGAGGGACGTAATATCAGGGCATTGGAGGCTGCGACAGGGATCGAGATTGTAGTTGATGACACACCTGAAGCTATTGTACTTTCAGGTTTTGATCCGGTCAGGCGTGAAGTTGCCAGACTTGCCCTGCATCAGCTTGTAACCGATGGCAGGATACACCCTGCCCGCATTGAGGAGATAGTGGAAAAGACCCGTAAACAGGTCGAGGAAGAGATAATGGAGGTTGGTAAAAGAACCACTATTGACCTTGGTGTGCACGGACTGCATCCTGAACTTGTCAGACTGATAGGGAAAATGAAATACCGTTCCTCATACGGACAGAACCTTTTGCAGCACTCACGTGAAGTGGCTAATCTCTCTGCAATTATGGCTTCTGAACTTGGATTGAATCCTAAAATTGCCAAACGCGCCGGATTATTGCACGACATTGGCAAGGTTCCGGATGATGAGCCTGAATTGCCGCATGCAATTTTCGGGATGAAACTGGCAGAGAAATACAAGGAGAAACCTGAAATATGCAACGCCATTGGTTCACATCATGACGAGACAGAGATGACCTCTCTTTATTCCCCGATAGTACAGGTTTGTGATGCAATATCGGGAGCAAGGCCCGGGGCCCGTCGCGAGGTTGTTGAGTCTTACATTAAAAGGTTGAAGGAGCTTGAATCTCTTGCACTTCAATACCCGGGAGTTATGAAGACCTATGCCATACAGGCCGGTCGTGAGCTCAGGGTAATAGTTGGTGCAGAGAAAGTTACTGATGTGGAGGCTGAGGCGCTGTCAACAGACATAGCCCGTAAGATACAGAATGAAATGACCTACCCCGGTCAGGTTAAGATAACAGTTATCAGGGAAACGAGAGCGGTCAGTTATGCAAAGTAGAAAATAGACTGAAATTCCAGGATTTTCAATTATCAGAGCGCGGCTTTTTTGCTGCGCTTTTTTTTATAATTTTGCTTAGTAATCATCATGTTACTTGCAGTTGTTGAATAATTGCTTCAATCCTGAGTAAAAATAGGGTTGAAAATATTTGGAGGATTGAGGCAATAAATTAATTTCGCAATCTGTTTGTAATACGATAAAGCAACAAGGTAATAATGCGAGGCAGATTATCCGGAAAAAAGGTACTCGTTACCGGCGGAGCCGGTTTTATTGGCTCTAATCTTGTTGCCTCCTTGCTAGAGTCGGGCAATCAGGTTGTATGTCTTGATAATTTCAGCACAGGCAAGCCGGATAATATAAGGGAATTCCTGGAGCACCCGGAATTCAGATTCATCGAAGGGGATATCAGAAATTATGACGACTGCATGAGGTCGGTCGGAGGCGTTGAAATGGTCTTTCATCAGGCAGCACTGGGCTCGGTTCCGCGTTCATTGAAAGATCCGGTCACGTCGACAGATGTCAATGTAGGAGGTTTTGTGCGGATGCTGAAGGCCTCTGTTGATGCCGGAGTAAAGAGGTTTATTTACGCAGCAAGTTCCTCGACCTACGGTGATCATGTAGCGTTGCCAAAGATTGAAGATCAGATAGGCAGAGCGCTTTCTCCATACGGGGTTACGAAATATGCCGATGAACTGTTTGCCGGAGTATTCGCAATGAACTATGAAATAGAGTTAATAGGTCTTCGCTACTTTAATGTATACGGTCCGAAGCAGGATCCGGAAGGTGCTTATGCTGCTGTGATCCCAAAGTTCATATTGCAGCTTTTAAGGGGGGACAGGCCTGTAATAAACGGAGACGGTACCATATCGCGTGATTTCACGCATGTTGAGAATGTTGTCAATGCCAATCATCTGGCTGCGCTTGCAGAGGATGCAGAAGCTCTGAATCAGGTATATAATGTTGCCTGTGGGGAGTCTGCTTCCCTTAACCGGATGTACGAAATAATAAGGGATAGCTTAGGTGGTTTTAACAGGGGTGTTTTAACTATTGAACCGGTCTATGGACCTGAAAGGGCAGGGGATATCAGACATTCACTTGCTTCGGTTGAAAAAGCCGGGCGCTTGCTTGGATATAAGCCTTTTATCAGGATTGAGGAGGGCCTTCCCCTAACCGTAGAGTGGTTTGTAAGAAATCTGGAGATGCAGGATAAGTGAGGCTACAGATGGGGCATATTGCCCTTGAGCCCCTTTTTTTTCGCATCTGCAGCATATATTGATTTGCCTGATTGTTAGTTGCCTTGCATTCTCCTGATGTGACTGACCAGGCGATCGCGTGGGAACCTGTAAGATAAAAAATCTACTCACGGGAATTAATATCTGATTACAGATCAACCCTTTTAATAGTGGTATAGATACGGTTTTACATTTCTCATTAGTAAAATCTGCATGAAGTTTCCTCGATTCATTTCAGCTAATTTTGTTATCAGGTTAATTGCGTTCACATCTCTCTTGTTAACATATGTTGTTGTCAGCAAGATATTTAATCATGATATTGGATATTTCAATGAATTATTCAGTATAGTATTATTCTATTCCGTCTACTTTTTAACTCCCTCAATTTGGGTGGACAAATCTTCAATAATTTCTCCTAAAAATCTAATGCTTTTAGTGTTTATTATGCGACTTGTGGTTTGTCCATTATCAATATTGCTTTTTGGACCACAAAGCTGGAAGTTGCCCTTTGCTCCGGAATCAGAGGATCTTTTTCTGGTACATACAATTACATTCATTGCATTTCTTTCATTCATTCTTGGTTGGGATCTGATAGGGGGTGGCATTACTAACGAAACTGTGGCAAAGCGACCTGTATTCAAGTTCAGAAATAACTTCATACTGTTTCTTCTTCTGTTTGGATGCCTGATTTTCATAATATACGGATACTACGGGTCACTAAATGGCTATCTAAATTCAATGTTTTTAGAGGACTATCAATCCATTCAGGAATCAAATAGCAAGATTGTCGTTTATTTAACAATTCTCTTCAGATATGGTATTCCATTCATTGGAATAATGCTTGGCCTGTTTACACTTAATTCTATACGTGGTGGAGTATGGACTAAAGCGCTGATTGCTTTCATTTCTATTCTGATAATACTTTTTTTAGCTCTCGGCCCTTCCAGAAATAATATGATATTTCCGGTTCTGGCATTCCTCGCGGCATGTATCCCCATCTATTTCAGAATTAACTTCAGGGATTTTACTTTGGGGGCATTTGGGTTTTTAGTCCTTCTTTTTATGTTTCAAAATATCAGAAAGAGGGAGAATGCCTTGATTATTAATGATCTAAACAGAACAGAAAAGTTTGTTGAGTTTATTCAAGTATATTTTGTTTCGCCACATATTATGTCACCTATGGTGCGTATCGAAGAAGAATTTGATCCTGTCCCTTTTACATTGCATTCATCAATTCTTGAAACAGTTCCCATTCTGGGTACTTCTTTCAGGGACAAGAGTGGATCATATATCTATAATGTGGCTTATGGTAGAGCTGTAGGACCAGACCAGGTTTTTCCTACCTATGGTGAAATCTATCTCAATCTTGGGCTGGCCGGATTAATTGTCGTATTTTTTGTTACCGGTTTTATTTATAGAAAGATCGATGAGTTTTTCAGAACAAAAACAATCATTGATCCTCTTCTAAGAGCGTTAGTTTTTTACCTTGCCCTGCTCTTTAACGCAACAATTTTCTACAGCTATTCAGTACTTGGACAATTCACCTTCTATAATTCCATCCTGATTTTTATTATCCTTATTTTCAGAGACAAAGTTAGTGTCAATGAAGCAGTATACTAGGAGTTCCTTCAATTTAGTGATTTCATATATTAATGGAAACAGACGTTTCTTTGATGCATTATCATTAGGAACCCTTTCTTCTGCTCTATCTCAGGGATTGAATTTTGTTACTATTATATTTATAACAAGGCATCTCGGAGAGAGTAATATGGGATATTATGCGTTGATTCAGAGTACTGTAATCATGCTCATTACATTTGGCATACTTGGTCAGAATGTCTCATCTGCCGCACTCACAGCCAGATTCAGAAAACGATATCCAAATCATCTGGGACAACTGATTGGGAATTCATATATGATAATAATAATCTCCACAGTATTTGTGAGCCTTATTTCGATAGGATTTTCTGATATACTGTTTAGTGATATTTTGATTCCCGAAACCAGTAAGATTTTTAGTATGAGCATAATTGTCTTATGGTTTGCCTGTATGACATTTGATATGATGCAGGCAGGTACTCTGGTTGGTCTGGAGGCTTACAGAGATCTGCTTAGGACAGACATTCTGAAAGGGTTGTTTGCAGTATTAATTATCCTACCACTGGCAATTCTTAAAGGTCTTCCAGGTGTCATGATTGGGTATGTATTGTCATCTTTTATAGGAATGACAATTAACCAGTGGTTTATAAGAAGAGCCCTGGCACGTTTGGAGGTTAAGATCGTATTTAAATTTAACTTTCTGTTGATACGCAGGATAATGAAGATTGGACTTCCAGTATTCGTTGCCGCCCTTTTTATGAGCCCTACTACCTGGATTACCAACAAGCTTGTGTTTGATGCTGAAGGAGGTCCATATGCCCTGGGTATAGTATTCGTTTGCAGACAGCTGTTGGTATTAATGCAGTTCATCCCGGTTCAGATATCAAGAGTGACTTTGCCAATTATTGCTAACCGATTGGGCACTCCGGAAGAGTTAAGCATTAAGAAATTAAGTCTTCTTGCCGGATTATCGGTTTGCTTAATTTTTGCATTGGCAGGAATCCTTTTTGAGGATCCTATACTTTCAATATATGGTTTGGATGCTGAAGTTTCATCTATGCCCTATAGAGTAACACTTATTACGCTGGTATTTTCAGGAATAAACATCATTATTGGTCAGTTTGCCATTGCTGGAAAGAATCCCTGGAACAGAGCATATGCAGATGGCATAATAGCCCTTGTGATAATTACAGTAACACTCTTAATGGTAAGAGTTAACCTCTTGCTTGCTTTGCCACTGGCTGGCCTGATAGCATTTATTTTAAGCAATCTATTCCTGATTTACACAACCAGAAAAGAGATTCCATGGATAAGTAACACCAGATTTTTATGAGATAATTCCAATGGTTGTGTCAACAAATACAGGTTCAAAGAAAAAACCAAGAATTGCTGTACTATATATTTGTACAGGTAAGTACTCTATGTTCTGGAACGACTTCTATACCTCATCCAGTAGGTACTTTAACATCGGTGCTGAGCGTCATTACTATGTGTTTACTGACTCAAAAGAAATAGAAGGTGAAGATGTTACTGTAATTTATCGGAAATATGCAGGGTTCCCCATGGATTCATTACTGCGATTTGAAATGTTCCTCTCTATTGCAGCAAATCTTGCAGATTATGACTTTGTATACTTCTTTAATTCAAACATGGTTTTTACCCAGAAAGTTGAAGATGAAATTATACCTCCTGCAGGCAAAGACCTTGTGGGTGTGCTGCATCCTGGATTATTCAGACGATCCTCCTTCTGGTATCCTTACGAACGAAATAAGCTTTCAATGGCGTATATTGAACGCAATAATATCAGAATGAGGTACTTTATGGGTTCTTTAATTGGAGGAACCTCGAAGGCTTTTCTTGAGCTTTGCAGAACCTGTGCCGAATGGATTAACACCGACCTGAAAAGTAATATTATAGCAATTTTTCATGATGAGTCTCATCTTAACAGATACTTTGCACTTCGGGTTGTCCATGAACTTGATCCGGGTTATGCTTATCCTGAGGGCTGGATACTTCCATTTCAGATGAAGATAATGATCGTTGACAAGGTGAAGCAGGGAGGGCGGTTCTTTTCGAAACATCCAGACAAATCTCTCCTAAAAAGGATGCAATGCTTTACGAGACGATTTGTTTCCGGATTGGTTTGGTATATAAGAATCTGATTATTAAAAAGAAACAGACTCTCAGGGATGATAGCAGTCAGATTAATGGGTGGGCTGGGTAACCAGCTATTTCAGTATGCATTTGGGAAAGCGATGGAGATAGTTACTGGTAAAGAGATATATTTCTATCACATAGGGAATGTTGAAAAGGAAAGGCCTCTATTTATTGTGAAGATTACTCCATCCATTAAGATGCTCTCTGAGAAGGATATTTCTAAGTATTATCTATTCCCGGGAGGAGGATGTCTTGCCAGAATTGAAAGAAGGCTAATAGGGAGAATACCATTAGTTGGTGGAAATATTCACCTTGAATCCTCTCTTTCGTACTATTCTGTCGACAAGGATAAAGTATGTTATGATGGTTACTGGCAGTCATTTAGATATTTTGATGAGTTCAAATCAATTATTGAAGAGGATTTGAAATTTAAGGAATCAGTTTCAATTCCGGCAAGCCTGGAGTCTGAGATATCTCAAATAAATTCCGTTTCATTACACATTCGCCGAGGTGATTACTTGAATCCAAACAGAAGATCGATACATTTTTCACTCGGCCTTGAATATTATTATAAAGCATTACATACTATTACTGCAAGATTGAAAGATCCGGTTATTTATGTCTTTTCTGACGATCTGGGATGGGCAAGAGATAATCTGAGGATACCAGATCGCGCGGCAGCCAAATTTATGGAACATAATACTGAATATCAAGATATTGCAGATATCTATCTGATGTCCAGTTGTAAACATAACATAATTGCCAATAGCTCATTTAGTTGGTGGGGGGCTTACCTTAACTCCAATAGTGAGAAGTTGGTAATTGCTCCTTTTAAATGGTACATTGGGAAACTGGGTTTTAAAATTGACGATCTGATCCCTCAGACATGGATAAAAGTCCGTTGGTAACAATCGGTATACCAGTATTTAATGCTGAGAAATACATTGGCTTCAGTATACAATCAGTACTTAACCAGACTTTTACAGATTTCGAGTTGATAATAACTGACGATGGATCAACAGACAATTCTGTGAGTATAATAATGAGTTTTATTGATCCAAGAATAAGACTTGTGACCGATCAAATGAACAAAGGAATTTCCTACAGGTTAAATCAGCAGATAATGCTGGCTAGAGGAAGATATTTTGTCAGGATGGATGCAGATGATATAATGTTTACTAATCGTATTGAGAAACAAACACAATATCTTATTGATAATCCTGAGACTGACGTTATTGGTGCTCACGTCGTTGTGATAAATGAAGTAAATCAGGTTGTCGGCTACAGGAACTGGCCCGCAGTCTTCACTGGTAAATCTATCCTGAGAAAAAACCTATTCATTCATCCTACTGTAGCTGGAAAGATTGATTGGTTCAGAAGTAATCACTACAATAGTAAATTCGATGGAGCGGAAGATTATCACTTATGGGTGTCTTCCTTTGAACTATCAAGATTTGAGGTGATTTCGGAGCCTGTTATGTTCTATAGGGAATTATCTGTTTTCAAGATTTGGACCTATATCTCCAGACTTAATAAATCGAGTAATGCTGTTTCAGATTTCAGAAAGCAAAAGATCATTGGATCTTTAAAATGGTTGCAGCTAAAATCAATCAATCATATAAAATTAATTATCAATGTTTTATTTTATATTTCAGGCATTTCACGCTTCTTGATTGCAAGACGGAACAGAAGAATCAGTTCTTTGGAAAGGGATCACTATAATCACCGCCTTCGGGATGCAATCGCCTGAAATTCTATTCTGTATAAAACTTGTTTAAAAGCTGATATTAGTTTATGTGTGGATTTCTTGGTGGAGTGAATATTGATGCCAGCAGAGTTGGTATTGCAAAAGGAGCATTGATCCACAGGGGACCTGATGAGTCTAATGGCTATTACGTTGAAGAACTGTATCTGTTTCATAGCAGACTATGTGTGCTTGACCGTGCCCATGGTAAGCAGCCAATGAGCTCCGGCAGGTATACACTAGTGTTTAATGGTCAGATATATAATCATTTAGAGCTTAGAAGAAAGCATAAATTGACTTGCCTGACAGCGTCAGATACTGAAACTCTGATTTGTCTTTACGAAAAACTGGGGCGGGAAATGCTAGTCGAATTGGATGGGATGTTTGCGTTTGCACTACACGATTCACAAACAGGGACTATCTTTATTTCACGAGACAGAGCAGGGGAAAAGCCGCTATATTATTATCATGATAGAAACTCATTTGCTTTCTCAAGTGAATTAAATTCCTTGGCAGCTTTAGTCTCTCCAGAAACTGACTATTCCGTGTTCAATCAATACTTGCTATTTGGTTTCATTGGAAATACCACACCTTACAAAAACCTCCGGGAGTTGGGAGCAGGCATGTGGATAGAATACTGTATTTATGATAATAACATCAGGCAAAATCGCTGGTGGAACATTAAGGACTATTATTCAAATAACGAATTGTTTTCACTGCCAGATGCGGTCAATAAAACAGATATGCTATTGAGAGAAAGTGTCAAATCGAGACTTAATAACTCTGATCTTGAAGTGGGTACATTCTTAAGCGGGGGAGTTGATAGTGGCATTGTAACAGCAATTGCATCTGAGTTAAAGCCAGGGATAAAAACCTTCACAGTTTCTTTCGACGGTCAGGTAGATGAGACTCCTTATGCTGAGATGGTAGCAAAAAGATATGGTACAACGCATACAAGTATAAATATTGCATTCGACGATCTTAAATCTAATGTAGAAAAGATTGTGTCTAACTATGGTGAACCTTTCTCTGACAGTTCTGCAATTCCATCTTTTTATGTTAGCAGGGAGGCCAAGAAACATCTGACGGTAATTCTGAATGGTGATGGTGCCGATGAGCTGTTTGGAGGATATAGGAGGTATGTTCCCTTCAGTAAAATTGATCTCTTCAAGACTTCTTCAGTCTTTAAAACTTTTGCATCATTTATTAGCAGACTCTTACCATTGCCGGAAAGCAGAAGAAACTTGTATGAGTTTGCGTATCGTCTTATTTCACTTTCAGGTAGCCAGCCACTTTCAACATATTTGGCCTCAACCTACGATTACTTCGATGGAATTGAAAATGCACTTATCCTAAGTGATATCAAACTTGACTCAATGGAGTCAGAGTTGAAAGATCTCAATTCCACAAATTGGTCAGGCTTGAGGAAGATTATGTTACTCGACTTCGTTTATCAGTTTTCAACACACCTTACTACTAAGATGGACATTGCAGCAATGGCTAATTCACTCGAAACAAGGGCCCCTTTTCTAAGCAGGGAAATTCTGCAGTTTGCCCCATCTTTAAGTGATAATCTTAAAATCAGGAATACTACTACAAAGTATCTTCTTAGGGTACTTGCAGAAAAATACCTGCCCGGGAAGAATGCCTGGTTACCAAAAAGGGGATTCGAAGTGCCCCTGAGAAGATGGATAGAATATGAACTCAAAGAATTATGGATGGATTATCTTAATCCAGCTGCAGCCACCTTCTCTGCCAATTTTGTTCAAAAGGGGTTCCTAAATGATTTGATCAGTAATAAAGTGAAGATATATCCTGAGAAGAGGGCTAAGCTAATATGGCTCTTACTATGCCTTGAAATATGGAACAGAAAATGCAGAGTTTAAGCCAAATTATTAGTTGTGTTAACTAATCAGAATCCATAGGTGCAACTCAGTTTGCATATAATGCAAAAGCTCATTCCTTTCTGGCTCTGTGTTTTCCTCTGTTTGCTCTTTTTTCATACAGCAGTAGTAGGTCAAGTTGTGACCACACATGAAAAGCACTTCATTGTTGCAAGTTCAAACTACTCAGACACAATCAGCATGGGGGGATTTCTTGATGGAGAAAATACTCTCCACTCATTAATCTATCCCGGCGGTTGTGATCCAGATTATCCGGGGTTCAAAAAAGCTTTTGAGCCAATGAGAAGAATGGTATTAAAGAACATTGGGGAAAAAACTATACTTTCACCTATTATTACTATAAACGAGAAGAAAAACTGGTACAGTCTTGACAGTTGGGGACAGGAGATATTCCGAAATAGAAATTCCTTGAAAGATAGTCTTCTGACTCTTTGGAATACCTTGGTGAATTCGCGCATTCATTATGCCCCGCCTAACTATGATGCATATAATATGATAAATATGCAGGTAATCTATGGTTACGGAACTTGTGACGTAGTAGCAAGAAATGCAGTCAGAGCACTTAAGTATGCAGGTTACCATGCTGAAAGCATTTTTATGCCCCACCATACAATTGCAAACCTGTCGCTTAATGATGGGGAAGTAGTAATTGATGCAGATATGGAAACCTTCTACCTTGATTATGATAATAAGACTCTTGTTGGTTTTAATACACTGGTCAAAGATAAATACCTGATATCCAGAACCAGACACTATGGAAGGATAATGCCATATGATCCGGTTAAGAATAGCCTTGTTTCCAGAAAGTATTATTTGCTTTCCGGTCCAAAACTCTTTACTGAGGGAAGAATCCCGGATTATAGATTTGATCTGAGACCAGGAGAGTGGATATCATTTTCATGGAATAGGTCGGAGAGTTATATTCAGCAATGGGATGGATTTTACACAGTGCCTGATCTTTATACTACAGATGTTATAGCAAATGGACAAATTGTGCTGGAAACTTCTTTTGAAGAGAGTATTCTTCAAGAATTGGGAGTTCTTTTGATAGGCGTAAAAGCTGGCTCCAAGGAACTTGGAACGGCTAAAATCTATACTGACCTGGATTCTGCCTATATTGATATCCCGATAAAATCTCCTTTCCCTGTTCTGGAGTCGGAAATCAGGTTCTGGATGAATTCTTCCGGAGAGAATGATTCAATAACAATATATTTATCAGATGACTACTGGAACTGGACCAGAGTAGGCGTGGCGAATTATATTAGCAACGGAGAGGAAAGTAAGGTAGAGATATCATCTGCATTAAACTATAAAGTGTATGGTACCAGCCTTCCGATGGCATACAATTTTTATTTACGACTTTCATTACATAAATCAGATATCTCTTCCTTTCTTGGGATTGATTCTTTGATCTTGTCTAACACATTCCAGATCAGCAGGGCATTTCTGCCAGCTCTCCGATTGGGGAATAATATTCTGAATTATACTAACCAGAATGTTGAAGGTGAAACATTGGCAGAGATACATTTAGAATGGCAGGAATCATTTGAGAATACACCCCCTGTCTCCTCTATGGCCCCAATATTTCCTAAAAATGGCCAGATAGTCGATAGTCTCAATTTTAAATTCTCGTGGGAGCCATCTTATGATTCGGATGGAGACCAGATAACTGAGTATGAGTTTATCCTTTCTGATCAGCCGGAGATCGAGTTTCCTTTGTCCCCTAATTTCCATGTTTATACCTCATCGATGAGGCCAGATTACCTGAACACTTTTAAAGTTAGTGAGGTCGGCTGGTTAAACTCAGATGAGGAATATTACTGGAGAGTGCGTGCCAAAGACTCTAGGGGAGCCTGGAGCAAATGGAGCGAAACATGGTCATTTATTCCCAGGGGAGTGATGCAGCCTGAAAAACTATATTATGAAATAGATGGAGATACAGTCTTTCTAAGATGGGATAATAATGCTAAAGGTGTTAAGCCAGATTTCTTCAAAATATATGGTTCTAATGAGTCGGGTGGATTCTCTCCATCATTAAAAAATCTGATAGGCACAAGCAGTGATGCTGCATTCAATCTGACAATCTCAGATACTCAGAAACCACTCGCATTTTACAGGGTTAGCGCGTGCACAATTGATGGACAGGAAAGTCTTCCATCAAGATATATAGCGATTGAAGCTCATAATATATTCACCAGTTCCAGGTTAGTATTACCAGACAGCGCTTTCATGCTTAACCTTCTCCCAATGAACTTCTACACGACAATATATTACTTCAAAGAGGATACATCATTCTTTATCCCGCAGATAGAGATTAAAGAGTTGCCTAAATGGTTGAACCATGTTGCAGATTTGAGCATCTTAGGTTACCCTGATGAGGAGATAAGCAGACGGGTACTGTTTGATTCCTTATACAATAGAATTTATCTGAAGGTAAAAGACAACCTGGGAGTTGATCATGAGTATTATCTGTCCCTCTTATCGTCTCTTGCAAACAGGAAACCCAGTATTTACCTTGACAATGAAAATTGTTCAGTAAACTCATTTTATACGAGTTATGTAGCTACAAATGACGGGGATGCCCAATTCGGAGACAGAATAGTCTACGAGATATTAGAAAGTCCGGAATGGATTTCATTTGACCAGAAGGATAACATACTGTACCTCTCAGGTTCTCCGGAACAAAGATACATTGGAGTAAATTATATAACTATCAGAGCTACTGATTTATATGGTGAATCTGAAACCAGTAGGCTGGCAATACATGTTTTTAAGGAGTTCGAACCACCAGTTTACATATCCCCAAATCCGGTTTCGGAGTTATCACGGATTATCCTAAGGTGCTCCTCAAAATGTGAAGCTCAATTTAACCTATTATCATTAAGCGGCGTTGTTGTACGGAGTGCCAGAGTGTCAATTGCAAGTGCAGGAACGCATAGAATCGATTTTCGATTTGACGATCTTTTACCAGCTATCTACATTCTTGAGGTAACGTTTGATTCCGGAATGAAAGTAGATCGCTATTCATGTAGGGTTATAGTTACCCATTGAAATTAAATCGAATCATAGATTGGCAGATATAAGTAAAGAGATGATAGGCCTGGTCGAGAATTTTGGACTTGATTTTTTAAACTTCAGATTACCGTATGCTTATTATCTTAAATCTTTAGGGTATGAGGTAATGGCGATTCTCCCCGAAGATTCATTTGTTGAAAGAGTTAGGGAAAGTGGGCTCCATGTTCAGACTTATAAACTAAAGAAGAACAGCCTTGATCCAATAAGTTTGTTCATATGCGTAAGGCAATTTAAAAGAATGAGGAAGAGCTTTAGTATAAATATGGTTCATGCATTCAGGCTGCAACCCAATATTGCAGCATGCCTTGCGTTTGCATTTTCGTCAAAGACTCAGGTTGTCGCCCATATAACAGGACTTGGATATGCTTTCAGTTCACGGTCAATCAAATCGCTGTTTTATAGGGTAGCTATTCTTTTCCTATACCAGATTTCACTATTGTTTGCACATAAGATAGTGGTTCAGAACAGTTCTGATTTCAAGCTGCTTTCCCGACTGCTTTTTATAAGACCTAGGCTTAGACTAATTGAAAGTAGTGGTATTGATTGCATAAAATTCAGCAGGAAGAATGCAGAACCACATTTCGTCAAAAGCCTGAAGAGGAGAATTGAACACGCTGATGGTCAAAAAGTCGTGACCTTTACAGGAAGGCTCCTCCGTGAGAAAGGGATACTTGAGTTCCTTGAAGCCGCTAGACGGATTTCAGATAGCGGGTTATCTGTGAAATTTGTTATTGCGGGATGGTTAGATAAAAACAACCCTTCATGCATTTCACAGACAGAATTAGAGGAGTATCTAATAAACAAGAACATCGTTTATCTGGGGATGATTCATGAGATTACAGAATTGCTGTATCTTTCAGATATTTTTGTACTTCCTACATACAGAGAGGGATTTCCAAGATCAGTACTGGAAGCAATGTCTATGTCATTACCGGTAATTACATCGAATGTACCAGGTGCATCTGACGCAGTTACACACGGAGATAATGGTTTGTTAACTGAGCCAAGGAATACAGACTCACTGATTAATGCTATACTTTACCTCCTCAACAATAAAGAAATCGCTACTACTATGGGTTCGTTAGGCCGCAACAGAGTTGAAGCAATGTATAAGAATGAGATAATATATAATAAATTTGTGCAACTCTATAAGATCAATTAGGCTTGTATTGAGCTGGTCGGTAATTTAAAAAGCAACCAGATAGGCTATTACTCCAATATTAAGTAATATTGATGGTTTTTTGTAATATTGAGTGAATAGAAGATATATTTACTTTTTTATAAATCTACTGAAGCAAACATAATAGCACCTGTTCAATGTTCATTAACTCTGAAATTCTATCTGTTTATCTGCCTCCATGGTTAATAATCGTCTCAGGGCTTTTGACATCTTTTGTCATAACTTTCATTGGTATTCCTTCAGTTATTAAAGTTGCCAGGATTAGAGGATTGTTTGATGTTCCAGGTTTGAGGTCTTCACATGAAAAACCGACACCAAGACTTGGAGGAACAATGATATTTGCCGGTGTAATTCTCTCTTCGGTATTGTTTACAAGTTTGTCAAATGCCTATGAGCTGAAATATATTATAGCTGGTATGCTGATTCTCTTCTTTATCGGTGTAAAGGACGATCTTGTTTCACTAATACCTGTTAAGAAAGCAATAGGACAATTACTTGCAGCTTCACTGATTGTTCTCGCGGGTGATTTCAAAATAGAGTGCTGTTATGGAACGCAACTACCCGAAGGTATTCCATACCTGATAAGCGTGCTCGTTACGATATTTGTAATTATGGCACTTATAAACAGTATCAATTTCATCGATGGAATAGATGGACTGGCCTCAGGTGTAGGGATAATATCATCGACCTTCCTCGGAGGCTGGTTTCTGGCAGCCGGCCAGACTTCTTACTCTGTAATGTGTTTCTCTCTTGCCGGATCGCTGATTGCTTTTGTATATTATAATCTGTTTAGCAAAAGATATAAGATATTCCTCGGAGATACCGGTTCCATGATTATAGGATTTCTATTATCCGTTTTCGTTATGCGCTTCCTCGACGTTAACAAAATAATCAATACTCCCTCCTTTATTATAATGGACTCAGCTCCTTCAATGGTACTGGCGTTGGTATTTGTCCCTGTATTCGATACTCTGAGAATACTTTATATAAGGATAAGGGATGGAAAGTCAGTATTTAAAGCAGATAATAACCACATACATCATAAAATGTTAAAGCTTTCAGGCTCTCATATCAGAGTTACATCTCTGATAATTGCTTTTAATATTGTATTGATTATTATAACTTTTCGTTTTCAATATATTGGGAATATTATGCTTATCACAATTCTTTTATCCCTGGGGGTGATATTCTCAATTGTTCTGGGACTAAAAACCAGGAAGCATTTGGAATAGTCTTAAGTTATTATAGTTTAAATAGTGATTGGGGAGCATGCTTATAATGGCTCCCCTTTTCTTTTAGTATTTCTTGTATGTTGCAATCAACCTGGCGCGGTTGTCTATCAGTAACAATAATATAACAGTTAGAATGAAGATAATGGGAATCAGCCATTTTCCGTAATATAATGCTCCATTATCAGGCCTTGATGGAGGTGTGTAGTCACTGAGCAGTGTAATAGGATTTGCAAACAGTGTCAGTTGACGTTCAATATACTGCCTGCGGCTAAAAAGGTCAATTATATCATCATGAAATAGTTGGGTCCTCTGTTCCTGCAGGAAGATCATCTGGCCTCCCTCTTTGGGCATTAGCCGTCGCGCCTCTTCAAAATACTTAACCTTCTGCAGACTGTCGAGCTGGTCTATTTCATAATCGAGCCTTGCCCTGATAATTTCACTCTGGGCAAGCCTTATCTCATTTTCCTGCCTGAAAAAATCGTTTTTGCCAACGAAAGAGATAATTCCATCCCTGATCGAGGTCAACTCCTGAGGGACCGATGTCTTTACTCTTATTACAAAACGGTCCTGCATCCTTACATTTGCCGTGTCCTGTACATTATGACGGTTCTTGAAATCAATATAATCAGGTATCTCATCATTACCCAGGTCTATTACCCAAAAAGCCTGAATATCAATGATATATTTTACTTTACTACTGTCAACATCAAGAGCTGAGGCAAGTTCTGCAAGGTTTCTCTCTTTGCAGAAGGTGTGGAGTTTGTTGATGTAGGCAATCATATCGGCATTCTGCACAGCATTGCTCCTGAAGGTTATGTCAGATGAGTACTGCCTCTCGGTGCTGAATTTGATAGCATAGGAGATTCCGATTCCCACGACCACACTCAGAAAAAGCCATATCCATTTTCTAAGCATGAAAAAAATTATGAATAGTAATGCCCTGCCGATAGCTCTGAAACCGCGGGCAATGGTTCTTCCCATTCTGGCGAAAAGATCCAAAAGATCAATTTCATCACTCTTGTTAATACTGTTTTTGTCGTTGTCAGACATTAGGTTGGTTTTTGTGGGTTACTTTTCAAAAATATAAAAATCTTACAATGTTGCACCTGAAAATGGAAGTTTGTCCATTACTCTCACTGCAAGGTCCATCAGAAGTGGCTTATAATCGCTTATAAAATCGCCTGTAGCTCTGTTGCCTATGATTACACAAAGGGTAAGTGTACGATGACCCAGAAGCCTTCCAAGGCCATAAATGGCAGAACTTTCCATTTCATAATTTGCAATTCGTCTTCCCCTGTAATCAATTTCAGCCAGCTTTTGGTTTACTTCGGCGTCGAAAGGATGTAGTCTCAGGGTACGGCCTTGTGGTGCATAGAATCCCGGAGCCGAAATGGTTATTCCTTTTGTGAACTCCCCTGTATCAAATAGTTCAAGCAGTGACTGATCTGCCCTGATTGCGTAGGGATAACACAGGTTGTCGGGCCATTCAGTGTAATATACAATGGCATCACTTAGCGCCGTATCAAGAAGGTGATCGTACTCAGAATAGAAATGAAGCAATCCGTCAAACCCTACTGCTGTTTCGGTAAGTACAACTGAACCTGCAGGTATATCCGACTGCAATGATCCTGATGTTCCGATTCTGACAATATTCAGTGATTCGGGCTCAGGTCTCGGCTCCGATGTTGACAGGTCGATGTTCACAATGGCATCGAGCTCATTCACCACGATATCTATATTATCCGTGCCTATGCCTGAAGAGATGATTGTTACCTCATTTCCTTTGTAGCTTCCTGTAATTGTGTTGAATTCCCTGTTACTCTTTCTGACCCTGATCGTATCGAGGAGGGAACCAAACATCTCAACCCTGTCCTGATCTCCGACAATGATTATATCATTAGCAATCTCGTCAGGGAGAAGGTGCAGGTGAAAAATGCTTCCGTCATTGTTCAGAATCAGTTCCGTCTTCTTCATAGAGTTATTTCTTTACATCTGTTTTTTTATACCTGATTCACCGTCATTTCTGCAGTATTCACAGATTTTGTACCTGGTGCGGGGGTATAAGCCACAAATTTACTCTATTTTTGAGTCATGCCCCTTGTGATATTCAAAAAAGTACATCGGGGTAAATCGGAGATATGAATAATATTAACCAAAAAATCAGATAAGAGATGAAACCAAGACAAATTGCTGTAATTACTGTAATTGCGCTATGCGCTATTTTTCTGATAGCTTTTATATCAAGGAGCTTTTACGGACTAAAACCTGGCGAGCGGGGTATTGTGTTCCATACAATCTCGGGAAAGCTTGAGAGGGACAAGGTTGTACAACCCGGACTGAAAATAATTGCTCCATGGGATGAGTTGTACAGGTATGATGTTAAGGAACAGACAAGCGAAGAGACCATGGATGTTCTTGACAGAAACGGACTACAGATAAACATTGATGTTACCATCAGGCATAATCCGGCTTATGACAGAATAGCATATCTGCATGAGAATTTCGGTGTAGGATACAGAAATACACTGATAATTCCCGAGATACGGTCAACATTCCGTCGCATTACCGGACGTTATACTGCTGAAGAGATATACTCTACAAAACGTGATGAGATTGAACAGACAATTATCAGGGAGGCTGCGGAGGTCCTTCTGAAAAACAATATTGAAATGAAGGCCCTGCTTATCAGGTCTATTAACCTGCCCACAGACATCAAGCAAGCCATTGAGAGCAAGCTTACACGCGAACAGGAGGCTCTGGCTATGAGATTCATAAACGAAAAGGAGCGTCTTGAGGCGGAGAGAAAGACCATCGAGGCTGAGGGTATTTCAAATTATAATAGCATCATCAGTGCGAGCCTTACCGACAGGATCCTCCAGCAGAAAGGTATTGATGCAACAATTCTGCTTGCCAACTCTGCAAATTCAAAGGTTGTTGTTATCGGCAGTGGCAAAGATGGTTTGCCGCTGATTCTGGGAGGAAACTAGAGAGCATACTTACCTGAGGTATTCCATTATTCTGCCCGATATCTGCAACAATGATATTTCGGCGGTCTTAGTCTGGTATTGTACTGACAGAAGTCGTTCTTCAGCATCGAGCAGGCTTTTCTGTACCTCCCTGAGGTCAAGGCCTGACAGATTACCAAGCATATAACGCTCAAAGGCAATATCCAGATTTTCTTTTGCTGTTTCCAGGTTCTGCTCTTCAAGCATGAGAAGTCTCAGGTTGTTTGCATATGCTGAATAGATGGTGAGCAAATCTGATCTGAGTTCCTGCTCTACCTGAAGATACTGAAGTTCGCGGTTCTCAACTTCCAGGAGGGCATTTTTCCTGTCTCTTTGTTTGTTATAGCCATCAAACATATTGATACCGACTGTCAGACCATAGTTTGCCCCGTTGGTGAGCTGACTGGATGTGCTGCCTGATTCATACATATTGAGAGTACCGCTGTATCCTGAGGAAAGTGTCACATAAGGATATGACCTGGATGAAATAATCTTATAGTCATATTGAGATACTGTTTGATTACGGGATGCAATCTGCAGGGAGGTGTTTTGATTCAGCGCATCGGCGAGCAGTTTGTCCAATACCAGGTCAGGGTCTATTATAAGCATTGTATCAGCAACTGCAACTCTCTGAGAAAGGTCGTCAACTGACATTAACTCATTAAGACGTATTTCAGATGCACGCAAAACCTCGCTTTGCCTCGCCAGGCGGGAGCTGTCGGCATTGAAATATACCTTTGACTGAAGCAGTTGAAGCTTGGAAGCCCTTCCGAGAAGATAGCTTGCCTCATCAATTCTCAATCTTTCCCGCGAAAGGTCGAGAGCGAACCTCAGATTGTTGTATAGTCTTTTTTGTTGTATGAGATAGTAGTATTCAGCAACGATACGTGCAACCAGGTTTTCAATGGACAGCTGCGTGCTTAGTACGCCTATGTCTCTCAGTTCCCCCAGTTTTTTATAAGTGGTTTGAGCAGAGAATCCCCTGAATACCGACCACCCCAGGGTTACATTACCGCTTGCCGAAGCATTATGAATGCCTCTTGAAATATTGACATCGCCCGATGTCAGTCTTTGTTCTGTTGTATTCACCGTTCCGTTAAAGCGGCTGGAAAAATCAATTGTCGGCAGTAAGCCAGCATTTCCCCTGGTATAATTATTTTCGGTTATCACCTCCCTGTTACGGGCCACGGTAATTGAATAATTATTCTCCAAACCCGTTTCAATGCAACTGTTCAGGTCATACAAGACCTGTCCTGATACATGCATTGTCGCAAAAATGAATAAAATAGCTGAAGTGATTCTATGCTTCATTGTTTTCCTGTTTTAATTCGCCTGAAATGTATGTGTATATTGCAGGAACCACGTAGAGTGTAAGCAGAGTAGAGAGTGTCAGACCGCCTACGACTGCAACCCCCATGGCAACTCGGCTCTGAGCGCCTTCGCCAAATCCGAGGGCCAGTGGCATAACGCCCAGGATAGTGGAGAGGCTGGTCATCAGAATTGGCCTGAACCTTGCTGCTGCTGAATGCTTTATGGCTTCAATTTTGTTCATGCCGGATCTTTTTCTCTGGTTGGCAAATTCGACAATCAGAATTCCGTTTTTGGAAACAAGCCCTATAAGCATTATTATACCAATCTGGCTGAAAATGTTCATGGTAATATCAAAGTACCACATGAACAGCAAAGCTCCGGTAAGAGCCATAGGTACAGTCATCATAACTGTAAAAGGATCTCTGAAACTTTCGAACTGGGCCGACAAGACAAGAAATATAAGAACTAGGGCAAGTACAAAAGCGAACATAAGACTTGATGAACTCTCTCTGAAGTCTTTTGAATCACCGGCAAGAGCAGTTCTGAAGGTGTCATCAAGAACATCCCTGGCAATGCGGTCCATTTCCTCGAGTCCTTCGCTTATTGTTATTCCCGGAGCCAGGCCTGCCGAGATGGTAGCAGCCACAAAACGGTTGTATCTGTACAACTGTGGCGGGGCAGTCTGCTCCTGCAGTGATACCAGGTTGTCAAACTGTATCATATCGCCGGTATTATTGCGAACATACAGAGATTTGAGATCCAGGGGTGTATTCCTGTTTTGCCTGGCAAGTTCGCCGAGTATCTGGTATTGTTTGCCGTTCATAAAGAAATACCCGAATCTCTGGCCGCTCAGCGCCAGTTGAAGGGTTGTGCCTATGTTCTGGGTAGAGACACCCAGACTGCTTGCCTTGTCGCGGTTAATATGTATCTGGAGTTCGGGTTTTGAAAATTTCAGATTTACATCAGCACTCTGAAGTACCGGGCTGTCATTCACTCTGGCCATAAATTCGGGAAGCACCTCTCTTAACTTCTCTATATTGGTAGCCTGCAGAACGTACTGCACAGGCAAACCTCCCCTTCGGCCACCAAATGTTGACTGCTGTGTTACCCTGGCCACCGCTTTAGTTTTCTTCCTTAGTTCAGCAGATAGCTGATTTGCAATCTCCTGCTGTGTTCTGCTTCTGTCGTCAGGTTTTAAAAGCACAAGCCTGACAAAACCCCCGCCGCCTCTTATCATCATTGTAATGCTCTCTTTTTCAGGCACTACATCAGCAACAGTGTTAGCTATATCTTCAAGATAATCCCTCACGAATTCATATGTTGACCCTTCAGGAGTGACAGTGCTTATTGCTATTTGTGAACGGTCTTCCAGAGGAGCCATTTCGGCAGGTATATTTGCCCATAGCAATACCGTTATACCTGCACTTGCAAACAATATCACCACGGCAATCCAGCGTCTTCTCAGGAATGCCGCAAGAGAGTTTTTGTAGGTTTCATTCAGCCAGACAAAAAACCTTTCGGTAGCTTTATAAAACCATGTAGTCGTTTTTTGTTTTCTCAACAGCTTGGTTGATATCATCGGGGTAAAACTCAGGGCAACAAATGATGATATCACAACAGCGCCTGCAATCACAATACTGAACTCCCTGAAAAGCCTTCCTGTCTGTCCCTGAAGGAATACAATAGGTATAAAAACAGAGACCAGCGTTATGGTAGTTGATACAATGGCAAAGAATATTTCATTGGAACCCTTTATACCTGCTTCGTAGGGACTAAGTCCTCCCTCTATCTTTACGTAAATATTCTCCATCATTACAATGGCATCATCGACAACAAGTCCTATCGCGAGCACCAATGCGAGGAGTGTCAGTACATTGATGGTGAAGCCCATGATATACATTATGAAGAACGATCCTACAAGTGATATAGGAATTACCAGCATAGGTATAAGTGTAGTGCGCCAGTTTCGCAGGAAGAAGAATATTATGAAAACGACAAGAAAAAATGCAGTGAATATTGTATTCTTTACCTCCTTTATTGACGTCCTGATATACTCGGTATTGTCAAATCCGATCATTACCTGAACATCTTCAGGAAGGTCTTTCTTGATAAACTCCAGACGGCGATAGACCTCATCGGCAATATCAATATGATTTGCACCAGGCTGGGGCACAATAACATTGCCCACTGTGGGAATACCGTCTATTTTCAGTATTCCTCTCAGATCTTCCGGACCCAGCTCGGCTCTTCCAATATCCATAAAACGTACAATCTGATCGCCTGTCTGTTTAATTATAAGATTATTAAACTCTGCAGGGGTGCTCATAAGACCCAGGGTTCTGATTGACAACTCAGTAGTATTGCCCTCAATCCGGCCTGACGGCAGTTCAATATTTTCACGTGTAATTGCATTCCTTACATCAAGAGGCGTCAACTCGTATCCTGCCATTTTGATAGGATCGAGCCATAGTCTCATTGCATATCTTTTCTCACCCCAGATCATAATGCTGCTTACTCCCGGGATTGTTTGCAACTGTTCCTTAAAAGTAAGTTCGGCTATTTCTGAGAGTTCAAGCAAGGAGCGCTGGTCGCTTTTGATGGCGATGAACATTATAGGACTTGCATCGGCATCTGCTTTCGACACTGTGGGTGGATCGACATCACGCGGCAGCCTTCTCTGTGCTTGCGACACTTTGTCGCGCACATCATTTGCGGCCGTTTCCATGTCAACGCTCAGCTCAAACTCAACAGTAATGTTGCTTCCACCCGGCCGGCTGACGCTTGTAAGGGTACGGATTCCCGGAATACCGTTTATCGATTGCTCAAGGGGTTCCGTAATCTGGGTTTCAATAACATCAGAATTTGCTCCGGGGTAGGAGGTGCTCACCGTAATTATTGGCGGATCAACACTTGGAAACTCCCTTACCCCGAGAAATGTCATCCCAATGAAACCGAAAAGCAGTATCACTATTGAGAATACTGTCGCAAGTACCGGCCTTTTTATACTGACTGATGATAGACTCATTTTTATTTACTCTTGTTGGTTTTGTACGACTAAATTGTCCAGTACCACCGGAAGACTCTGCCTTAACTGCAGTATGCCGGTTGTGATAATGGTATCTCCAAAACTAAGGCCTTCAGTTATCTGGATCGTGGCTTCGGTTCTTAAGCCTGTCTTAACGGTTACAGGCATTGCCCTGCCAGAGCGGTACAGGAATACTTTTTCACCCTCCATTTCAGGGATTAATGATTCTGAGGGTATTGAGATAGCGTTTCTTACTTCTGCAAGCCTCAGATTGATAGCAGCAAACCGGCCCGGTTTCAATTCCTCATTTCGGTTAGGATAGATCGCCCTTACCGTAATTGTCCTGGTTCCTACATCTATTTTAGGGTCAAGAGCATACACTTCAGCCCTGAAAGGATTATTGATACCGTCAATAGTGAAGGTGATCGGGTACCCTCTTGTTATCTCTCCTGCATATCTCTCAGGTATAGAGAATTCTATCTTTAATGGACTGGTTTTTACAAGTCTGGCTATTTTGGTGTTTGTAGTTGCGAAACTTCCTTCGCTGAGATATCTGAGGCCTATAATGCCATCGAACGGAGCCCTTAGTTCTGTTTCAGCTATGCGCGCCTTAACCAAAAGGATGTCGGCATTGAGCGCTTCAAGTTCGGTAACTATCTGATCATAGCTCTCCCGGCTTATGGCGTCACGGTCGAGGAGACTGCGTTGCCTGAACTCCTTCTCCTGCGCTAGCTTTTGCTGGGCTTCAAGCTTTAATAATTGCGCCTGCAGATGCCTGTCATTGATTTTTGCGAGCAGATCGCCTTTAGCGACTCTTGTGCCTTCTGTAAAGAATATGCCGATAATCTTACCGGAAGTTTCAAAAGATAACTCAACCTCTTCGTCAGGCATCAATGTGCCGGTACTGTTGATAAATTCTGTCACCACTGACGGAGTAATAATCATTGCTGAAACATTTAAAACCTGGCCACCTCTCATTCCACCACCGCCACCCGGGCCTGCCCCCGGGCCTGCTGACTGCATTGAAGCAGGTCCTTCTTTCCGGAATAGTTTATCCTTCACTTTAGGATAGATAATGATCCCCGCTACCAGCAGAAGAGATAGTGCTGTTAACAAAGGCCTTAGTAAGTTCTTCATGTTATGATACTCTTAAATTTTGTTTTTACTGATTTTCATAAAAATATATAGTCAATTCAATAACTGTTAACTAAATCGTTTGACACTATAAACTCATTTTACAGACTTTTGTTTAATAAGACAGGTAGTCATTAAATAAACATCAGCGTTATTTGACAACCTTAATCTGTTTTTTATTGCGCTTGCATATGCGGTACTTTCGATTTTTCTGAGTTTGAAACAGTGAATTGCTGAGCCACAGAACCATAATGCCAGGCAAATAGTTAAATAATGTTAACCCGTGTTTATGTGTAAATAGCATGCCATAAATAATGGCCAATATATTATTTTTGTGGCCTTACAAGATAAATCATTTCCGGCACTCCTGATGAAGATAAGATGCTTATTATCAGTAATATTAGTAATCATTCTTTACGTTTCTGCCAAAGCGGATGACAGTAGGGTAAGTTTCGATAGGAAATCTGTAATTGCAGTCAGAACACAAGAGCCGCCAAAAATTGACGGGTATCTTGATGATGAAGTCTGGAAGGCAGCCCCTGTTGCAGACAAATTCATACAATATTCTCCATTCAGCGGCAGGCCGGCAAGCTTTGACACAGAAGTCCGTATACTGTATGACGATGAAGCAGTCTATTTTGCTGCGGTGATGTATGACCCTAATCCCGACAGCATATTCGTACATCTCGGGCAACGCGATTCCGGCAACGGTCTCAATTCTGATAAGTTCAATATTGAAATCAGTACTTTCAATGACGGCATCAATGGTGAAACTTTCAGTTTATCTGCCTCAGGCGTGCAGTCAGACAGTAAAGCCAGGCAAGCTTCTGCTGAGTCGTGGGGAAGAGGCGATATGAGCTGGGATGCAGTTTGGTACAGCAGAGTGAGGGTGACAGATGAAGGCTGGGTTGCAGAGATAAAGATTCCTTTCAGTGCACTTAGATTTCCAAGGGTCGGGGAGCAGGCCTGGGGTATAAATTTCTGGCGTGAGATAAGAAGGTACCGTGAAGAATCTTCATGGAGTTATGTCAACAGGGAGATTGGGACCAATTTTTCTCACCTGGGTGAAATAAAGGGGCTCTCCAATCTGATACCTCCCCTCAGACTGAGCCTTACTCCATATGTGTCAGGATATTATGAAAAATACGATGGAGAAAAGCCAGGCTATACATACAATGGAGGATTGGATATTAAGTATGGTATAAATGAAAGTTTTACCCTTGATGCCACCCTGATACCAGATTTTGGACAGGTTCAGTCAGATGATCAGGTTCTGAACCTCACTCCGTACGAGACAAAGTATAACGAACGCAGGCCTTTCTTTATGGAGGGAACAGAGCTTTTTTCGAGAGGCGATATCTTCTATTCGAGAAGAATTGGCACGCGTCCGAAACTGTATGGACAGGCAGCCGGACAAGTGGGAGAGAACGAGGAACTGATTACCAACCCCCAGGAGTCAGCCCTTATAAACGCATCCAAACTGTCAGGCAGGACGAGAGGCGGACTGGGAATAGGTCTCTTCAACGCTATGACAAAACCAATGTATGCAGAAATTGAGCAACTGTCTGCCGGAGAGATAAGGAGTTTCAGGACTGAACCTTTCACAAATTTCAATATGGTGGTTCTCGACCAGAGCCTCAAAAACAATTCATTTGTTAGTATTGCCAACACCAATGTGTGGAGAAACGCCCCAAAGGACGAGTTCTATTATACGGCGAATGTAACAGCAACAGATTTCAGGCTTCAGAATTCAACCAGAAAGTATTCTGTTTCGGGAAAGGCTGCCATAAGCCAGAAATATTTCGATAGTGCCACCGCTGACCTCGGACATACGTATGAGCTGACTGGCGGAAAAACAGGAGGAATATTCAGGGCTGAATATAAAATAAGCGCCATTTCCGATACTTATGATCCTAATGATATGGGATATCTGAGACGCAACAATGAATTTGAAAACTCAGTTACTCTGTCATACAATACGCATATCCCGTTCTGGAAAATATACACCACGAGAAACTCCCTGTCTTTCAGTTATAATCAGCTTTATGAACCAAGGGTTTTCACCGGTTCAGCCATTAGTTACAATTCAATGATTATTCTTAGCAATTACTGGTCTGTGAGATTGAGTGCCAATTATAAACCAGGTGGAGAGGATGACTACTATGAGCCGAGGATGACAGGCCGCTACTATCACCGTCCCCGGGAGCTGAATGCAACATTTACCATAGACACTGACAAGAGCAAGATATATTATATAAACCTTAGGTCTACGGTGGCAAAAAAGTGGTCTGAGTATGACCAGGGAAGTTTTTCATCGAGGATTGAGCAGGAGGTAAAGTTGTCAACCAGAATGATAATGGGCCTCGAACTCGATTACTCTAACAGCCGCAATGAAATGGGCTGGGTAGCATTCGACCAGGTTACAAATGATATTGTTTTTGGCAAGAGAGATAATACAACCATCACTACGACGATTCAATCGGAATATATTTTCACAGCTGATTCATATCTCACCTTCAGGCTCCGGCACTACTGGTCAAGAGCAGATTACGACGGATTATTTTTTAGGTTGCTGGAAAACGGAAGCCTTTCACCGGTTACTTATTCAGGTAATCCTGACCGTAACTACAACGCATTCAACATTGATATGGTCTATACCTGGAGATTTGCCCCCGGCAGTGAAATGACCCTTGTCTGGAAAAATGCCATCTATTCCAGCGATTCTCTAATCGCTTATGATTACATGGACAATCTCAGGAATATGTTCGAATATCCTGTTTTGAACAGCCTCTCCCTTAAAATTCTATATTATCTCGACTATCAGAGTCTTAAAAAAAGAGGCTAACTTTGTAGTGAACCAACAGTTAAGAAAATGATCCAGCGAATCCAGAGTTTGTATATTGCAGTGGTAGTATGCCTGAGTGTATTGCTTCTTTTTAACGGAATAGTCTCGTTTATAGGAAATGAAGGAGGAGAGTTCGAACTCAGGTATAATGGATTGTATCAGCTTACAGGTGGCGCATGGAACAAGACAGAAAGTCTTTTTCCATTGACTTTTTTACTTCTGATCGTTGCTTTTCTTTCATTTATAACCTTTTTCCTTTTCAAGTGGAGAAGATTGCAGCTGCGGGCCTCAGTACTTACACTGCTGTTGCTGCTGGGGGAGGTTATAATGATAGCATTCTATCTATATTATGTTGCTGCCAAATATGAAGTGACGGTCCTTTTCAGCTTAAAGATCACTTTTCCGATTGTTTCAGCCGTTCTTATGTATCTTGCTTTCAGGGGTATTCTGAAAGACGAGCTGCTGGTGCGCTCATATGAGAGGTTACGCTGACCGGAAAGTAACATAATCACAGAGTTACACGGGAGGTATACCTGCAGCAACAGTTTATTGCAGTTTTAGTATTGCAGGGTGTAAAATACCAGGCCTGTCGTCAGATTATCGAAAGATGTTCCTGGTCTGTTATTTTTTCACAGTAATGACACTTCAGTGAAACAGGTTTCTTATCTACCACTCTGAACCTGGTAGTAACTGATTCAAAGTTGGTGATGCACTTGGGGTTAACACATTTTGCAATTCCGACTATCTCGTCAGGAACCTCCACGACGGCTTTCTCAACCACTTCGTACCCTTTAATGATATTAAGTTTGGCATCCGGAGCGACCAGGGCAATCCTGTTAATATCTTGCTCTTCAAAGAAGATGTCGGCTATTTTTATGATTGCTTTTTTCCCAAGCCTTTTGCTTTCAAGGTTGGTTCCGAATGTAATCTGATTGTCTATATGGTCCAGTCCCAGTATCTGAATAACCTTGAAAAGATTATTGGCCGGAATGTGGTCAATAACTGTACCGTTCTCTATGGCGCTGACACTTAATTGTTTCGGTTCTTTCATCAGATTGAGGTTTTATTTTTTTATTCCAAGGAGGAAAGCCAATATTGCCTGCCTGGTAAACACCCCGTTAAGGGCTTGTTCAAAATAATATGCTTTCGGATTTGAGTCAACATCAGTGTGAATCTCGTTGACCCTGGGAAGCGGATGGAGAATCCTCATTGTCGGTTTGGTCTTCTTCAACATTGAATTCCTCAGAACATAGACATTCTTTACCTTTTCATAATCCATCGGATCGGAGAATCTCTCCTTTTGTACGCGGGTCATGTAGATTATGTCTGCTTCAGACACAATATCAGTGAAGTCGGTGTGCTCATAATATTTCAAGCCCAGGTTCTTAAGATACATCTTATATTCTTCCGGCATCTTAAGATCTTCAGGCGCTATAAAATTGAAGGTGGCATTCCATCTGGCCATAGCCATCAGCAATGAATGCACAGTACGACCATATTTTAAATCACCGACAAGAAAAATGTTAAGATTTTCAAGTTTGCCCTGGGTCTTCCTTATTGAATAAAGGTCGAGCATTGTCTGGGTAGGGTGCTGGTTTGCCCCGTCACCTGCGTTTACCACCGGTACCGTGGCTATCTCGCTGGCATAGCGCGCACTACCCTCTATAGGATGCCTCATGACGATAAGATCGCAGTAATTGTTAACTGTCCTGATAGTGTCATTAAGGGATTCTCCTTTGGTAACACTCGAACTGGAAGCATCAGTAAAGCCGATTATCTTTCCGCCTAATCTGCTGATAGCACTTTCGAAGCTCAATCGTGTGCGGGTGGAGGGCTCAAAAAAAAGAGTCGATACCACTTTGCCTTCCAGCAGGTTTTGTATCGGCTCCTTTTCAAATTCTGTTGCCATATCGAGTAACCTGATTATCTCATCGGTTGAGAGATCATCTATCGATACCAGACTTCTTTTCTTCATTCAAACATTTTTTTTGTTAACACTACCCGGCAAAAATAATACAGAATGGAAAGATGAAAGGTAATTGTTGATAAATGTTGATAATATTTGGAAGTTCATCAGTTTGTTGATAGAGGAATAAAGCAGAAAGTAGTGACAATCGGGTCTCGCAAGTGAGTTGTGTGGTTGTAACTTTATTTGTCCTCGACCACTCCTGATATTGTTATGCCGTTGATTTTCTGAAGTTTGGAAATGACTGTTTTTCTGAGCGAGATCGGCAGGGAAAGAGTTACAGAACATATATTGTCAAAACTCTGACCTGTCTGCTCAATCTCGTGATTTTCCTTAACAAGCTTCATGACATCGTTGAGTGCAATATATGGAAAACCGATTGCTATAGAGCAGGTTACTTTTCGTGATACTATTTCCGCGTTTGCAATAGCATCGGCAGCAGCGGTGCGGTAGGCAGTTATCAATCCGCTTACACCCAGCAGGGTTCCGCCAAAGTATCTTATCACCACTATCAGAATATCTGTAAGTTCACTTGAGTTAATCTGCCCGAGTATAGGTCTTCCGGCTGTTCCTGAAGGCTCACCGTCATCATTCACTCTCCAGGTATTCCGGTCTGCTCCCAGCATATAGGCATAGCAGTGATGTCTTGCATCGTGGTACTCTTTTCGCAACCTGTCTGTTATCTCCCTGACCTGATCAGTCTCTTTTACAGGGAAGGCCATAGCTATGAATTTCGATCCTTTTTCCCTGTACAGGCCTTGTGATTCGCCTTTTATTGTTTTGTATCCATCAGTGTCCTGAGTCATGAGTAGAAGAGAATCATTATTGATATAATAGCGAGCAGAATACCCGCCTTGTTAAGTACTGTGGTTCTTTCCCCGAAAAGAAACATCCCCGCCAGTACCGACAGCATTACGATACCTATATTATTTATGCCAAAAACAACGGAGCTGTCAAACCGCTCTGATTCAAACGCCATCACCAGAAAATATAGAGATCCGAAGTTTACAACGCCAAGCGAGATGCCTCCGGCCACAAGCCTGTGCCACTTGTTTTCCTCGTGACCAGGCTTCGACGCAAGCCTGAAAACGATACTCGTTATAGCGGCTACCATAAATGTCGTTGTTGAAAAGGCAAGGATCTCCTCCCGGGGAACATAAATCTCCTGAGCATATTTAATAAGAGAGTCAATAAACCCGGCTCCGAAAAAAAGGATCACCGGAAGCCAGATAAGTCTTTTTAGATCAGTACTGCTCTCTCCGGGTTTACGCGGCCTGTAGACTATCATCACAATTGCCGCCAGCGCCAGTATCATTCCCGAAACCTTTAGAAATGAAACACTTTCGCCGAACATCAGAATACTGAACAATACTGGTACAACTACAGACAGCTTTGTAGTAAGTGATGTTATTGTAACACCTGCCACTCTCGCCGAGTAGCCTATCACATTGAACATAAACACAAAAAGGAACCCGATTATCAATGACATAATAAACCAGTCATGATCAAAGGGCGTAAACCCTGCTGACCGCCCCGTAAGAAGTCCTAACGCCGACGCAGCAAAGTAATTGATCACAATCGCGTCAAGAGTCCTGATATTCAGTCTGTTCATGGTCCTGAAGACAACCAGGATCAATGTTGATGAGAGTATACAGAGGATAAGGTATATCATGGTCAGCTGTTTTCAGTTTTGCTCCCATCCTCCGGTGTTTTCGCCCCTTCAGAGCCACAATCTGCGCCACTCTGCACTTCACCTTCAACACACTTTGTCAGCAGTTTTCCAGAGACGGTAAGCATCAGCCGCTGGTCGGCAGGGGAGAGGTGCCCGAGCCTTTCCATTATTCTCCCGTACCGGGCGTCATTTTCGGGTATCTCAATATTCCGCAGAACTGCAGCGGCTTTTTCCTTCAGAATATGCAGCGGCGCCTCACTGCTATCCCTGCCTGGTTCTTTCTTTATTTTTCGGGAACCGGGGGCTTTTGCAGATGCTGAGAGTTCATAAGCGTAAATCAAAACCGCCTGTGCAAGATTCAGTGAGGGAAACTGTACTGCCATCGGAATAAAACTCGATATATCGCATAGTGATATCTCCTTGTTTGTAAGACCCGATTCTTCCCTGCCAAAAACAATTGCAACGGTCTCATCAGCAGATCTTTTATCTCTCAGGAAGGCATTCAGCCCGTGAATGCCGACGGGATCACATTTTACACTGCGCGCCCTGGCCGTGGTGGCAACCGAAAAGTCACTCCCTCTGAGGGCCTCTTCAAGAGAACCAAACCGAGGCGCGCCGGTGACGATCTCCTCTGATCCGTGAGCCACCCACAGGGCTTTGCCTGAAAGCTGACAAAGGGGATTTACCAGCACAAGGCTGCCGGCACCCGTTACCTTGAGGGCTCTGGCTGCACTGCCAATGTTCTCCGGCACCTTTGGTTCCACCAGTATAAACTTCAGATTCATTATTAAATGCTATTTCCAAACGGTGCAACAAAGAAAATAAATATGGGGCTAAAAAAAGCAAAGTTTAAACTATATTGCAGTTCAAACGGAAAGCAGTTACAGACCATGGCAATAAATCTTGATGTAAAAGATCTCGATAAGCTGATAGTAGTGGGCGACAGGGTTTTGATAAAGCCGAGGGTTCCCCAGTCAAGGACAAAAAGCGGTCTGTACCTTCCCCCGGGAGTGCAGGAAAACGACAAGGTGCAGGCAGGGTATGTCATTAAAGTAGGTCCCGGCTATCCGGTGCCTGATGCAGCTGATCCCGATGAGAAATGGAAACCTTCAGGCAACGAGCCGAGATATATACCACTGCAGCCTAAAGAGGGAGACCTGGCCCTCTATATGCAGGGCAGCTCAGTGGAAATAGAATTCAATAAGGAAAAGCTTGTGGTTGTATCGCAATCGGCAATACTGCTACTGATGCGTGATCAGGGACTGTTCGAATAGTGGCGATCTGATTTGCCCGATTCCTGAGAGTTTATTTATACAGCTGAATACTTCTGAATTCCTGCAGGAAAAATGATATCTCATCATTCCATCTTTCGGTTTCGGTTTTGACAGGAGCCCGGTTTTCAAGATGTATCCTCATCTTGTTGTCGCCTGAGAGGATGTCGAAAGGCATTAGAATTTCCTCGTATTCATAAGGCGGGGGATTGAACTTCATCACCCCGGGACCGGTAATTCTTATCACTGCATCAAGAATATGCAATGCCGTTTGTACCGGCTTGTATAAAGCCGGGTCTGTGATGTGTATCTGTACTCCCCCGCAAAGTTCGTTGGCATACTTGTTAAAGGTGGGTATATAATTGTGAACCCTGAAAGCGCAGCCCGGCAGTTTTGCACTGTGTAGTTCGGTTACCAGCAGCCCGGCATTCAGCCACGGAGCACCGAAAAGCTCAAATGGAGTTGTGGTACCGCGGCCCTCAGATAAATTAAGGGCTTCCATTAGTACCATGCCGGAGTATACAACAGCTGAACTGAGCGTTGGAAGGTTAGGCGAGGGCAGCACCCAGGGCAACCCTGTGTCACTGTACAGTGAATTTCTACGCCAGTTGTCCATTCCTATGACATGAAGATCACAATCAGGAATATGTTTCTCTTTAATCCATACAGCCATCTCTGCCGGGGTCATGGAATGGCATAATGGGATTGACGCACCTCCTACGAATGTGTAGTACTCTTCTTTCAGGACAGGGCCGTCGCAGCCCAGAAGACCTACAGGATTGGGTCTGTCAAGCACCCATACCGGAATTCCGGCTTCGGTGCAGGCCTCCATGCAATGCTTGACGGTCCATATATATGTATAAAGCCTGGCTCCGGCATCCTGGATATCAACAACGAGGGCGTCAATAGTGGAAAGCATATCTGCCGTAGGCTTGCGGTGCAATCCGTACAGGCTGTAAACAGGTACATTAAGTCTCTTATCCACATATCCTTCCCATTCTATCATATTGTCTTGTGTTTCACCAAAAAGTCCGTGCTGAGGACCGAAGACGGCTCCGAGCGAACACTCATCAGATTTGGCAATAATATCAGTAATATGCCTGAAATCTCTGGTTATACTTGGCGCATGGCACAATACTCCAAGCCTCTTCTTCTTTAGTTTGTCAGGGACTCTGGCTGCAAATTTTTCAAGACCTGTTATTACCATAGCAGAAGGATTATAATGAGATTAACAAAGAGATTTCAAATTTACTGATTAACAACATATAAAATAATGACGGGTGGCAGTGAACTTTTGCTTAGTTTTAGCCATAAACAAAAAAAAGAGAGACCAATGAAGAGAATTTTACTGATTTTCACAACATTGATCCTTGCGGTATCGCTGCTGCAGGGGCAGAAAAAGCCTATTCAACACACAGACTATGATTCCTGGAAGAGTATTTCAGGCAGCTCGATTACCGATGACGGTAAATGGGTTACCTATGGTATTAATCCCCAGAAAGGTGACGGATGGCTTTATCTTTACGACAATGCCACATCAAAACTCGACTCCATTGAGCGTGGTACAGGAGCAAGAATTTCACCGGCAGGCAGATATATGGCTTATACCATAAGGCCCGGAACTGATGAGGTGAGAGTGGCAAAGGTAAAGAAGGTACGCGATGACAACATGCCAAAGAATGCTCTTGGCATAAGATTGTTGCCAGCGGGTAACACTGTTGTGGTTGAAAGGGTTCGTTCGTTCTCGGTTCCTCAAAAGGACTCTGAATGGATGGCATACCTGCTCGAAAAGAAGCTCCCTGAGAAATCGCCGGAACGCGATAACAAGGAGGCTGCCGGCGAGCAGAAGGAAGAACAGCAGCAGAGGCCGGCACAGAATCAGCGTTCAAGAGAGCCTGAGCAAAAGGGAACGGAACTGGTAATTCTCAATCCGGTAAGCGGTAAGGAGCATCGTCTTGATAATGTTCTTGAGTATGACGTTGCGCGTGATGGCCTGTCTATTACTGTTTTGCAGGTTAAGGTCGATACAACCAAGATCGATAACTTCACCATCAAAATGTTTGACACAAAAAAAGAGACCTTTACAACGGTATTTGAGGGCCGTGGAACAGCAAGGCGCATCAGTTCCAATAACGTTGGTGATCAGATGGCATTTATGTTTACGGCTGACACCGGAAAGGTGAAAATATATGATCTCTGGCTGTCAGAAAAAATGGCTCCGGCGAGAAAGATTGTAGAATCAACCACGGCGGGCATGCCAGAAGGATGGTGTCTGAGTGAAAACAGCAGTTTCTCATGGTCAGACGACAATACCAGGCTCTTTTTCGGAACAGCGCAGAAACCGGTTGAAGAACCGGCAGATACATTGCTGGCAGAGGAAAAATTCAGTGTGGACGTATGGTCATGGCATGATGACAGGTTGCAGCCAATGCAAAAAAGACAGCTGCAGAGCGATCAGAGACGTAACTACCAGGCAGTCTACCATACCGATAAAAATGTAATGATACAGCTTGCTGATGAACAGATGACCTCGGTAAGGCTGACCGATAACGGCAACGGCGATATGGCCCTTGGTTCCTCCAATAGTAAGTACAGGCGTGAGTCCTCATGGAGTTCAACAAGCTTTTCAGATTACTATTATGTAAATGTCGAAACCGGCGAAAGGCGATTACTGCTCGAAAAGAATGCAGGAAGCATTCAGTTATCGCCCACGGGTAAGCATCTTCTTTTCTGGTGTATAAATGACAGGTCGTGGAAGGCTATGCCATCAATAGGTGGTGACGTTAAGGTATTGACCAACAACGATATAGTAAGTTTCTACAACGAGCTGCATGATACTCCTGATGAGCCCAGGCCGCATGGTATTGCCGGTTGGCTTGAGGGCGAGAGATTCGTGCTCGTTTATGACAGGCATGATATATGGATGATTGATGTGGAGGGCAGTGATAAACCTGTAAACATTACTGGAGGGGCAGGACGTAATAATAATATGAGATTCAGGTATGTCAATCTCGACAGGGAAGAGAGATTTATAGGTCGCCGCGAAACTATGTATCTCAGTGCGTTTAATTTTGGAAACAAGCAGTCAGGATTTTACACAATGGCAATGAACCGCACAGGCAATCCTTCCAGACTGATTATGGGAGACTGTTCATTCGGTGGTCTTAGCAAGCCTAAAGATGCTGACAGGTTTATGTTTACCAGAGGCACTTATGTCAACTATCCTGAGTTACATGTCAGTGACATGAAGTTTGGGGGCATAACCAGGATTTCAACAACTAACCCACAGCAGTCAGAATTCAACTGGGGCACAGCCGAGTTGGTGGAGTGGACATCATTCGATCGCAGCACCCTTCAGGGAATACTCTATAAGCCTGAGAATTTCGATCCGGCCAAAAAGTATCCCATGATAGTCTATTTCTATGAAAGAAGCTCTGACGGTCTTCATAGTTACAGTTCACCTGCGCCCAGCGCTTCTACCGTTAACCGCACTTACGCAGTTAGTAACGGATATCTGGTGTTTGTTCCTGATATTCCATATGTAGAGGGATACCCGGGCCAGAGCTGTTATAATGCTGTGGTAAGCGGCACGTACGCTCTTCTTAACAGGTTCAGTTTTATTGACAAAGACAGGTTGGGCCTTGACGGCCAGAGTTGGGGCGGCTATCAGATTGCCTGGCTGGTAACGCAGACTGACTTGTTCGCAGCCGCATTTTCAGGCGCTCCCGTTAGTAATATGGTCAGTGCATACGGTGGAATACGGTGGGGAACAGGAATGAGCAGAATGTTCCAGTATGAGAATACCCAAAGCAGGATAGGAGGCACTTTGTGGGAGAAACCGATCCATTTTATCGAGAATTCACCTATATTCTTTGTGCCGAAGATAAATACTCCATTATTGATCATGCATAATGACGAAGATGGTGCTGTTCCATGGTATCAGGGAATCGAATTCTTCGTGGCACTGCGCAGGCTCGATAAGCCGGCATGGATGCTTACCTACAATAATGAAGATCATAACCTGGTTAGAAGACCGGCAAGAATGGATCTGTCAATCAGAAAGATGCAGTTCTTTGATCACTATCTGAAAGGAGATCCGATGCCATCATGGATGAAAAACGGTGTTCCGGCAATTCAGAAAGGGAAAGACCAGGGTTACGAACTCGTTAGATAGTAACCTGAAACAGATACTGAAGAGACATGGCAGGCTGGAATTTTTTTCAGCCTGCTGTTTTTTTACCGTGCAGCCGATAAAGATGGTCAGAGGCCTGAAGTATTTTCAGCTTAAGGTCTTCGGGATAATCAGGCCTTTCCTCAAGAAATCTGTTAACGATATCCCACGCTTCAGCAGACCGGTGACCTGATAATGTTGTTGATATCCAGTTGCCGGGGAAGAAAATATCCCCGGTATTCTTAATCTCCTCAAGCATCTCAAGCGATCGCTGAAGGTACCTGACAGAGGCATGAGACTGTAAGGGATGATGGAGATATCCCAGCGCTTCCAGAACCCAGGGCTCCTTCTCCCTGTTGGCGGGATCGGCAAGCGATTCAAAGAACCTGTCACGCACTGCTTCATCGTTTGATACGGAAGGTATTACGAATTCAAACGACCGTTTGCGGTCTGTGTTTACAATATCGGAAAGCTGTTTGCCGATTATTGAATCTGACTCCCGGTGTCGCTTCAATGACAGTCCAAGGGCAAGAGTGGACAAATCCTCTTCGCTCAGTTTCTGGGAGCCGGGCAAAACACCTCTCTGCCACACATCGTAAAGCTTTTCCATTCCCTCTGACGACATAACAATACTCCTGAAGAGATTGAACCATGCCCTTTTAAGAGCGGGATCGCCGCATCTCTCCATCTTTTCCCAGATCAATCTTTCACTTTCCGGCCCTGATTGCTTCCTGTCTGTCTCATCGAGGTGGTTCCAGAAAATGGATGAGACCCTGCCTGAAAGGTAGTTGCGAATAAGTTCATTGCTCTCCTGAAGGGCTGAATTAAGAGCTGCCTCAAACATAGTAACGGCATCGAGCCTGCCGTCGACCAGGTTTTCCCAGGCATTTATCCATAATACACCCCTTGTCAGAGGATCAGAAACAGTGTTAACCGATTCCGGCATCCATTTAGTGGTAGCCTCATCAAATTTAAAATAGCCATAGGCAACACCGCTTGTGTCCGGAATAACCGCACGCGGAGGCGCAGATGTCTCTATAAATGATAAATTGTCTCCCGGTACCAATTCAGATGCTATTCTTTTATCTTCAGTAAGTACCAGGCTATTTGCAGTCTGAGGCCATGTCCTGCCTAAGCCCGCATTATCGGTCTCATTCAGCCATATACGTTTTCCGCCGCCGGCAATCTCTTCAGACATAACCTCAATGGTAGGTCTTCCGGCCTCTCTCATCCACGCATCACCCCATTCCTTAAGTGACATTCCTGATATCTCTTCCAGAATGTTAATCAGATCATCCCATTCTGCGTTGTCATAGCTGAATCGCTTAAGATATACCCGCAGACTTTCGCGCAACAATGAATCACCGGTCATACTCTCAAGATGCTTCATTACTATGGGAGCCTTATTATATATTATACCTCCGTACAGAGAGCCTGCGTTGAGGAGATTGTCAAGCTCCTGGATTACCGGATTGCTACCCATTGTCCTGTCTACATTATAGGCTGCCGGAAACCTCGAAAGAAGAAAACGGAGTTCATGATTGGCTTCAGGGAAATCAGGATTTACAATTTTATCTGACATGTAACCGGCAAACACCTCCTTAAGCCATACATCGTCGAACCATTTCATCGTCACCAGGTCACCGAACCATATATGAGAGGTTTCATGAGCGATAAGTGATGCCCTTGACATCTGTTCGTTGATTGTAGGAGATTCCTTAAGGAATAATGAAGATGCCCTGTAAAAAACAGATCCCGGGTGTTCCATTCCGCCATACTGAAAGCCGGGAATTAAAACAAACCCGAACTTCTGAAAAGGATAGGGTATTCCGGTATATTCCTCCATCCACTTAATAGAATTATAATGCAGTCTGAATATGGCTTCAACGTTACGTTCAACATTCTCTTTTATCGATTCGCGGTGCAGCATCTCCATTCTCACTCCGTCGATAACTTTTTCTATTCTTTCAAATTTGCCTGCTGCAAAAGCAAAAAGGTATGTACTTAAAGGCTCACTTTCAGCAAAGACCATTCGTTTCGATCCATCAGATATTTCAGCAGACACCAGTGCACTGTTTGACATCGCTTCATAGTTTTCCGGAACCTCAAGGGTAAGCACATACCTGGCTTTTATATCAGGCTGATCAAAACAGGGAAATGCAGTTGAAGCACGGTCAGGCACCAGTAACGTATAGAGGAAATCGGGATTACGATTCAGTGACTGCTCACCTGTTCTGAAGTTGATTTCAATACTGTTGGCACCTCTGTGAATATTCGAAGCAGGAATTAAAATATGTCCGTTTTCTAACGATGCAGGAACCGGATTGCCGTTAACCACAACTGTGTGCAGATGATCCTCTGGTACGTTGAAGTCCAGTAAGAGCGGATGCCTGAGCCGGCGATCTGTTTCAAACTCAATTTCAGCCTTTCCCGGAACAGGGTCAGAGCTGCTTGCAGGAATATCGAAGTCAAGTATATACCTGACATTGCTTATGACAGATTTTCTGTAATGTGCCAGATCCTTTGATACCCCGCGTTCGTAGAAACTTTCGTTGACTTCAGTGCCACATGCAAAAAGCAGAAAGGCAGTTATGAAAAACAGGAAATACCTCATATTAAGATAGCATTAATTAACAAGCAACAAATTAATGATTTATTAACAACAAAAAAACCAATATCGTGTTAATATATAGCGTCGGTGTGACTATTTTTGGCAAAAAAAATTAATTTCATGAAGATTATTCTGAGAAGTACTTCAACACTATTATTGATGCTGCTTATCTTCTGCAGTTCTTGTAGAAAAAGTGATGAACCTTTGGTGGTTTTACTGGGAACCACAGACATCCACGGAACTTTTTTCCCGTACGACTTCATCAATCAGCGTCCTGCTCCTTATTCTCTTGCTTCGGTATCACAATATGTAAAAGAGCAGAGAGAATCAGGAAGCAAAACAGTTCTGCTTGACAACGGGGACATACTGCAGGGGCAGCCTGAGGTCTACTACTATAACTTCATCGACACGGTATCGGTTCACCTTTGTGCAGAGATGCTTAATTATCTTAATTATGATGCTGCCACAGTAGGTAATCATGATATAGAAGCCGGACATCCTGTTTATGACAGAATAAGAGAGCAGTACAATTTCCCGATGCTCGCAGCAAATGCTGTATCTGTTGAAAGCGGCGCTCCCTACTTTGAGCCCTATACGATAATCAGAAAGGGAGGCCTGAAAATTGCAGTTTTGGGCCTTATTACTCCATCTGTTCCCAATTGGCTCCCACCGGTTCTCTACTCAGGAATGAGATTCGAAAACATGACGGAGACAGCTTCAAAATGGATGGAAGAGATAAAGCAAAGAAATCCCGACATCATTGTAGGTCTTTTTCATTCAGGCTGGAATGATGATGCTGAGACTCCTCTGCCGGGCAATTCATCAAATGCTGTTGTATATAATGTACAGGGTTTTGATGTTGTATTCACCGGTCATGATCATTCACGCATGAACACAAGATATGTTAACAAGTTCGGTGATACTGTCCTTATCTTGAATGCAGGAAGCAGGGCAGCCAATATTGCAAGAGTGGACGTTTACAGGGAAAAGGGCTCTGAAAAAGGATTCAGGTTTGAGGGCAGCCTGATTGAGACAGCCGGGATAAATTCCGACCAGGAATTTGAAAGCAGGTTTGCAGTTCAGTTTGAAGATGTAAAGAGTTTTGTGTCCAGGAAGATAGGAGAAGCTCCGGAGGAAATCTCTTCCCGTGATGCTGTTTTCGGCCCGTCGGCCTTTACAGGAATGATACATACTGTTCAGATGGGTTTAACGGGTGCAGACATATCATTTGCAGCTCCGCTCTCTTTTGATGTGAGTATCGGTCCCGGACCCGTACTGGTAGCAGATATGTTCAAACTCTACCGTTTTGAGAATATGCTGTATACAATGCATCTTAGCGGAAGCGAGATTGACGGATTTATGGAGCACTCGGTCGAGGGATGGTTCAATACCATGACGCCCGATGATAATTATATGCTGAATTACCGAAGAGGAGATGACGGAAAACCGGTTGTTACAAATGGCAGATTACGACTATCGCAGCCTGTTTACAATTTCGATTCTGCTGCCGGGATAGAATATACAGTTAATATTACCAAAGAACCCGGAGACAGGGTTGATATCATATCTCTGTCTGACGGCCGGCCTTTCCATCCTGATTCATTGTATAGTGTAGCAATAAACAGTTACCGGGGTAGCGGAGGCGGTGGACATATAAGATATGGTGCCGGGCTTTCAGCTGAAGAGGCGCTGGAAAGACTCGTTTATTCTACCGACAGAGATCTCAGGTTCTATATGATTGAATGGATTGAGGATAAAGGAGAACTCAGACCCGCGGTTTTGTCAAACTGGAAAGTAATACCTGAGAAGCAGGCTGCCATGGCTGTCGAAAGAGAGTGGCCCATGGTTTATGGTGACAAGTAGTCATTAATATGAAAAGAGTTAGATATATAATAAAGCAAATGAATTAATTAAAAACCATTTATAGAATGAAAAGATCACGAGTATTATTGATGGCGGCTGTCTTGATGGCTGTGATAGTAGCTGTGTCATGTCTGGCAACAAAAGATGAAAACTATACTGCCAGCCAACCGAAGAATATCATATTATTTATTGGTGATGGTATGGGCGTTGCACAGCTGACTGCTGCCATTTCTGTAGCAGGAGCCCCACTGCATATTGAGGGAATGCCTGTTGCTGGCCTTACCATGACATCTTCATATGACGACTATGTAACCGATTCCGGGGCTTCAGGCACCGCAATCGCTACGGGAGTAAAGACACGTAATGGCATGATTGGCATGAACCAGGATAGTATTGTGGTTCATAATATTACAGAAATAGCGTCGAGGAACGGACTGGCAACAGGCATTCTCAGCACAAGTTCTGTAACTCATGCTACACCGGCTGCTTTTGTGGCTCACGTTGTGTCAAGAAATCACCAGGAGGATATTGCACTTGCCTTCCTTAACGGCACCGTTGACCTTTTCATGGGCGGGGGACTGAGGTATTTCAATAGCAGAAGAGACGGCAGAAACCTAGTAGACAGTCTTAAAGCGATGGGTTACACTGTGGTTACAACTCCTGACGAACTGGAAGTAGTAACAGAAGGAAAGGTTGCCGGCCTGTTCAGTGAGAGTCACCTGCCCACAGCAGGGGAGGGCAGACCAATATCTCTGGCTGCGATGACCAGAAAAGCAATTGATATTCTCTCTTCCGGGGAGAATGACAAGGGTTTCTTTATGATGGTTGAAGCCTCAATGATTGACTGGGCAGGACATGACAGTGATACTGAATATAATATCCAGGAGACTCTTGATCTGGATGAGGCAGTTGGTGAAGCTTTGGCTTTTGCTGCCGATGACGGGAACACTCTCGTTATTGTTACGGCTGATCATGAAACCGGGGGAATGGCACTTACAGGTGGAAGCCTGAGTGAGAGAAGAGTTGAAGTCATATGGCCGACTACAGGGCATACAGCTGTAATGGTCCCGGTATTTGCCTACGGACCCGGTGCTGAGAAATTCAGCGGCATAATGCAAAACACCGAATTGTTCGAAAGGATGGTGATGGGGCTCGGAATAAAGTGATACATTTGTATAAACTGATGACTGCCAATTGAAAAGAAATGAACTACCTGGTGATGGCAAGGCACTTCCGTTGGTGGAGGATTTCTACACAGTACAGGGAGAGGGGTATCATACAGGCAAGGCTGCCTATTTCGTCAGGATAGGCGGGTGTGATGTAGGATGCAGCTGGTGTGATACACGCTTTTCCTGGAACCCTGAGATTCATCCAGTTACAGATTCCGAAGAGATTGTCAGAAGAGTTTTGGCTTCAGGCGCCGACTCTGTGGTTGTTACCGGGGGAGAGCCGCTTATGTGGAATCTCAATCTGTTATGTTCATTATTCAAACGCAATAGAATAATGACTTTCCTCGAAACTTCCGGCGCTTATCAGTTATCTGGCGAATGGGACTGGATATGTCTCTCTCCAAAGAAGAACATGCCTCCGGTTCCTCCGGTAATTGAAATGGCACACGAATTGAAGGTTGTTGTGAGTGATGAATCTGACTTTCTCTGGGCAGAGGAACAGAGCCGACAAGTGAAAAGAGAATGCTTGCTTTATCTTCAGCCCGAGTGGAGCGTTAGTGAAACCATGATACCAGAGATTGTGGAATACGTCAAGAGGAATACTAAATGGATGATATCGCTCCAGGCGCACAAGTACATGAAAATACCCTGACAATGAGGCAGGTCAAGAAATATCTGGTGGTTATACTGCTCGTTGTTTTTATGGGCCCGTTCTTATGTGTTTGGGGACAGACTTATCATACCAGGTCACAAAGGGCATTAAGGGCATTTACTGAAGCAAAGAGGGCTTACGAATTTTATGACTACAGGTCTGCTGAAGAGCGCCTTAGGGAAGCCATAAGTATTGATGATGGTTTCTACGAAGCATATATACTTCTCGCAGAAATAAGTTATGACCGCCGTATGTTTGAAACTGCTGTTGAAAATTACCGCAGGGCACTGCAAATTAATAAACATGATTACAAGCTCGGCTGGTACTATCTTGGTGTTTCAGAGTTCAAAACAGGACAATACGAGGCAGCTATGGAGAGCTTAAGGTTATTTCTGGAGACAGGAGAGGGATCGGAGAAGTTACGTGCCGAGGCGGCACTGCTGATTGAAAACTGCCTCTATGCAATAGAGGCTGTAGCCGATCCTGTTGCTTTTAATCCGGTTAATATGGGAGATTCCATAAATACCAGGTTCAATGAGTATTCTCCTGCAATCACTGCTGATGGTAACACGCTTATGTTCACCAGGGAAATTGAAACAGGGGGGAATGACTATTTCTCAGGTATGAAGCAGGAGGATTTTTACGTCAGCTACAAAAAGAATGATGGTACATGGACAAGGGCCGTCAGTGCAGGATCGCCACTCAATACGCGGGGTAATGAGGGGGCTCAGACGATAGGAGCCGGGGGTACTTTTATGTATTTCACCGCCTGCGACCGACCAGACGGTCTTGGAAGATGTGATATTTACTATTCTTCTTTTGACGGCAACAACTGGTCGGTACCTGTTAATGTTGGCAAACCTGTGAATACTCCCTATTGGGAGTCTCAGCCATCTGTCAGCGCTGACGGTAAAACACTCTTCTTTGTAAGTAACAGACCCGGCGGTTTCGGTGGACTTGATATCTGGATATCTAAGATGGGAGATGACGGTAACTGGAGGGAGCCTGAAAATGCCGGTGATGTTATCAATACTCCTGGAGACGAGGTTACTCCTTTCATACACTTCGATGGTAAGACACTCTATTTCTCCTCTGACGGTAAGCCTAATATGGGTGGCTTCGATATCTATATGAGCAGGATGTCGGATAATGGTGAATGGAGTGAACCAATTAATATCGGATATCCTATAAATACACACAACGACGAGATGGGACTGGCAATAGAATCAAACGGGTACAGGGCCTATTACTCATCTGCAACCACTGCGACACGTCAAAAGGACATATTCAGCTTCGACCTCCATGAGGAGGTAAGACCTGAGAAGGTATCATACCTCAGAGGCCGTGTATACGATTACGATACACGCAGGCGACTAAAGTCCAGGTTTGAACTTGTTAATCTGACTACCGGCGAGATTATCTACCGGGCACTCACCACTGACGACGGACAGTTTCTGGTATGTCTTCCATCCGGGTTTGCATATGGGCTGAATGTGTCAGCGGAAGGATATCTGTTCTACTCCGAGAATTTCCCTTTTGAAGATGAATATACAGAGTTCAGACCCCTGGTTAAAGATATCTACCTGAATCTGATAAGGCCGGGAGAAAAGCTGGTATTGTACAACGTGCTGTTCAATATTAACAGTTCAGAGCTGTTAAAAAATTCAATGCCGGAGCTAGGGAAGCTGGTAAGGCTACTTACCGAAAACAAAGGTCTGAAGGTTGAAATAGGCGGCCATACTGATGATACCGGATCAGATGAACTCAATCAGGCTCTTTCCGAGAAACGGGCTCTGGCAGTGGTTAGATACCTTACAGAAAGAGGTATTGATCCTTCGCGGCTGTCGTATAAAGGGTATGGCAAGTCACAACCTGTTGACGATAACACCACATCTGAAGGCAGAAGGCTAAACAGAAGAACTGAGGTTAAGATAGTCGATATCAAAAAATAATTCAGGGCCACCCGGGAGGGTGGACCTGAATAAGCTGCACAAAAAAGTTAGCAGACTGGGTATGACTTTATAACTACTATCAGATGGCCATTCGGGTTCTGATTTCGCGTTTACCTGTGCCGTTTGTTGATAATTGCTCCTTTAATGGCAATGAAAAATATGCGCCTGTACCGGTGACACCGTTTTTTTCAACCCAGATCTTACCCTGCATCAGGGCCACCAGCTTTCTGGCCAGAATAAGGTTTACTGCTGCCTTGGTGTCTACGGCATTGCCGTTAAGATTGTCCTCGATCCGGGAATTAATGAACTTGTTACTATTCTGAAAACCCTGTCCCGAATCTAGTACATGAAAGGTAATCTTATCACTATCAATATTGTAGCCTATGCGTATATATCCGTTATTCGTAGATTCAAGTGCGTTCTGGAAAAGATTACGAATTACCCTGGAGACTTTATTGATGTCAATATAGACACTCCCTGGTTTAATACACTTGTCATCAAGAATAAGCTCCACCGCTTTATTGTCATAGCGGGTCATCAGAGTACGCAAGTCAGACATCTGATCCATGATAAGATCATTTAGATCGCATTTCCTCAGGTCATTAATTGAATTACCCGTATCAATTATTGCTGAGTCAAGGAAATTATCGAAGAGAACCAATAGTTGTTCACATGAGTTGATAATGTAGTTGCTGAACTCCTTCCTTTCCTCCTCACCGCTCTCATTGTTGTTCATGAGAAACGAGAATGCAACGATAGCATTCATATGGGTTCTCATCTCATGAGACATTCCGGTCAGTATTTCAGGATTATTCAGCATATTCAGGCCATTGCCGGTTTGAATCTGTCCTTCACCAATTTTGCCCCCTGCAACTGTCTCCTTCTCTCTCTGTGCGCCAGACATATCAAACATATCTACTTAGTTCATATCAATTATTAAACAACAGGAGTCAATTATCTTAACTTTCTAAGCGCCTTGGCTGCATTACGGTTATGCCTGCTGTCTGATTCCGCAATCATCGACAACTGCAATCTGGCCTTGTCAGTCTCTCCTGTCCTGAGGTAGCATAATGCCAGCATCCAGTTCGCATCCTCAAGATAGAGGTTGTCATTATGATCAACTACCTTCCTGTAGTTGGCTCCCGCTTCTGTAAATTGCTCTGTTTCAACATACGAGTTACCCAGCAGCATGTAAATCTCAGGATTATCCTGGTTTACTGAAGTGTACTGAAGAAAAAGAGAAATTGCCTTATTATAATCACCATTCCTATATTCATTGAAGGCTTTGAGATATGCATCATCGGGACTTATTGACAGGGATCGCGATACAGATTCACCTGCTACCGGAACAATTGAGTAGAACTGTTCAAATATCTCTTCATTACTCATTTTGGCGGAACTTAGCCAGATGGTTGAACCGGCGAGTATCAGCAGCGTAATTGCGGCTGCGTATTTTGTAAATGTCATCCTGGCTGCCGCCGGTCTCTTGCGTTTATGGTCTGCTGCAATGACTTCCAGCTTATTGCGAAGTGCAAGGATGTCTGCGTCTTTCTTCAGTATCTCGTCAGTTTGGCGTCTGAGAGCAACTTCTCTGCGAAGTGCAGTATCACCTTCGAGTTCTTTCTCGAACCAGGCTTTCTCTTCCGGCTTCATCTCCTCAGAGATATACCGCTCAATAAAGTAGCTAAAATCGATCTTTTTCATAACGATAGATATATTATTCCACTATAATTAAAGTTCATCAAGCCTTTACTTCTTAGGTACTCAACTCACCGACACTGATATCAGGCAGAGATATCTGTTGCATGTTAACTGCATCCTTCTGTTCCCCTGCTCCTAAGTCATGCAGGGTAGACATTCCGGACCTTGTTATCAGCCTGTCAGTACTACTGAAAAGTATCTTTTCAACTATTCTGAACCCGGATAACGGAGTCTGTTTCGATATTTAAATCCGTTAGCCTGTATGTTGTCCCTCGCCAGGGATCCTTTTTTTCAAATTCAGATCTTAATTACTACCGGTGGCTTCTCGGGATCGCTTTCCGGGTCATCTCCACCATCACCTTCACCGTCAGTTCCACCACGCACCTTCAACATCTCATCACATGAAAGTGCAAATCTCATCATCATCTCAAAGTTTTTTTCTTCCAGGGTTCTCATGATCTTTTTCTTTTTAAGTTCATTTAATAATCTTAACGGGTAATTCGTTTCTGTTTCCAATCATACATGTCACAACATCCCGGTTTGTGACAAAAAAAAATGACATTTTTTTCAAAAAAATCACAATAGTCAGTATATCAGTAATATAAGAAAAGCCCCTTCTGTGCTTTAAAAACATTTCGGTTAACTCAAAAAAAAGCTATCTTGCGCTTTTAAAACAGGCAGGAGGCGTAAACACTATCTTCCGGGAAGGGGATGAATCACAGGTTACATCTTATAATAGCATTTACCGTTTTCTCCATTGGGGCAGGCTACGCCGACCCTGGAGCTTCTCTATACCTGTCAAAAAACTCTACACCGTGTAATGAAGTACAAAACCTTACAGGAAAATTAAATGAGTTTTACTCAATTCTTCTTGCGGGCGACAAGAACAGTGCAGAGAGATACTACCAATACTTTGATTCGCTAATAATATCAGACCTTATTGAACAGGATATCATTCTCTCCGATGCAATGTATCTGTGTGGAGTTTACCTCTATTTTAACTCGAGGTATCAGAACGCATTCCAGTATTTTGAAGGCTCTGCAAAAGTCAGGGCAACGATAGATCAGAGGGATTCAAGATACAGGAATGCACTTACTAATATAAGCACAAGTCTGTTTTATATGGGCAGGTTCGGGGAAGCAGTAAATGTCCTTGACTCTCTAATAAACCTTGTAGAATTACAGGATGGGCCTTATGCATCGGATAATATAGATAATTACAATAACCTTGCTTCCAATCTGAATGAGTTAAGAGAATTCGATAGGGCCATTGTAGCAGCACAGAAGGGGCTTGAGATAGCAGAACATATTAATTTGAAGAGTAATGTTTCCATTATAGGTATGCTCTATAACAATCTTGGTATAAGCCATTCCAGACGAAATGATTATACCCGAGCCTTGATATACCTTACAAGAGCATACGATTTAATGAAGGCAGCCCCGGATGATAATCCTTCTCTTTTCATAAACATATTGAATTCTCTAGCCTTCTATAATACAAGGTTGGGTAACGAAGATATTGCAAGGTCATATTACGATACTGCGATTCCTATTGCAGTAAAACATCCGGGGGTCTCATCTTTCCTGATCATTATCAATTCTGCACGGTTTTTTGCAGAAGACCAAGATATTGCAAGGGCCTCGATGGTTCTCGATCAGGCTCTTGAAATGATCCCTGTCTCTTTCAGCCCGGGAACGAGGCCCTACTACGATATGCTGGTCAGAGCCGCGTCAACTATGTCTCAATTTGATATTGATAATACCAGGGCATTGGAACTGCTAAGGGAAAAAGCAATACCCTATGCCCTTGCAAACAGTGACGATAGATTGCTTGTAAGGGAGATTTACAACACCTACGCAATGGTATTGAGCAGGGAAGGGTTCAATGAAGAAGCGCTGAAGGCTGTTCAGATTGCCCTTTTCGGCCTTGTAAGTGAAGACGAACTTACTGAATTTGGAAATCCTGACCGGAGTAATATTACAGCTGACCGATCAACCCTGGGTTTGCTTAACGACAAGATATTCATATTGAGAAAACTATATGAGGAAAGATCTGATACTCTCTATCTCAGGGCAGCCATTGAAACGAACAAGCTTCTTATCTCACATATTGAAGCAGTAAGAATTGATATCAGCGAAGAAGAGAGCCGTATACTTCTGGGTGATAACTACAGAAGAGCGTATGACGGTATTGTCAAAGACCTTCATAACCTGTGGTCTCTTTCAGGCTCAGACAGAGATATGCGGCTTGCCTTTGAATATGCTGAGAGGAGTAAGGCAGCCGGCCTTCTTGTTTCTCTAAGGGAGATAAGAGCCTCTCAATTTTTGATACCTGACTCGCTTTCTGTTCTTGAACGTAACCTGGAGGTTGAACTTGGGGCAGTAAGAGAATTTATTGCTAATGAACTGTTAAGTGAGAATCCCGATTCAAACAGGCTGGAAGAACTGAGAAACTCTGAATTCGCCGCTGCTCAAAGAAAATCAGAATTGATCAGATTGTTTGAAAGCAGCTATCCTGACTATTATTCCGCGAAGTACAACACAAAGGTCGCAGGACTTGATGAAGTCAGGAAGATGATGGGGAAAAAGGATACATATATTAATTATGTTCTTGCCGATACTTCGATATATATATTTGTGGTAAACCGAAAGCATACCGCATTTATCAGGCAGTCAACCGATGCGGAATTCTTTCAGTCACTGACTGATTTCAGAAATGTTATAATGAAACCTGCCTCCATTATACGGGCAAGGCAAGTTTTTAACGAAATCAATCAAAACGGACATTACCTGTATGAAAAGCTAATAAGTCCGGTAAGAGAGTTGCTTACTACCAGACGTTTGATCATATCGCCCGACAATCTGCTCGCATATATTCCATTTGAAGCCCTTCTCACGACCTTGCAGAGCAGGGACGATATTCTCTACAGAGAACTCGACTTTATGGTTAAGGAGTTTGAAATCTCATATACCTATTCTGCAACCATGTATATCGAGACATCAGGAGGCGGCAGGTCATTAAACAATAGGGCCCTGGCGTTTGCTCCGGAGTATACCGGCAATATGGAAAGGGACTCTGTCCTGAACACCCGGCAACTCAGGCAGGAAGTTCTTTCCGATCTTCCCCACGCAAGGGATGAGGCATCTTACGTGCAAAGGAGGCTGGGCGGAGAGCTTTACCTTAACGAAAATGCTCTCGAATCCATCTATAAGTCAAGGGCTTCACAGTTCCCGGTTATACATCTGGCAATGCATGCTATTATCAATAATCAGTATCCTGCTTATTCAAAGCTTATTTTCAGCAAGGAGAATAATAATGAGGGTTTTCTTAATACATATGAGATTTATGGAGTTCCTCTTTCATCCAAAATGGTGGTGGTCTCATCATGCAATACCGGGTCTGGTAAGTTGACGGCGGGCGAAGGTGTAATGAGCCTGGCAAGGGGTTTTATAACCGCTGGCAGCCAATCGGTAATTATGTCCCTTTGGGAAGTTGACGACGAGCTTGGTTTTGAGATAATGCGGTTTTTCTATGAAAACCTGAAGAGAGGCGACAGTAAAAGTAAATCACTCAGAAAGGCAAAACTGGAGATGTTGAATGGTTCATCACAGTATCAGTCTCATCCGTTTTACTGGTCAACACTGGTTCTGTATGGTAACAGAAGTCCGCTTTTCTTCGATGCAGGAATGTTGTTGTCAGCTGTTCTGTTGATGCTTGCACTTATAGCTTCTGCTATCAGACTGGTATTTTATCTGCGATCAAAATGATCTCTGTATTCTGGGTCACTTTTTATTAACTCCATCAGCGCCTCCTTGCACAGGTATTTTTTTCTCCTTGCGTAATCTTCACTTCTTAATCCCAGTCTGACGGCAATTTCTTTATAGTCAATTCCCTGTGAAAACAACAGCAATGCCTCCCTGCAGTCTGGCTTAAGCCTGTCCATCGACCTTTCAACGACTCTTTCGAGTACCTCTCTGTTGTCTTCATATGAAGCACTCTCTTCATCGGTGACATCGACTTCAAGTTCTGAATGCTTCTGCTTCTGCCTTAAAAGGTTGTTCCACACCAAACGGGAAATGCCGAAAAAGTAGCCCTTCAGGTCGCATGACAGATTGATCTTGTTATCAATGATCTGTTTGTATAAGACAATGACACTCTCCTGCATTACCTCATCAACATCGCTGGTATCACCGCTATTTCTCAGGACATTATTCTTAACCATCTGATAATACATGTTATAGATATATTTCAGAGCTTTTTCGTCCTGTAGCCTGATCCCCTCAATTAGGCTTTTATCGCTGATTTTTTTGAACAACCCCTATTACTGTTATCAAGAAAGCAAATATAGTATTTCCCGCAAATCAATTGGCTGTCATGTCTCATGCGTTGTTTCTAATGCAGTGCCGGGCATATTATAAATAAGAATAATACATATCTTTGATGGCAACTGATGAATTGATGACAGATCATGTCTTTCCCGTTTATAAAACAACCCGACGCCATGGATTGCGGCCCTGCCTGCCTGAAGATGGTGGCGGCGCATTATGGGAAAACAATTTCGTTTGAAACACTCCGCAAGAGATGCCACATCACCAGGGAGGGGGTTTCTTTTCTGGGGTTGTCTGAAGCGGCTGATTCGCTGGGTTTCCGTACAATTGGTGTCCGTATCCCATTCGAGAAACTCAGCAATAACGTACCGCTGCCCTGCATAGTACACTGGCGACAAAATCATTTTGTTGTTGTATACAAGATTACCAAAAAGAAGGTATTGGCTGCTGACCCTGCATCAGGACTGGTATCCTATACCCATCATGAGTTTCTTCGACATTGGGGAACTGCCCTCGTTGAAGGTGAACCTGCAGGAATGGTTCTTATCATTGAACCGAAGCCACAGTTTTTTGAACAGGAAAGCGAAAAAGAGAGCAAACCGGGATTCAGGTTTCTTCTTCGTCATTTCCGACTCTACCGCAAGTATGTTACACAACTGATACTGGGGCTGCTGCTCGGTAGTCTCATACAACTTATCCTGCCTTTTCTTACCCAGTCAGTCATAGACATTGGCATCAACAATAATGATCTGGGGTTTATCTATCTGCTGCTCTTTGCTCAACTGGCACTTGTAACAGGAAGGATGAGCGTTGAATTTATAAGAGGCTGGCTGCTTCTGCACATAGGAACCCGTATAAATGTATCAATTATTTCGGGGTTCCTGCATAAACTAATGTCGCTCCCAATTGCATTCTTCGACACCAAGCTGACCGGTGACATTCTTCAGCGTATCGACGACAATAATCGTATTGAGGCTTTTCTTACCTCAGCAACACTGAGCATTCTGTTCTCCTTTTTCAACCTGCTTATATTCGGAATAGTACTGGCTATCTACAATGTTTATATTCTTGCTTTATTCCTTGCCGGAGCCTTGCTTTATGTGGCCTGGGTAACTCTTTTCATGCGAAGAAGGGCCATACTCGACCATGAGCGTTTCAGGAGAATGGCCGCATCAAACAGCAGCCTGATAAACATGGTCAACGGAATGCAGGAGATAAAACTCACACGCAGTGAAAACAGCAAGAGATGGGATTGGGAAAACATACAGGCCGAACTCTTCAGGGTAAAGGTCAAAGGGCTTGGTCTTTCACAATATCAGTCTGCAGGTGCTATTTTTATTAATGAGGTTACCAATATTCTTGTTACCATTATGGCAGCAACACTGGTGCTGAAGGGCGAGATGACTCTCGGTATGATGCTGGCGGTTCAGTTCATCATAGGCCAGTTGAATGTGCCGCTGAGCCAGGTTAGCACATTCCTTAAACTTACGCAGGATGCCAGAATGAGTCTGGACAGGCTGTCGGAGGTGCATTCAATGGATGACGAAGAGCCTTCGCCAGAACAAAAGCTGCGCAAACTTCCTGAGGCAAAGACGATTTATATTAACAATCTCTCCTACCAGTACGAAGGCCCGAGATCACCCTACGCCCTCAGGAACGTCGACCTTACCATCAATGAGAATGAGGTTACGGCCATAGTCGGCACCAGTGGCAGTGGCAAGACAACACTCCTTAAAATGATACTCGGGTTTTATGCTCCGGTCGAAGGTGAAATCATTGTCGGGAACACAAGGCTGGGTGACATCAGCCTCAGAACATGGCGCGAGAGCACCGGTGCTGTAATGCAGGACGGTTTTATCTTCCCCGATTCTATAGCAGGTAACATTGCCCCGGGTGCAGAATCGATAGATGAAGAGAGACTGGTAAACGCGTGTGAGGTAGCAAATATCAGAGCATTTGTAGAGTCACTGCCTAACAGGTATAATACGAAGATCGGCGCTAATGGCCATGGTCTCAGCGAGGGGCAGAAACAGAGAATACTTATTGCCAGGGTTGTATACAAAGATCCTGAAATATTAATTTTTGACGAGGCTACAAACTCCCTTGATGCAAATAATGAAAAGGCCATAACGAAGAACCTCGATCACTTCTTCAGGGGTAAAACAGTTATTGTAGTCGCGCATCGTCTGAGCACTGTAAGAAATGCCGGCAAGATAATAGTCCTGGAAGAGGGCAGGGTAGTGGAAACAGGCGATCATGATTCTCTCGTAGCCAGCCAGGGAGCTTATTACAGGTTGATCAAAAACCAACTCGAACTTGGAAAATAAGATTATCCATTCAGATCCTGTCCGTGATATCATGGGAACCCCGCCGCGCAAGCTTGTGGCATGGGGGACAACCATTCTCTTTCTGATCTTTGCATTATTCCTGTCTGCAGCCTGGTTTATTAAATATCCTGATACCATACCGGCACCGGTAGAGATTACAACACGCAGACCACCGGTGACAATGACAGCACGGGCCAGCGGTATGATCAGAGAGATGCTGGTAGCCGACAGGGATACGGTAGAGGCTGGAGAGGTACTGGTTATTATTGAATCTTCTGCAAAACCCGCTGAAGTCTTAAATCTGGAAAAATGGCTGGCAGATTATTCAGCTGCCGATACCATAAACCCTGTGCGCTTACCCGCATTTAATGGCCTGGGCGAGGTGCAACAGTACCTCTCTCTCTTTAAACAGGCATATTCAAGGCTCTGGCACTATAGAGAGAATGACTACCTGGGTCATCGTATTCGTGCCCTTGCTGAAGAGATAAAAGCGAACAGACAACTCATTGAAAGCCTGAAGGCAAAGGAAAAACTCCACCTTGATGGCATGGAAATAGAGAAATCCAGGTTCAACAGGGATTCTCTTATGTTTGTAAGAGAAGCTATTTCTGAGGCAGAGTACGAAAGGTCGCGACAATTGTTGCTCGAAAGGCGTATTGGAATGCAGCAAATGAGCCTCGATATTCTTGAAGAGTCGATATCGTTGAGCAGAAAGGAACAGGATCTTCAGGAGTTGTCAATAAAGAGGGACGAAGAACTACAGGAACTATATGCCCAGAATTCAGGAAGGATTTCCGATCTTATCGCCGCTATAGACCTCTGGAAAAGCAAATATCTTCTTGTCTCGCCCGTCGATGGAACCACAACATTTACCCGTTATTGGAGCAGCGATCAGTATGTTCAGGAAGGCGAACAGGTGCTTACTGTCGTACCTGCTGACCAGGGTGAAATAATCGGCAGGGTAATGCTGGGCATGCAGCGATCGGGAAAAGTGAAGCAGGGCCTGACAGTAAATATTAAGTTAAGCGGATACCCGCATCTGGAGTACGGTCTCGTAAGGGGTGTAATCAGCAATATTTCAATTGTTGCCGATGAAAAACAATATATTGCCGAGATATCGCTGCCTGCCGGTTTGAAAACAATTTATGGCAGGGAACTGCCATTTACCCAGAATATGTCAGGAACAGTTGAAATACTGACAGATGATATGCGCCTTTTGCAGAAAATAGTTGACCCGCTGAAATATCTTATCTCCAGGAACCGTAGCCTTCGTAATGGTCAGCCTCCTGAGTAAGGTTCGTAATTGTCAGTGCCGGCAGAATCTTCTTTGCTCTTATTCTTACCTTCCGTTTTTCCGAAATGCCTTTTGTAAAAACGAACTGCCACAACCGTAATCAGTACAACAATCAGTATTAATTTTATATCCATAAGTATGTAAGTCTTTGCCGGATTTCAGAAACCCGGCATTCTGTTAATTCCAAATGTGCCAAACAATTCATTGAAAAGGTCTGCCAGTGATTTAATTGCATCATCGTAGCCGGTTAGGGTGAATCTCACCTCATCACCCGGCCTGAGCTGACCTGTTTTCCATAAGTCTGCAGTAATAATATTTGCAATCTGTGTGTATCCTCCTATAGTCTGGCTGTCGGCAAGCATAATGACAGGATTGCCGTCTCCCGGTACCTGAATGGTTCCGGGTACAAGCGGGTATGATATTACATCAGCTTTACGCTTATGTTGCAGAGTGGTTCCTGAAAGCCTGATGCCCATTCTATCTGAATAATTCGTAACCTCAAAGGGGGAACTGACCAACAGGTCTGAAGCCTCAGTGGTGAATTCACCGTAGTCAACACCTTTCATGATGCGGAGGGTGGTGTCCCTTCTCCATTCGGGTATCAAAGCCAGTGGCAGTCGTCTTTTCTTTCTTAGCAGGGTCATTGCAGGAAACAGCCTGATATTGTCATTTTCCTCAAGCTTTCTTCCCATGACACCCCCAATCCTCCCTCTTATGTAAGTAGAGCGGCTTCCCATTGTTTCAGGAACATCTATTCCTCCTGCAAAGGAGATATAAGATCTCAGACCTGATGTAACTGACCCGAATGAAAGCCGGTCGCCTCTGCCTGCTATTATGCCTGTCCACATCTCAACAGGCTTTCCGTTGATCATGGGATCCATTTCTGCACCTGTTATGGCGATCATTGTTTTACGGCTGAATTTAATCTCAGGGCCTTTAATCGTTGCTTCCAGCGAAGCTTCCCCGGGATCGTTTCCAACTATCAGGTTGCCGGCCATGTGTGAGAAGAAGTCCATTGCTCCTGATACCGGCATTCCAAAACACCGGTAACCGTACCTCCCGTTATCCTGAACTGTGGTGAAAAAACCCGGTGAGACTATCTTAATGCTGCTCATAATGATTCCATAATATTTTTAAAATGTTGAGAGCTGATACTCGCCATGCGTTATCATCTCGCATATAAGCCAGAATTCGTAATTATCTACTGCCTTAAACCTGATTCTCATCCCGGGTTTCATGAGGAATTCAGGTTTCCTCTCCGGATCGAATAATATCAAGGGAGTTCGGCCTATTATCTGCCATCCTCCGGGACTTTCCACCGGGTATATTCCTGTCTGATCCTCAGCAATACCTACTGATCCTGCTTCAATTCGCAGTGAAGGTTTCAGCTTTCTGGGCGTTGATATTCTTGTGTCCATGCCTCCCAGGTATGGAAATCCGGGAGTAAATCCAAGCATATGAACAATATATTCTCCTTCAGAATGAATATTAGCCACTTCTCCGGGTGTCAACCCGTTTATTTCAGCAACAGCGTTGAGGTCAGGGCCGTATTCCCCGCCATAGGCGACAGGCAGGATTATGCCACCGGGTGTGTATTCTTCCTCTGCCTGCCTGACCTTCCCTATGCTTTTTATCAGACCTACCACCTCATCATAAGATGTAGCCATAGGATCATAACAAACCATAAAGCCAGTGTAGGAGGAGATATACTCCCTCAGACCCCTGAACTCACTCTTTCTGAGAGCATCAATTATGCTGCGGTTCATATTGCTCAGTTCGTTGCTTATTTTGTCTCCCGTAGCAACAAATACCGCAGAGTCTCCCGCAGGTGAAAATCTCATCTGTTCTTCCTTCCTTTAAATGGTTCAACAGCTATCCTGTGTTCCTCCAGAGCCTTATATATGGCATTAACAATTTCAATTGCTCCGTCTGTGTCTCCGTGAACACATATTGAATCAGGATTAATCATTATGAACTTCCCGTCAGCCGCCATTACTCTTTTCTCTTCTTTCATCAGTACTGCCCTAGTGGCGCAGACGCCGGGAACAGTTATAACAGAATCCTTAACAGACCTTGGTACGAGCCTCCCTGTTGAGTCATATTGTCGGTCTGCAAATGCCTCTGTAGCGAATGGAACTCCGGCTGCAATTGCAGCTTCCTCCATTTTTGATCCGTACAGACATAACAGAATCAGGTCTTCTCCGCTTTTTCTCACTGCTTCTGCTATTGCCCTGGCTTTTTCCTGATCACCGACGGCATCATTATACATTGCACCATGCGGCTTTACATGATGAAGTCTGCCTCCTTCTGACTCAATGATTGCTTTCAGTGCTCCCGTCTGATAAAGTACCATTGCATATATCTCTGCAGGGGTGAAACTGATACTTCGTCTGCCGAATCCCTGTAAGTCGGGATATCCCGGATGTGCTCCCATTGAAACGCCAGACTCAAGACAAAGAAGAACAGTTCTTCTCATTGTCATGAAATCGCCTGCATGAAAACCACAGGCTATATTTGCAGACGAAATGAACTTCATAACAGCAGAGTCATTGCCAACGGTGTAATTACCGAAGCTCTCGCCAATGTCACAGTTAATATCTACACTCATGTTTTTATACTTTTTATGCAAGAAGGCCGGTTACGCTAAAAATGCTTTTAAGCCCAAGCAGAAAGGTAATCAATATAATCAATAAACCCAATATGTTGGTGAACCTGCCATTTTTGTCAGGACCCAGTATATTATTGTTGTTCATTACTTTAAGCAGGAAAATTGCAAGTATCGGAAGCAGCAGCCCATTCGCGAATTGTGCCATAAGGATCATACGTACCGGTCTCAGCCCGAAAGTCGCAAAGACAACCCCTGTTATCAACACTGCTATCCATATCAGTCTGAAACCAGTGGCTTTCATGTCGCTGCTAAGGCGAAGGACACCTGTGATGGCATATGCTGCTGCAAGAGGAGCAGTGACGGCACTTGATACACCGGCAGAGAATATGCCTGCGGCCATAAAATATTTTGCCACAGGCCCCAGCAATGGCTCCAGTTGCTCTCCGAGGTCTGCTACTCCTGCAATCTCCTTCCTGGTTCCGAAAAAAGCAACAGAAGAAGTTATTACAATAGCCGAACTAATAATACCTCCAATGCCGATTGCCACTACACTGTCAGTACGGGATTTGTAAATGTCATCTCTGGTTTTCCATTTTTCCTTGGCTGCAGATGCATGCAGAAACAGATTATAGGGAACGACGGTAGTGCCGATAAGTCCGATAAGCATAACAGCCGAACCGGCAGGTATACGTGGCATTAAGAAACCCTTTGCAATGGGTAAAATGTCAGGTTTTACCATAATGGCAGTAGTAATGAAAGTGATGCTCATTATGATTACCAGTGTGACGAGAATTCGCTCAATTATTTTGTAGCTGCCTGTCAGCAACAGAAGAAAAGCAAAAAGACCGGTAACAGACGGCCAGATACGTATAAGGACAGGACCCTTTCCTGCGCTTACCACGCCGGTAACCGCTTCAAGTCCTATTGATGCTCCGGTGATGTTGCCTGTCTGGTACGCTGCATTTCCGATCCCGATTGCCAGTATTACCAACGTCACTGCAGCTACTTTCCATACCGGATTTGAAAATGAAGAAGTAATGGCTTCGCCAAGTCCCATTCTTCCTATTATTCCCAGTCGTGAAGCCATCTCCTGAAGCACCATGGTAGCGATAACAGAAAATAAAAGCCCCCATAACAGCGAGTAGCCCCATGATGCTCCTGCAAGTGTGCAGGTAGTGAGAGTGCCGGGTCCGATAAATGCTGCCGTTACAAAAGCTGCCGGGCCAATCTCCCGGAAGACCTGAAACCTCTTTTTCCACCTGCTCATAATGACTTTAAAATATTAATTGTACAGTCTTTTTAAAGGTATAAAAAAAAGCAGATGTAATCGTCTGTTCAACCTGATACGGGTGTATATAATTTGGTTTTGATGCTTTCATTGTTTTTCAGGCGAGGGGATTAATTTCTTTAAACCTTTGAGTTTTAATAAATATTTCAATATTTTCGTACTCTGAAAAAATGAGCGATTGACTGATTTTTTCATAGGATAAAGGAGTTGATAATTACAGGATTGATGAAGAAAAAACTTAATCCGGAGGATTCTGTTCAAAATGAACAATTCGAAGCATCTGATGATGCTGTCGAATCTTCGAATGAAATGACCAGGGAGGATGGTGATAATAAATCACCGGATATTAATGAATTTCCCGATTCTGACCAGCCAGAAAAGAGTTCTGTCAATGAAGTTTCTGAAGATGAGGCTGCTGACGCTGCCACTGGAGGAGATTTGAAAGATAAGGATGAAATATCTGCATCTATGCCTGCTGGTGTAAGTGAGCCTGAGGAGCAACATGAAACGGCAGCAGAGCCTGAAAATGTGTCGGGGCCTGCAGCAGATGACGAGCAGGAAGATAAAGCTGAAAGCGATGAAGAATCAGAACCTGAAGAAGATTCTGATACAGAGGCGGAAGGTGACATTGAGGCTGAACTTGAAGAATCGGAGTTTGAGAGTGATTCTGAAGGTGAGGAGGCTGTTGGAGACGTAGCCGTGATGACAAAAACCGAGGAGGACAGATATAAGGATATTGAGTTACCCCCGGTTGATTATAACGGTTTTTCGAAAAACGAACTTGTAGAGACATTGGGTCTGATAGTTGAAAACAGACCGGTGAATGAGATCAGGGAAGATGTTGAAAGAATCAGGATCGTCTTCTACAAGAAGCACAAGGCCGAAATCGAAGAACAGAAGACCAGGTTCCTTGATGAGGGAGGTAAGATAGAAGATTTCAAACCGGCTCATGATCCGCTTGAAGACAAACTTAAAGATTACCTCGAGAAATACCGCTCAAAGAGGTCAGACCAGTCAAGGGTACAGGAGGCAGAGAAGGTAGAGAATCTTAAAAGGAAATATGAGATAATTGAGAAGATCAAGGATCTTGTTAACAGGGAGGAGTCAATAAACAAGACATTTCAGGAGTTCAGGTCGCTGCAGAATGAATGGCATTCTGTAGGCGTGGTTCCTCAGGCTGCCCTCAAAGATCTGTGGGAGAATTATCATCACAATGTTGAGATTTTTTACGATTATATCAAAATTAATAAGGAGCTGAAAGATCTTGACCTTAAGAAGAACCTTGAGGCTAAAATTGAACTTTGTGAAAAGGCAGAAGCTCTTCTTCTGGAACCGAATGCAGTCAATGCATTCAGAGAGTTGCAGGAGCTACATAACCTGTGGCGCGAGATAGGTCCTGTTCCGCATGAATCAAAGAACGAAGTGTGGGAACGTTTCAGGGAAGCTACTTCTAAAATAAACCGCAGACATCACGAATATTTCGAAAACCAGAAGGATGAACAGAGAAAGAACCTGGAGGCGAAAATAGCTATTTGTGAAAAGGTAGAAGACATTAACCTTCAGGATGTTAAAACCTTCAGGGATTTCGAAGAGAAGAGTGAGGAGATAGTCAAACTGCAGAAGTTATGGCGGACAATTGGTTTTGCACCCAAGAAGCACAATAACAAAATATATCAGCGGTTCAGAGAGGCTTGTGATGCCTTTTTCGAGAGAAAAAGGGCATTTTATTCTGACAACAAGGAAGTTCAGCAGGAAAATCTGCAAAAGAAAACAGAACTATGCATTCAGGCAGAATCATTTACAGAGAGTACAGACTGGAAATCAGCAACTGATACTCTCATAAGGCTGCAGAAAGAGTGGAAGCTTATAGGACCTGTACCCCGTAAACAGTCTGACAAAATATGGAAGAGATTCAGAAAAGCCTGTGATCAGTTCTTTGCAAGGAAGGCTGAATATTTTGCTACTGTTGATACCTCATATGAAGATAATCTGAAGGCAAAAAGTGAAATTATCACTGAGCTTGAAAAGTTTAATGAAGATCTTGATTTCAATGAGGCTTTTGAGAAGCTGAAGGATATTCAGCGTAGATGGACAGAGATAGGGTTTGTGCCTTTCAATGTAAAAGAAGAGATAAATCAGAAGTACCGGAATGCCCTAAACAAACAATTCGACAGGCTGAAGCTTGACGATGAAGACAAGAATATTCTGAAATACAGGAATAAGCTTGAGAGTGTTAAGAGTAATCCAAAATTGGCACGAAAGATCAGAAGCGAAAGAGAGAAGTTCTATACAAGAATTAAGCAACTCGAGAATGATATTACACTTTGGGAGAACAATATCGGATTCTTTGCAAAGTCAAAGGCGGCAGAGTCAATGATTTCCGAAGTTGAAGAAAAGATTGAGAATGCCAGGAAGACCATCAGGATACTTGAGGAGAAGGTTAAAATGATCGATTTAACAGGTCTTGATGAATAGAGTTGCAGTTATGTTTCTAAATAATTATTCAGGTTTTGAGCAAGGTTAAGTATGTATTTGTAACAGGGGGTGTTACTTCATCTCTGGGTAAAGGTATTATTTCTGCGTCACTGGCAAAATTATTACAGGCCAGAGGGTTTTCAGTAACTATTCAGAAACTCGATCCATATATTAATGTTGATCCGGGTACTCTCAATCCCTACGAACACGGAGAATGTTATGTAACACTCGACGGTGCTGAAACTGATCTTGACCTCGGACACTATGAACGTTTCCTTAATTTGCCTACCAGTCAGGAGAACAACACAACAACAGGAAGAATTTACCAGTCGGTAATTAACAAGGAGAGGCATGGAGACTACCTTGGCAAGACGGTGCAGGTAATTCCTCACATCACCGACGAGATCAAGAGAAGGATTAAGCTTGTAGCTGCAAAAGACAAATATGATATTGTTATTACCGAGATAGGGGGTACGGTTGGGGATATTGAGTCACTTCCCTATATAGAATCGGTACGTCAGCTCAAATGGGAGCTGCCTGATGAAGACTGCCTGGTCATCCATCTCACTCTGGTACCTTATCTGTCAGCATCGGGTGAGCTTAAAACAAAACCAACCCAGCATTCTGTAAAGGTTTTGCTTGAAAACGGTATTCAGCCTGACATTCTTGTTTTAAGAACTGAACATAGTCTTAATGAAGAGATAAGGAAGAAGGTGGCTCTCTTTTGTAATGTCAATGAAAGCTCGGTAATTGAATCTATTGATGTATCAACAATATACGAGGTTCCTGTCAGGATGCAGGAAGAAAAGCTTGATATTGCAGTTCTGAAAAAACTCAAACTGCCATCCGAAGGCACTCCTGACCTTAAAAAGTGGAATGAGTTTCTTTTAAAACTCAGAAATCCAAAGCGCTCGGCACGCATAGGCCTGATAGGTAAATACGTGGAGTTGGCAGACGCATACAAATCAATATCTGAATCATTTGCTCATGCCGGTGCTGCAAACGAATGTGAAGTTGACCTTTTATTTATTCATTCCGAGGAGTTGACCGAGGAAAATATAACAGAAAGGTTTGAGTCTCTTGATGGTGTGCTGGTAGCGCCTGGATTCGGATCAAGGGGTATAGAAGGGAAGATACTGACTGCCAGATACGCCAGGGAGAAAAATCTGCCCTTCTTTGGAATATGTCTGGGAATGCAGTGCGCTGTTGTTGAATTTGCACGTAATGTTCTTGGCTATGCAGGGGCGCATTCTACAGAGATGAACCAGAAAACCAGATTTCCTGTAATTGACCTCATGCAGGAACAGAAAAGGATCATCGATAAAGGAGGCACGATGAGGCTTGGTGGCTATAAGTGCATGATAAGCAAGAATACTGTTTCATACAATGCCTATGGCAAAGAGGAAATAGTTGAAAGGCATCGCCACCGCTATGAATTTAACAACAGGTTTCTTGAAGACTTCAGGGAAGCAGGTATGATCCCCGCCGGTGTTAATCCTGAATCAGGCCTTGTTGAGATAGTTGAAATACCTGGTCATAAGTGGTTTGTGGGTGTACAGTTCCATCCTGAATATAGCAGCACGGTCGTTAATCCACACCCGCTTTTCGTTGAATTTATTGGTGCATGTTGCAGAAAATGATTAAACAATACAAAAGTTTGTAACTCATTATATTAAGACAAGACTTGACAGGATAAGAATATGGACAGAAATACAATTACAGGACTGGTACTGATTTTCGCTATTTTTATAGGTTTCAGCCTGTATAACAACAACAGGTTAACAAAAGCCTATAACGAGAATATTGAAAGAGGTGACTCTCTTTTCAGGGAAGGTGAAAATGAGGAGGCCAGGCTTGAATACCTCAAGGCACTTAAGTATAAACCCAATCAGCAGGAGGCCGTAGACAGGCTAAACAGGGTTAACGAAGTTCTGTTTGTTACTGAGGCTGGTGAAGAACCCGATTCATCAAAAATAGTATCAATAAGTCAACCGGAACCTGAGCTACGCCAGGAACAGGGACCCGATCCGCTGAGATTTGGCGCATTTGCCTCATCGGCAACGGGGATGAATGAGTTTATTACCGTTGAAAATAAACTCATGGAGATGAAAATATCCACAAGAGGTGGAAGGGTGTACTCTGTCAGGCTGAAAGATTATAAGACATATGATGGCAGGCCCCTTATTCTTTTTGATGGTGACTCAACAGTATTCGGGGTAAGGTTTTTCACAGCCGACAATAAAGCGGTTCAGACCAATGATCTGTTCTTTGTGCCTGTTAATGAGAAGTATCAGTATAATGCCTCCGGGAATTCTGAAACCATTGCACTAAGAAGCTATGCAGGTGATGATAAGTATATTGAGTACATATATACCGTTCACCCTGATCAGTACATGATAGATTTCAGTATTAGGTTTACTAATCTTCATGATATAGTCGCCGCTAACCAGAGGAGCCTCACTTTTGAGTGGATGATGTATCTGCCGCAACAGGAAAAGGGACGACAGAATGAAGATAACTACACTTCAATAAAATATAAATATTTTGAAGCCGAGGTAGATGGGTTCAGAGAGAGATCCACAAAGGAACTGGAAACTGCAGACATATCGAGCAGGCTAAAATGGATCGCATTCAAGGATCAGTTCTTTTCATCGGTAATCATCGCCGGAGAATATTTTCTCAACGGAACAGTTACATCAACAAGGCTTCCGCTTTCAGAAAAATACCTTAGACAATTTTCGACAGAAGCTGGTATTCCATATTCTGCGGGAGAAGATACAGAGATGGATCTTCAGTTATACTTCGGCCCGAACCATTTTTCATCTCTGAAGAAATTAGATCTTGACCTTGAGGAACTGGTTTTCCTGGGAAGAAACATAATCAGGTTTATCAACCAGTATGTTATAATCCCTGTTTTTAACGTCCTTGACAACTCAATTTCCAATTATGGGATAATTATACTGATCCTGACAATAATGATCAAGATCGTTCTTTACCCGCTTACCTTCAAATCATACCAGTCGCAGGCTAAGATGAAGGTGCTGAAGCCTATGGTTGATGAAATTGGCAAGAAATATCCGAAGCAGGAAGATGCGATGAAGAAGCAACAGGCCACAATGGCATTGTATAAAAAGGCAGGAGTCAACCCTCTTGGCGGCTGTCTGCCAATGTTGCTACAGATGCCCATCCTGTTTGCAATGTTCAGGTTCTTTCCTGCGTCTATTGAGCTCAGACAGAAATCATTCCTTTGGGCTGATGACCTCTCTACATATGATTCAATTCTTGATCTTCCTTTTTCGATCCCGATGTATGGTGATCATGTCAGCCTCTTTACCCTTCTGATGACGGTGTCGACGATTCTTACCATGAAGATCAATTCCCCGACAGGAGGGCAGGACCAGATGCCGGGCATGAAGATGATGATGTATATTATGCCGGTAATGTTTATGCTTATTCTGAATAACTTTTCTGCCGGCCTGACATATTACTACTTCCTGGCGAATATCATTACCTTCCTGCAAAACCTTCTTTCAAAAAGGTTCATCGATGAAGAGAAGATTCTAAAAAAGATAAACGAAAACTCAGGGAAACCGGTTAAAAAGTCAAATTGGCAGAAGAGGCTGGAAGATGCAGCCAAAAAGAGAGGTTACAATCCCTCAGGGAAGAAATAATCTTAACCGGCCTCTAAAGGGGAAATCATGACGCAGCATTGTGATCATTATTGCAACTGTTGTCGTCTTAGGATAAATATAGAGTGTTTTTAATTAACGACTGTTTCTGTAAACAGTGATCTTTTTTTTTGTGATTCTGACGGGGAATTGTTCAAATGCGATTGCAAAAAAAATTGTCATCTAAAGAAATTGTCCTAAATTTATTATTTAAATCCAGAGAGAGATGGGGAAAAAGATCAAAAACAAAGACATTGCCAGCAGACTGGGAGTCTCAAGTACTCTTGTGTCACTGGTCCTTAACAACAAAGCCGATCAACATGGCATAAGAAAGGAGACCCAGGAAAGGGTGCTGTCGGTTGCCAGGCAGATGGGGTACTTTGATTCAGCATCTGAAGCAGGAGAGGTGCTGCCAGTGGAAGAAAAACCCGGGGTTATAGGGATGATTGTACCATCTATGACCGATCCTTTTATTTTTGAAATAACACCTTACCTTCAAAAAGCATTTGCAAGCATCGGGATTGGGTTTTCGATGGTTTCAAAGGATCCTGATGATGCCAGATTCAACAGACTGGTTGGCGCATTTAAGAAGTTCTACAGCGGACTGATACTTGTAGGTGACGCTGCCGATGATTATACGGTCAGGTCTCTGAGGTCAACCGATTATCCTTTTGTATTGCTGGAAAAGACCACAAGAAAGCTGCGACTTAATACAGTATCAACGGATATGGTTGCAGGCACACAACTGATGGCTGATCATATTGCTAAAATGGGTTACAGAAATATATTGATAGTATCGGCCAGTGAACGGGTGAAATCAGATTCAGGGCTTATCGACTCGTTCAAGGAGGCAATCAAAGGCAAGCCAGAGATAAACAAGCCTCTTTTAACAGGAATAACCAAGAAGCTTGGTGGCGATGAGATGGATTTCAGCCAGATAGAACACTATTTCAGACCTCCTTACCGGACAGATGTCCTGGTCGTGGTCCACTCAGAAGATGTTTACCCGATAATGACAGCATTACAAAAACATAAAATAAGGATACCACAGGATGTGGCCCTGGTTTCACTCGAAGAGGGACTGGGATTCGATCTTATTCATCCCTCTGTGACTGCCTTACGCAAACCATTGGCTGCAATGGCTCTGAAAGTTGCCAATATGGTATGGTCAGAAGTTAAGAATGCGGGAAAAGGAAAATACAGACGACAGGTAAATATGGTACCTGAACTGGTGGTAGGTAATTCCTGTGGTTCCATGTAGTTAAATTAAAAAAGCATCGAAATGATTATCCGGTTTTTATTGGCAGCACTTCTGCTGTTATCGGTGGGTTGTGTTGATCGGCCTCTTATTATTCCTGCTGATTACGCCGCCGTTGTAGAAAGTGATTTCATGGAGAGAGAGGTGATTCCTGCAGGCGTACGTGATTCACTGAGACTATATTTCACTAAAACTGAAGACAGGGGTGTAAAAGAGTCTCTTAAATTTCTGTATGCCTATATGCCTTTGAGTGACCTTGCCGACTATCCGGTCCAATTCTTTGTTGAAAATGTGAAAATGTCACTCAGGGCAAAGGATGAGATGCCATGGGGACGGTATGTGCCGATGGATATCTTTCTTCATTATGTTATGCCCGTGAGGGTCAATAATGAAAACCTCGATGATTTCAGGATGCTTATGTATAATGAGCTTAAGGAAAGGATAATTGATAAGGATGTAACCGAGGCCGTTCTTGAGATTAACCGGTGGTGTCATGAAAAAGTAACCTACCAGCCTTCAGATATCAGAACTTCATCACCCCTTGCAACGATGCTCTCAGCACGGGGCAGATGTGGTGAGGAGTCAACATTTACTGTTGCTGCTCTGCGGACAGCCGGAATTCCTGCCAGGCAGGTCTATACACCCCGATGGGCTCACACTGACGACAACCATGCCTGGGTAGAGGTATGGATAGAAGGTGAATGGTTTTACCTTGGTGCATGTGAACCTGAACTTGTACTGGACAGGGGGTGGTTTACCGAGCCTGCAAGAAGGGCAATGCTCGTTCATACCAAGGCCTTCGGAGCATATATGGGCAACGAGAAGGTGATAGTAAATGAGAAGAGGTTTGCAGAAATCAACAATCTTGCCAAATATGCAGAAACTAAAGTTGTTACGGTCCAGGTAAATGATGATGGCAAACCTGTGAGTGGCGTCAACGTGGAATTCTGTCTCTATAATTATGCTGAGTTTTACCCTATAGCAAAGGTGAGAACAAATGAGGAAGGCTTTTGCAGCTTCGAAACCGGTTTGGGCGATCTTCTTATATCTGCAGGTTTACAAGATAAGTACGGTTATAAAATAGTCTCAGTTGGTGATACTGACACACTGACAATAGATGTTCAAACCATATCACCGGAGAAACAGACAGCTATTGCAGACCTGTATCCTCCAGCCGCCCCTGAACCTCTGCCCGGGCCGGGGAAGGAAATGATTGAAAAGAACCAGAGGCTCCTTGTTCGTGGCGATTCTATCAGGAATGCTTATATCTCTTCCTGGATATCCATGGAGGAGGCAATTCAATTCGCGAATGAATACGGTTATTCTGAAACTCTGGTTCCTGATCTGATAATTTCAGCACATGGCAATTATAAGGAGATAATGACATTTCTCAAGAAAAATGCTGATAGAGGAGCACTGGCGCTTGAGCTGCTCAAACAGATATCAGCCAAGGATCTTCGCGATACAAGGGCAGAAGTGTTATCTGACCATCTGGCCGGTGCGTCGGGTTATATGGAGCTTTACGAAGAAAATGAATTGCCTCTGTTCTATGATTACGTCCTGAATCCAAGAATCGCCAATGAAATGCTGACACCCTGGCGCCAACGGTTTAAGGAGAGATTTGCCGGAAAGTACTCATATACAAAAGACTCAGATATTTCGTACTTCAGCAGCCTGATCGGTGAAATAGCAGCACTGTATGATATTAGCGAGGAGGAAAATCATTACCTGACACCTGTCACGCCTTCCGGAGCGCTGAATGTAAATACCCTTGACTCATGGTCGCTGAGAATATTCACAGTAGCTTTCTTCAGGAACCTGGGAATCCCTGCCAGACTTGAGTCCGGAACGAACCGGCCGCAGTACTATCACAATGGTACATGGCATTCTGTATGGTTTCCCGGAGAAGAGATGATCACAGGTGATATCGCTGTTGTCTCCCTGAAGTATGATGGAAAGGACCCGGAACCTGAATATTATGTTCATTTCACCCTTGCCCGTTATGAGAAAGGCAGGTACAATACATTGAGCTATGAATATAACAGGAAGGTGTCACATTTCCGTGAGAACCTTAATCTTTATCCCGGTAATTACCTGCTGGTAACAGGAAGCAGGTCAGATAATAACCTTATACTTGCATCACTTGAATTCTTCTCTTTACAACCGGGAGAGTCTATTGAACTGGACGTATCTCCGAGACGCGAACCCGGGGAGAAAGGTTCTTATGGAATGCTTGGTGATGATATTGTGAAAAGACTGAAAAATGTCAACAGGGAAACCGGCTCAACCCCGGATATGGACTCAGAGGTTGTTGCAATATGGCTGAATCCAGTCACTGAACCGGCAGTTCATCTGCTTAAAGATCTTAGTAAATCAGCGCATGAATTTGAATCATGGAAGGGTGTGATTCGCCTTTTCGTATCAGAAAGCGCTGACTCAGTTAAACTGAGCGAGATGCGTGACAGGCTGCCATCCAATTGCTCAATAACAGTAGACAAGAGACTTTCATTTTATGCAGAGATCTCTGAATCTGCAGGAGAGACAGGATCTCCCGCTCTTCCCTATGTGTTACTCATAAATCCCGGCGGCAATATTATCTATAAATCAGCCGGTTATCAGATCGGAACAGCCGCCATGCTGATCGGAAAAACAAAACGTACAGATTCACCGAAATGAAGAAAATCAATCTCATGGCTCAGGCCGCCATCGTTATAGTGGCTGTATCATGTAACAGTAACCCAGAAATCAGCCCAACAGATTATGTTGATCCTTTCATAGGAACATTGGCACACGGCCATGTATTCCCTGGCGCAACAACTCCCTTCGGAATGGTTCAGCTAAGTCCTGATAATGGTACCAGCGGCTGGGACTGGTGTTCAGGATATCACTATTCAGATTCCATGATAGCTGGTTTCAGCCACACTCACCTCAGCGGAACAGGGATCGGGGACCTTGCAGATATACTTTTTTTGCCCTCAATGGAGCAGATTACAATAGCTGCAGAGACTCCTTCTTCTTCTATTGCAAAGCTAAACAGATCACTGTTTTCCCATGAGAATGAATCTGCCTCACCGGGTTTCTATAGTGTGGTGCTTGAAAACGGGGTTAAAGTAGAGCTTACTGCAACACCAAGAACCGGTATTCAGCGTTATTCTGCTCTTCGAAGCGGAACCATGAGCCTGCTGGTTGACCTGGGGTTTGCAATAAACTGGGACAGACCGGTTGACTGCAAAATCTTTTTTGATGGCGAAATACTAAGTGGTATAAGAAACTCTTCCGGATGGGCCCGATACCAGTATCTTAATTTTGCCTCATCATTTTCAGTCAGGCCTGACAGTCTTATTATGATAAACAACGGAGAGATACTAGGGGACAATTCCGTCTCAGGAAGGAATATTGCCTGTATTCTTTATTTCAACATGAATAAAGGTGATGAGCTCATAGTAAGTACAGGTATATCAGCAACAGATATTGATGGGGCTGTTCTGAATCTGAAGACCGAAGCCTCAGAAAAGAGTTTTGACATGGTCAGGGAGGAAGCAGTTAAGATGTGGAGAGATCATCTTTCGGTAATGGAAGAGGTTGAAGCCGATAAGGAGACGGTTAAGGTTTTTTATACAGCTCTGTATCACAGTATGATCGCTCCCAATCTTTACATGGACACCGATGGCCGGTACCGGGGAACCGACGGGAAAATACACCGGTCGGAAGAATTCATCAACTACACTGTCTTATCTCTGTGGGATACCTACCGTGCAGCTCACCCATTGTTTACTATAACAAAACCTGACATGGTGGCTGACTTCATAAATACAATGCTGCATATCTATCTACAACAGGGAAAACTGCCGGTTTGGTCACTCGCAGGTAATGAAACTGACTGTATGGTTGGGTATTCAGCTGTGCCGGTTATTGCCGATGCTGTGCACAAAGGTTTCACGGGTTTTGATTATGATCTCGCATGGGAGGCTGTCAAGCATACAACGATGATGGATTTCAGAGGCCTTGATCACTACCGGGAATATGGATTTATACCTTCTGATCTTGAGAATGAATCTGTTGCCAAGACTCTTGAATATTGTATAGATGACTGGTCAGTTTCCCAAATGGCAGCCGACCTTGGTTATCATGACGAAGCAGCGGAATACATGCGGAGGTCACTGTTCTACAGGAACCTCTTCGACTCAACCACTCTTTTTATGAGAGGAAGGATGAGCGACGGTACATGGAGAGAGCCTTTTGAACCTCTTTATTCAAATCACCGTGAGGATGATTACACAGAGGGAAACGCATGGCAATATACATGGCTGGTACCTCATGACGTTGAAGGTTTGATAAGCCTGTTTGGAAGCAGAAACCTGTTTCTGGAAAGACTCGATTCTCTGTTCAGGATAGATGAGTCGGTAAAAGGGGAGCACGCTTCCCCTGATATATCCGGACTGATAGGACAATATGCACATGGAAATGAACCGAGTCATCATATAGCTTACCTTTTTTCCATGGCAGGAGACCCTGGAAAGACAGAGTACATGGCAAGAAAGATTATGCGTGAGCTTTACCATTCAGGCAAGGATGGCCTGTGTGGCAATGAAGATTGCGGACAGATGTCTGCATGGTATGTTTTTTCTGCACTGGGATTCTACCCTGTAAATCCTGCTGATGGAAAATACATACTTGGAAGTCCTGCTCTGAACAAGGCAGTAATTAATACAGGGAACGGTAAAAAATTTATTGTTACTGCAGTAAATAATAGCCCCGAAAAATACGCTGTCAGGGAGGTTTATCTGAATGGGCAGAAGCTCGAAAGGAACTTCATAACGCACCCGGAAGTCATGGCCGGAGGTACGCTTGAATTCATAATGGAGTAACCAATACTGTCTTGAAGACAACACTGATTTATAGTTATAAACAGATGTTTATAAGAAATAGTGTCGTCTGTCATGTGCTGAAACAAAAAACTTTAATACTTTTGTTACGTTCAGGTGTAACGGTGGAGAAATCCATAGTTCATAATAGGGAATACGGTTTGAATCCGTAACAGTTCCCGCTGCTGTGAAGCCCGTTCGCCGGAAGCGATCATCGGTAAAGGAATACCTGCCACTGTTCATAAAAATGAATGGGAAGGCTCCCAAACCGGGGATAAGTCAGAAGACCTGCCTGGACGAACCATTTGTTCAAAGCTTTCGGGAAAAAAGGCGAAGAAGCATTATCAATTCCTCTCTTGAGTTCCTCGGTTGCCTTGAACTTTGGTTGTGCAAGCAATCAATGTTTAATGTTTAACCAGTTACAGAATGAAAAGTAAAGTATTAATTTCGGTTGTGGTGGCTGCTGCCCTCCTGAACCTGTCGTGTGATAAAAAGGAAGTCGATCTCGAAGTTATTGATTTTGAAGAGCTTCAACTTGACCAGACAGGTTACTGGAATGGATCTGACGGAAGCGGTGGTTTCAAAACCCGACATGCAGAGTTCCCTAACAGTTATGATAACGACTGGCAAAGCTGGAGCGGATTCTCATACACTAATCACACTGATGTCACAACTCCGGAGTACCAGAACATGTACAGCTCAATTACAGGATCAGGAGCAGAAGGCTCTGAAAAGTACGCCGTATACAATTATTTTAATGATAAGGCTGATACTGTATGGTTCGATCTTCCCTCAAAGATTAATGGAATATCAGTTTCCAATTCAACTTATGCATACCTTACAATACTGAACGGTAATCCATTTGCCAGAAAGTTTGGCGGTGAGACAGGTTCTGATCCTGACTGGTTCAAGCTTACAGTCACGGGATTAACTGATGAAGGTGTTGTCTCAGATTCGGTGGAGATAATGCTTGCCGACTTCAGATTCGACGATAATAACCGTGATTATATTCTTGATGAATGGAGAGTTATTGACCTTAGCTCCCTGGGTTATGTAAAGGGACTTGTCTTTGAGATCTCATCAAGTGACACAGGTCAATATGGTATTAATACACCATCCTATGTATGCATTGATAACATAAAGTACATTCCGCTGACCATTGATGAATAGCTTGCAAATGAAACATCTATCAGCGATATTTCTGTTTTTGGCATTCTGTAATCCTGCTCCTTCCTGGTCGCAGACAATACCTGCCGATTATACTCCGGTTTACAGATACAGCAGCGCTATTACAGGCTGGGCGACCAGTTGTGTTGTACTGAGGGGGCCTGTAAGGGCAGATGACCCCGAGGCCGGGTTTGCATCATTCGGAATGGATAAGGATGGAACCGGGCCGGCTGACAATGTGGTAGTAAGCCTTGGCGACGGGGGTATGGCAATTCTTTCATTCAGTGAACCCGTAATAAACAATGTTGGTCCTGATTTTGCCGTGTTCGAAAACTCCTTTGATGGCAAGTATCTTGAACTGGCATTTGTTGAAGTCTCCAGTGACAGCATAAGATGGGTCAGGTTCCCTTCAGTATCTGAAACCCGGATATCTTCGCAGGTTGGCACATTTGGTACACTCGACCCCGGTATGATACATAATCTTGCCGGTAAACACCCTGTAATGTTCGGAACCCCCTTCTGTCTTGAAGATGTCGCCGACTCAGCTGGATTGGATGTTAATAATGTAAAATATGTCAGAATTATCGATGTTGTAGGATCAATAAATCCTGATTATGCCAGCTATGATTCATATGGCAATATCATCAACGACCCATGGCCCACACCTTTCCCACAGTCAGGATTTGATCTCGATGCTGTTGCTGTTGTTGATATCAGCCTTGTTGGAATTGAGGATCCCGAAGTAAATTCCCTGTCTGTTTATCCGGTTCCGGCCAGTGACTTTCTTTATATCAAAACCGGAATTTCTGATTTGCTGTCAGTCAGAGTGGTTGATACGGGCGGCAGGATAATGTCTGACTGGTATGAAGTAACAGAAGAAAGAGGCATACCAATCGGTTATCTCTCTCCAGGTGTCTGGTTGCTGGAGATAAGGCGTGATCTGATATCTGCGCCTGTTGTCAGAAAATTCATAAGAAAATAGTTATAGTGAAATCTGTTCCTTATATATCTGTTGCACTTCTTCTGTACACGACAACTGTATGGTCGCAACCTTCCACCTGTCTTGATGATACTCTTAAAATAAAGGAGGTGTTGGTAACCGGTAAGCCGGTACTCAGGGCATCAGGATTTACTAAGATTATAATCGACACTTCGCTGATACGGGAGAATGTAAACAATTCAGTTGCAAATATCCTGAGAAGCGGATCCCCGCTCTTTGTTAAAACTTACGGGCCGGGTGGAATAGCAACAGTCTCCCTGAGGGGAGCCGGGGCTTCACATACTGTGGTAACATGGAATGGTATAAGCCTGAATTCCATTATGGCAGGACAGACAGACTTTACGCTTTTACCGGCTTTGCTTGCCGATGAAATAACAGTGTACAACGGTGGTAGTTCAGTGGCAATGGCCCAGGGAGGACTGGGAGGAGTGGTTGACGTGACGACAGTTCCCGAATGGAACATGGAGGGAAGACATCAGGTATTTCTTTCGGCAGGAAGTTACGGCAGGTTTTCATCTTCCTACATAGGCCGGTACGGAAGTGGTAACTGGAAGTTTGCGTCGAGGGTCGGCATCAGCAGGGCCAGTAATGATTTCAGATATGTAAACAATTACCTTGCCGATGAAGCAGTAAGGGAGAAAAGAGAGAATGCCTTCTTTCAGCAGAAGGTCGCACTGCAGGAAGCATGGCATAAGAGTAACAGGTCAGTTACAGGCATTAAAATATGGATACAGGAAAGCAGAAGGGATATACCTGTGCCTGTAAATATATCTCCTTCCTCTCATGATGAGCATCTGGGTAACTTTTCAATATTAGGAAACCTGAATCATACTTTTTTCTTTGCAAAGAAAATAATCTGGTCAACATCTGCATCTGTTCATTCTGATGAGATGCATTATCAGGATCTCGTTACGGGAACAGATTCGCCTGCATCATTCAACAGAATTACATTCAGCAGCGCTCTTTTTCTAAATAAGGGTGAAAGAACTTCAATAAAGGCAACACTGTCTGGCGAAGCCGCTAAAGCAAGAAGTGCAAATTATGCTGCCGGAATCAGTCGCTATATATCTTCGTTATCACTGTCAGCCGATTACAGGCTCGGCAATCTGTCAGATATAAACGTCACTTCGGTAGTCAGTATTGCAGATGGTAATATCCTGCCTCCCGACCTCTCGGCAGGAATCGAATTGAAGCCGGTTGAAGGAAAAGAGCTTACCCTGAAAACCAATATCGCTTCTAAAACCAGGGTGCCGACAATGAATGATCTTTACTGGATACCGGGAGGCAATTCATTGCTCAAACCTGAAAGAGGTTACAGTGGGGAAATCTCAGCGGAATATGAAGATTATCTCTTCCGTAACCTTAAAATTAATCTCCGGACAACAGCATATATTAACTCAGTAAACGACATGATTGTCTGGCAGCCCGGAGCAGGAGGGATATGGTCACCTGAAAATACAGGAAGGATATCATCACGTGGAGTTGAGTCAGGAGGTTCACTGTCAGTTGAGTCGGGTATCAACTATATCAGAATGCTGATGACATATACAAATACTGTTTCCGGAGAAGAGGGTGACAACTATCAACTTATTTATGTGCCACGGCATATGTCGTATATTGAGCTACGCGGTGCAGCCGGCAGGTTCGTAGCCGGTACTTCGTGGCAATACACCGGCAAGAGATTCATTACGACTGATAATACTCAGTACCTGCCACCTTATACTCATACTGATGTGTGGGCAGGGATACGCAGCATCAGCAGAGGTATGCCTGTTGATGTAACAGTCAGGATAGAGAATCTTTTCAACGTAAACTACCAGGTTGTTGCTTATCATCCAATGCCACCTGCCTCCGTACTTCTGAATATTTCTTTGAAAATGAACAACAGCCGCCGGAAATGAGATTTATAGCTATTATATCAATAGTATTGGTTGTTGTTTCATGTGAACGAACCGATCCTGGACCGGTCGTGACCGATCAGAGTCAGGCTATATTGGCTGGAACCGGATTTTTTATTGTTAACGAGGGTAATTTTACCCGTGGAAATGGTTCTCTTTCATTTCTTTCAATTGATTCGTCAAAGATTTATAACAATATATTTCTTGCCGCAAACGGAAGGAGTACGGGCGATATACCCTTTTCAATGCAAATTGAGGGAGATACGGGATACCTGGTAGTCAATAATTCCGGAAAGATAGAAATGATCGATCTGACTACGGCAAAAGCGATCAGGACTCTGACAGGGTTAATATCTCCCCGTTATATCGAGAGCGTGCGCCAGGGAACCTCATACCTGTCAAGTCTCTATTCCGATTCTGTCGCCATAATAGATACTGATAAACTGACAATTAAAGGATATATCAATTTAGGCCGCAAATCGGAGATGATTATTGCAGCAGGAATTAAGGTTTATATTGCTTCATGGTCAGGGGATAGTGCAATAACAGTGATCGATGCCCGTAATGATATGATAATAAAAACTATCATGGTTACATTAGAGCCAGAAAGCATGGCTCTTGACAGTAACGGCATACTATGGGTTCTGTGTTCAGGTGGTTATATGAAGGACGAGACTCCTGCTCTTATCAGCATCGACACAGCTACCGACAGAATAGTATCTGAGTTTTTTTTCCCTAAATCATCATATCCCACCTCACTCAAAATCGACTATAGCGGCGATACTCTGTATTACACAGATAATGGCATATACAAAATGTCGGTCCTTGAAAATGAACTACCTTCAGAGCCTTTAATTCAGGCTGATAACAGAATCTTCTACAGAGTGGTTTCTGACCTGCAAAACGGAGATATCCTTGTTACTGATGCCAACGATTACCAAAGGAAGGGATTCCTGCTTAGATACGACGCAGCAGGTAATTTGAAACAGAGTTGGGAGTCAGGTATAATACCCGGACATATAGTATTCAATGAAATCAAGGATTAGTGCATATTATCTTTTGCTTACCGCATGTGCCGTGATGTCTTCCTGTACGGGGACGCCTTCAGGAAAGACCTGGCAGGATGCAGATAGCAAAGCTTTGCCAGAAGGTAACAAACATGCTACTCGCTTCAGACTGGTAGACAGCACCAACTATAAGATACTTGAGATCACAGAGCCATGGCAGGGAGCAGCCGGAGTAACACACAGATGGTATCTGGTAGAAAGAAACAGACTGGATCCGAAAGCTCTTCCGGATGATGGAATTGTTCTGGAAGTACCTGTCACAAAAATTGTATGTATGTCGGCAACTCATGTTGCAATGGTGTCAGCCCTTGGATGCAGTCATGCAATAGGCGGTGTGTCAGGTACAGGACTGATATTCGATAAGTCGGTACGAAAAGAGATAGATGCAGGTTATATTCGGGAAGTTGGCTATGATGAAAATATAAACCGTGAGTTGCTGGTGGAGATGGCACCCGACATTATAGTGGCATACGGAGTCGGAAGTGAGTCGGTGAGCCACCACCTTAAACTTGCAGACCTGGGACTTAAAGTTATGTACAATGCAGATTATCTCGAAACAGATCCTCTGGGTAAGGCTGAGTGGATAAAAGTTTTCGGTGCACTCTTTAATAAAAGTGCCCTGGCCGACTCCATCTTTAACATGGCTGTGGATGAGTATAATGATGTAATGGAGAAGGTAAAGAAGAAAGGATCAGACAAGCCGCTGGTTCTACTGGGTCTTCCCTGGAAGGAGTCGTGGTACATTTCACCTGGTAATTCATACGTCAGCAAGCTGATAGAAGATGCGGGGGGTGAATATATATGGAGTGATATAATATCTGATTTTTCTATGCCCTTTAATATTGAGAATGTGTTCATAAGAGCTTTTGAAGCTGATTACTGGCTGAATCCGGGTACTGCAGATAATCTGTCAGACATTATTAATGTTGATCACCGGCTTTCTGCTCTGAACTCTTTTACTTCAGGAAGGGTATTTAATAATAATCTGACCGTCAGCCGCGATGGAGCAAACGATTACTGGGAGACGGGATCTGTAAGACCCGGGCTGATACTCAAAGATATGGCCATTATTTTTAGCAAAGATCTGTTTCCTGATGATACTCTCAGGTTTTATAAACAACTCAGGTAATTGATGGATAAAGAGAAACTATTGGATATAAGCGAAATTAATAGTCGTACGGTAACCCGCAGGCTGCTGATTTTTAGTATACTGATTGTCTTTGCTATTATCCTGTTCATTTTAGATATTCTTATCGGTTCTGTCAGGATACCTCCGGGGGAGATCCTCAGAACAGTTACAGGCACTGATACATCTCAATGGTCTGTGATTGTGCTTAAGTTCAGAATACCTAAGGCTCTTACTGCGCTGATAGCCGGTGCAGCCCTCTCAGTAGGCGGGCTTCAGATGCAGACAATATTCAGAAATCCAATGGCAGGCCCATATGTCCTTGGTGTCAGTTCAGGAGCAAGTCTCGGGGTGGCCCTGGTGATACTGGGTTATACATATATAATGCCGGTTGCTGGAACCAGAATCCCTGGTGACTGGATGGTGATTGTTTCAGCATGCACCGGAGCAGGATTGGTAATGCTGTTTGTAACCTACCTTGCATTCAGGGTCAGGGATATTCTGACCGTGCTGATCCTCGGCATAATGATAGCAGGAGGAATATCGGCGATTGTGACAATACTGCAATATTTTACAAGTGAATCGCTGCTAAGGGCATATGTAATATGGACAATGGGCAGTCTTGGAAATCTCACAGGCAGTCAGCTGTTCGCGATGTTGTTTACTGTTCTGGCAGGATTAACAATAAGCCTGTTTACAATTAAGTCGATGAATGTTCTTCTTCTGGGAGAAAATTATGCCAGGTCTTCAGGTGTAAATGTAAAACTTGTCAGGGTCTCTGTTTTTGTCAGCACCAGCCTTCTTGCAGGAGGGGTTACTGCTTTTTGCGGTCCGATTGGATTCATAGGCATTGCCGTGCCACACATAGCCAGGATGCTTTTCAGAACATCCGATCATAACTTCCTGTTGCCTGCATCTGCTGTTGCAGGAGCGGCGCTGATGCTGATCAGCGATATTATTTCACAACTGCCTGGCAGCGATAAGGTGCTTCCAATCAATGCAGTAACATCACTGCTGGGTATACCTGTTGTCATCTGGGTCATACTCAGGGGACGTATTATTAAAACCGGAGTCTGATGAAAAGAGAGGATTCAGTATTCATACAGCTGTCAGACCTGGTGGTAGGATACCGTGGCAAGGCATTGATGACACCATTGAATGGTACTGTAAAAAAGGGAGAACTTGTATCTGTAATAGGCCACAACGGGATTGGCAAGAGCACCCTGCTCAGAACATTGGCAGGTATCTCGGAGAGGCTTCATGGTAGTATCATCATTGATAAAACCGATATTAAAAAGATTGATATAAGAGATTTTGCCAAAAGAGTAGGATATATATCCACTGATATTGTCACCGCTCCAAACATGACAGTTTTTGATCTTATCGCTACAGGAAGATATTCATATACTAACTGGCTGGGTTCAATCAAAGAATCAGACAGGGAAGTGATCTTCAGGTCGGCCCTTGAGACAGGAATTACAAACCTTCTAGACAGGTACCTGAGTGAGTTGTCAGATGGCGAGAGGCAGCGCTCAATGATTGCACGGGTTCTGGCCCAGGATACTGATCTGCTGATAATGGACGAGCCGGCGGCTTTTCTCGACATAAGGAACCGTCACGAAATAATAAGTCTTTTACACAGGCTTACCCGAACAGCAGGGAAAACAATAATAATGTCAACCCACGACCTGCCATCAGCTATGGGAGAATCTGATGTAATATGGGCTCTTGATGAAAACGGAATTACCGCAGGAGCTCCTGAGGACCTGGTTTTGCAGGGTGTCTTTGAAAATATGTTTACCTGCGACACTGTTAAATTCAGCAAATCAGACGGTAACTTTTGTTCCCTGAGAGAGGTCAGGGGAGAAGTCGTCGTGACAGGAACGGGAATGATTGCTGAATGGACGAAAAGAGCCCTGGCGAGAGCAGGTTACAGGACAAGTGATTCTTCTTCGGCTGCCGGACTTTCGGTATCATGTGACGAAACCAGTCAAACCTGGAATGTTTCCATCAGGGGAGATAAGTACGTATTTGGTTCGCTGTATGATCTGTCATTCTTTTTAAGGAGCACATTTTGACTATCTGCCGTACTTCCTGTAATTTTCAATGAAAGCTTCAACACTTTCGGCAGGCAGTTTTTTAGCAATGATCTTCTTATCACTGTCAAGAATAAGTATTGTGGGTGTAGCTGTGATATTATAGAAGAAGTCATAATGTGTAGCCCTGTCAGGATCCCACCCGTTGATCCACGAAAGCCCGTTTTCATCGATATATTTTTCCCAGGCCTTTTTGTCAGGAAGGGTGCAGATTGAGAATACCTCAATACCTTTATCCCTGTTCTTAATATAGAACTCATGCAACAGTGGCGTTGCAGTTTTGCAGTGCCCGCAATCCGGCTCCCAGAAATAGAGTATCAGAAATTCACTTTCGATATTCTGAAGAGATACTATTCCACGCCTGTAGGTGTCCATTACGAGGTTGATGGCCTGGTTCCCGATAAGAGAAGGCCGTATCCTGTCTACGTCTTTCCTGAGATTTTCAATAAACTCATCTGATGCCCATTCAGCCTTACCTGAGAGGTAAATATCATCAGCCAGCTTGACAACTATAGCGTCATGGCCCATTATTGAGCTCTCCCTGAAGTGATTAAAAAGAAATACCGCCACGTATTGCCATGTTTTGCTGTTTCCTTCAGCCATGGAAAGTACCTTGTCGATGCTTTTGATCAGGGAGTCGGGAAACTGAAGAACCACGTCAGTAAAATAGTATTCGAGCTTGCCGTGGTATACCGGACTCCTGAGGAGCCTGTCATCGCTAAGGTCAAAATTATCGAAATAGTGATCTTTATTAAAGTTATAGGTCATAAGCCAGCGCAGGGAATCAGGGTTTGAGGCTTCACGTGGAATACTGAACTCGGGCAATTCGACCGGAAGCATTGCCCTGAGAAGGGATGAAACAAATGTACCATCGTTGTCATCTATTACCTTATTGATATAAGACTTCATCTCCTTCTCATTCGCGCTGATAGCTTCGGTGATAATCCTGATCGAATCACTGTTCGTCCTGTTGGCAGAATACCTTGAGCGAAGAGAGCCAGACTGTCTGTGCAGATCAGCCCATCTTTTCTGGAATGATGAAAATGCCTTGTTTTCAGGGGATCCTGTAAAATCAATTGTATTCAGGGGATCATCCTTGTGACACTTCAGTGAAAAATCGCTGGTACCCGAAATAAGAAATTCGATATAGCTGTTATCAGGGAAGGCCAGTATATACACACCTTCATCAAGGTTTTCCTCACCTGAAAAAACGCCTTTTCCTGTAACATCAAGCATAACTGAGTCCTTAATATACTGCCTGTTACCGAAATGATAGGCAAGATATACCGTACTGTTCTCCAGTCCTTTGACTGTTACATCTATACTATACCCATTGCCGTTGGTTGTCTGACAGTTAGTATTCAGCAGGAGGGTAGTCAGGAAAACTATTGTTGTGACTCTTTTCATTAATGATCTGGATATTTGTCTGACAAAAATAGCATAAGCAATATCTCTGCCAAACTTTACCCTGGTTGATTATGTCGATTAATATAGTAATTTTGACACGAGGCACTAATCAGGCTAGTATGATTTCCATTCTGATTCCGGTTTACAACTATGATATTGCGGTGTTGGTACATTCCCTCAAGGAGGCTATGGAATCAATTCCTGAGTATTCAGAACTGATAATAGGAAGCGACGGATCTGCGCCTGAATATCTTGCGAGGTACGAAACCCTGCTTAACGGAAGAGTGTCTATTGTCTCTTCTGAGAAGAACATCGGCAGGGCTGCAATAAGGAATAAGCTCGCATCTCAATCAAAGGGCAATTACCTCCTCTTTATCGATGCCGATGCCACAATTCCAGGAACTGCAGAAAACTATCTCCGTGGATGGTTGCCATATCTGAAATCTGCCAAAGTTGTTTGCGGAGGTATTATCTATCCCGATTACCCACCTGCCGACCCTGATAAGATGCTGAGATGGAAGTATGGCCGGAAGAGAGAACAGAGGAAAGCTTCTGACCGCAACAGGCATCCTCATGCAAGATTCTCTGGTTTTAACTTTATGATCGAAAGAGATACTTTTATGAAAATACGCTTCAATGAAGAGTTGAAGCAGTACGGCCACGAAGATACTCTCCTGGGATATCAGCTGAACAAGGCCGGCGTCAATATTCTACATATCAACAACGGACTTATTCATGGTGGTATTGAATCGAATTCAGACTATCTGGCAAAAATCAAAGAGGGTATCGAGAATCTGAGTATTCTTTGCGATAAAGTCACCGACAGGAAGACATTTGCTTCAAGTGTCAGATTGGTAAGGGCTTACGACAGGCTGGCCAGTCTCGGCCTGGCCTATTTTATGGCCGGGTTTTATATCAGATACAGAGACAGACTGGAAATCGCCCTCGACTCTTCAAAAGTCTCACTTTTCAAGTTCGGGTTGTTCAGAATAACCCTTTTTGCCACTTACAGGGCAATACATAAAAGAAGAAATATCTTGCCGATATTGTAGTATTCAGTGTCTGAATATATTATTACTTTGGACAAAGATCGGTGATTACCTTGTCATCAAGTGTTACGTAACCCTTCATCAGGTCGGCGGAAAGACAGATATGGACAGGCATCACAGCTATTATGTCTCCCGGCTTCAGGCGGCAAACTTCATGATTTGAAATCTGGACTACTCCATGTTCCTGTGAAAGTGATTTAACATATCCTATTTCAGACTCTACATCCCAACCCTCATCAGACAGCAGGTAAGCTTTTCCAAATATCTTCTCTCCCTCGCTACCTGTAATGAACTCCTTTGAAAGGTGAGTCGCTCCGCCGTAAATAATCAGTTCATTGTAATGCCTGTTAACCGACACTACCGGGGCTGCCAGAGCAGCGGCAACGTTGCTGGTATTGCATGATCCTATATTGACCTGCATAAGATCATAAAAAACAAAGTTCCCGGGTCTTATCTCATCTATACCGTTAAATTCACCGGTTATGCTGCATGAAGGCGTATCACCGATAGAAACTATTGCGTTATTGAATGGAGCAACCTCCTTTGTGTGCAATATCTTTGACCGGGTGTCATTAAATATTTTAAGAACGTTTTCTTCACCACTTACAGAGTATGTGTGTCCTGCATGGGTAAGGAATCCCATGATGCGAAGATTGGGTGTTTCATTCACAAGGTCGTATATTCGCACCAGGTCAGGGTAACTGTTCCAGTCAATACCAGACCTTCTGTATCCGGTATCTATTTTAATAAAGATATTGGCATCTTCATTGAATTTTGCCGAGAAAGCAACAAATTGCTCGTAGTCTGATACGAGAACGTTCAGATTAACTCTTCTGGCTATCCGGTTAAATTCGTCAGCCTCTCTCGGGTTAACGGGAAAAGCTACGGTTATATCATCCCACCCATTCTCCAGGAAGTACCTGCACATTGTTGCAGAGGATACAGTTATTCTGTCAGTTCCTGCATCGCGGAACCATTCAGCAACTACTGCTGACTGGTGTGTTTTAAAATGAGGTCTGAAGATTAGTTTATGTTTGTCAGCTTTAGATTTCATGGTTTTTATATTCTCCCTGGCTTTTTTTTCATCGAGGAGAAGCACCGGCTTTTTTATTTTAGTCAGATCCATGTTGCAGCTCGTAAAAAGTGAAATCGGTTTTGATTTTAGCAAAGTTAAGGTAATTACATGATTTCTCCCTGTTGTTTGTTGATTTAGTATATTTGTTTCACAATTTAATTATAAATGTTATGGCAAGACCCATAAGATGGCTAATAGATAAGTTCAGACAGTTCAACCATGCTGTATGGAACACCAGTCTTTCACAGGCATCACGCGGAAAGGGAATGGTTATTAAATACATCAGAACAATCATTCTTGCTGCCAGGGGATTCAGGCAGGACAAGGTACAATTGAGGGCTGCATCTCTTACCTTGTATACACTGCTTTCGATAATACCGATGGCCGCTATAGCCTTTGCCGTTGCCAAAGGTTTCGGATTCGAAGGTGACCTTGAAAGCAGGCTTACAAGTGAATTTGCCTCACAACAGGAAGTGCTTGGCTGGATATTGTCAGTGGCAGACAATGCCCTTCAGACCACAAAAGGAGGATATATGGCAGGGATAGGTGTCATAATACTATTGTGGTCGGTGATGCAGTTGCTCGATCACTTTGAAGGCTCATTCAATCACATCTGGCAGGTAAGACAGAAGAGACCCTGGATCAGGAAATTTACCGATTATCTTGCCATTATGCTAATAGCCCCGGTATTCGTTATCCTCTCCAGCAGCATAACTGTTTTCATCTCAACAAAGCTAACTGAATATATGGAGACAGCCAGGATACTTGAGACATTCAAGCCGCTTATTACCTTTCTTCTGAAGCTTACACCCTATGTCATGGTATGGCTGGTATTATCATTTATCTATGTAGTACTCCCCAATACAAAGGTGAAATTTGGATCGGCCCTGCTGGCAGGTATTGTAGCCGGAACCCTTCTGCAGGTTGTTCAGTGGCTTTATATTGATTTACAGATAGGAATAACCAGGCTAAGTGCCATATATGGAAGTTTTGCAGCATTTCCACTGTTTATGATATGGATACAAACATCATGGCTCATAGTACTGCTTGGAGCTGAATTGTCATTTGCTAACCAAAACGTGCTCAGGTATGAATTTGAATCTGACTCCTTGAATATCAGTTCTTTTCAGAAGAAGGTTCTTACGATACTTATACTCAGTGCCTTTGTAAAGAGGTTTCACGCAGGAAAAGAGCCTGTTGGTGCTGAACTTATTGCTGCAAGTCTGAGAATCCCTGTCAGGATCAGCAGTGAGATAATACATGAACTTACTGAGGCAGGGTTATTGGTTCAGCTGGTAGGGGATAAAGACAAGCAGCGCATTTACCAGCCCGGAATAGATATTAATAAGATGACCGTTGGGTTCGTCCTTGACAGGCTTGAAAAGAGAGGGTCTGAGCTGCAAACAGTTGTGAAGGATTCCAAATATGAGAAAGTAGCCGAAATGGTGGAATCCTGCTCAAAGGTAATAAGAGATTCCGGTACCGGGATACTGGTCAGGGAAATCTGATCATCAGGTTTTACACCTTCTCCAGCACCATCGAAATACCCTGTCCTACACCAATACACATTGTGCAGAGCGCTCTTTGACTACCCTGGCGTTGCATTTGGTGAAATGCAGTGGTGATAAGCCTTGCTCCACTCATACCAAGTGGATGCCCCAAAGCAATGGCCCCTCCAAGCGGATTCACCCTTATGTCATTATCTGCAATTCCCAGTTCCCTCATACAGCCCAGAGCCTGTGCCGCAAAAGCTTCATTAAGTTCTATGATGTCGATCTGGTCAAGACTGAAGCCCAGCCTCTTCAGCAATTTGTTTGTTGCCGGCACCGGCCCCATACCCATTATCCTTGGTAAGACTCCTGCTGCCTGCATACCCATTATACGCGCTTTTGGTGTCAGGTTGTATTTCTTTGCAGCCTCCTTTGAAGCTATCAGGATTGCAGAGGCTCCGTCATTTACCCCTGATGCATTCCCTGCTGTAACAGTGCCGTTACTGCGGGATACCGGCTTTAATCCGGCCAGTTTTTCGAGAGTTGTGAGTCGCGGATGTTCATCTTTAGTAACAATAACAGGTTCGCCTTTCTTCTGAGGAATTGTTACAGCAACAATTTCATCGGCAAATAGATTATCTTCCTGTGCTCTGTATGCCTTAGACTGACTCCAGTGGGCAAACTTATCCTGATCTTCCCGGCTTATGTTATAGTCTGATGCAATATTTTCAGCTGTTTCTATCATCGACTCGGTTCCATATATGCTGTCTATTACCTTGTTGATGAACCGCCAGCCGATTGTTGTATCGTATAGTTTTACTGATCTTGAAAAGGGTTCAGCCGCTTTGTCCATAACAAACGGCGACCTTGACATGCTTTCAACGCCACCGGCTATTACGAGCTCAGCTTCCCCCGTCTTAATCATCCTTGCTGCTGTCCCGGCAGCCTCCATCCCTGAACCACAAAGTCTGTTGACAGTTACACCAGGGACAGAGGATGGCAGGCCAGCTATAAGCAGGGCCATTCTGGCAACATTACGATTATCCTCTCCGGCCTGGTTGGCACAGCCAAAAATCACATCATCAAACTCTTCCGGGATGATTCCTGGATTTCTGTCAGTAATAGCCTTGATCACCAATGCAGCCAGGTCATCAGGTCTGACTGATGAAAGCGCGCCCCCGTAGCGGCCGACAGGTGTTCTGACTGCATCACAAATAAATACTTCCTTCATGATAATGCTTTTTCAAGTTCTGGTTTGATCTGTCTGAATCCCCTCAGAAATCCCTCCGACAGCCTGTCAATCTCCTTTTGTGTAAGTGCAGTTGAGAACATGCATGAGCAGGTGTTTATCAGCATTATCCTCTCTTCATGGTACATAAAATCAAGCAGTTTGTTTATTATCTGTGATATTGCAGGAGGCTGATAAGCCTCACGATATGTCTGAGGCGGCTTTTCACTAAGGTGAATCCTGAACATTGATCCTGCACCTGTAATTGAAACCGGAACATCAGCAGCTCTGACAGCCTGACTTATCTGATCAATAGCTTTTGCCGTAAGATCATTGAGCCTTTTCACACAATCCCTGTCAAATAACTCCAATGCCACACGACCGGCGGTGGTTGTTACCGGGTTAGCAGAAAAGGTTCCTGAGTGAGGGAAGAGTATCCTTGACTCGCGCGGGTCGAGAACCTTCATGACATCAGATTTTCCTCCGAATGCACCAACCGGAAACCCTCCGCCTATAATCTTTCCGAAAGCAGTAAGGTCAGGCTTTACAGGGTATCTGTCCTGTGCTCCGCCATAATCTATTCTGAACGTTACAACTTCATCAAATACCATTAATGAACCATTTCGGCGTGTCCAGTCATAAATTGCCCTGATAAATTCATTGGTAGCGGGAACCAGGCCCACGCGGTGGGGTACAGGGTCTATAATGACGCAGGCTATGCTCTCGGCCTGGGCATCAAGAATGGCAAGGGTCTTTTCGATATCATTGAAGGGAAAAATTATTACGTCATTAAGTACTCCCTCTGGCGTTCCTGCTGCCAGTGCCACGCTGGCCGGCCTGTTAATGTCACCCCAGTTTGACGGATTTGATGTCTGGCTTACTTCTGCATAGTCATAGGTACCGTGGTATGCCCCTTCTGATTTTGCAATTTTGGGCCGCCCCGTAAATGCCCGCGATGCTTTGATCATGGCCATTACAGCCTCAGTGCCGGAGTTTGTGAACCTGATTTTCTCGATGCTGTCAACACGGTCGCAGAGTAGCTGTGCAAGCCGGACTTCAGCTTCAGTAGCCATTGTGTAGGCCGTTCCTTTCCTTATCTGCCCTGTTACTGCTTCAACAATGGCAGGGTGTGCATGGCCATGTATCAGCGAGGCCATATTGTTAGCGAAATCGATTCGCTCGATTCCATCTATATCGGTTACAAAGCATCCCGATGCCCTCGCAGCATAGAAAGGATGAGGTTTATGAAAGACTGTATTGCGGCTTACACCCCCCGGAATAACTTCACACGCCTTTTCGTAGAGTTTTTCCTGCGAAGTCTTTTGTCCGGCTGATTTTTCGGAATTAGTTGACATAGTATGTTAGGGAAGGTTTATCTGTTAATAGAATTGTTGAATGGTTAATTGAATTTAAGCCCTGCAGCGGTATTCTCTGTCAGGTACTGAGAGGTTATGCCGGGTGCCATCTTAATTACTTTGAGCCCTTCGGGAGTAACATCCATTACTGCATAATTGGTATAGATTCTTGTTACAACACCTTTGCCGGTGAGAGGATAGGTGCAGTTTTCAACAATCTTTGGCTCACCCGACTTGGTAGTGTGCTGCGTTATTACATAAATAGTGCTGACACCTTCAACAAGATCCATGGCGCCTCCAACTGCAGGTATGGCATCGGGTTCTCCTGTCGACCAGTTCGCCAGATCACCCTTCTCCGATACCTGAAATGCCCCCAGAACACAAATATCAATATGTCCGCCCCGAACCATTGCAAAACTGTCTGCATGGTGAAAGAAACTTGCGCCCTTAATTGCAGTTACAGGCCTCTTTCCGGCGTTGATGAGTTCGTCATCCTCCTGTCCCGCGGAAGGAGAGGGGCCTATGCCAAGCAAACCATTTTCTGTATGAAATATTGCCTCCCGGCCTTCGGGAATATAATTGGCGACGAGTTCGGGCATGCCTATGCCAAGGTTTACATACGCTCCGTCAGGGATATCTTCAGCAATCATGCGAGCCATCTCCTCACGGCTCCATTCCTTAATCTCATTACTCATGGGTACCTCCTCTGTTCCTTTAGAAGGATATTTTCACTAACCGGGTTTGGTATATGGACGACCTTGCTGACGAAAATACCGGGCGTGACAACTATTTCGGGATCAATATCTCCGGCCTCTGCAATCTCTGATGACTGTACAATTGCTGATTTAGAAGCCATACACATGACAGGACCGAAGTTTCTGGCTGTCTTGTTGTATAATAGATTGCCATACCGGTCAGCAGTTTTGCACTTCACCAGAGCAAAATCAGCTTTAAGACCATATTCCATAACATATTGCCTGCCTCCGAATTCCCTTACTTCTTTGCCTTCAGCCAAAGGAGTGTTTACAGATGTGGGAGTGTAAAAGGCCGGTATGCCTGCTCCTCCTGCCCTTATTCTCTCAGCAAGTGTGCCTTGTGGTACCAGCTCAAGTTCAATTTCTCCCTTGCAATAGATTTCCGGAAAAACTACCGATTGAGCTGTCCTGGGAAAAGAGCAGATCATCTTGCTGACCTGTCTGTTTTCGATGAGCGCAGCAAGTCCCACATGACCATTGCCTGTATTGTTGCTGACGACGGTGAGGTTCTTTGCTCCATGGTCGATCAGAGCATGTATTAGTTCAATCGGACTGCCGGCTTCTCCGAAACCGCTGATCATTACCGTGGCACCGTCAAATATGTCAGAAACAGCTTCCTGTAAAGAATTAACAATTTTATTGATCATAAGAATCTGGGTTTCCTTTACTGTTTCTTCCTTCCGGTTTCTATGGTCTCATGCAGTTTATTCTCAATTTCAATCAGCTCGTCTTCGTAAAAGTGCCTGTCAGTGCCGTAGGGCTTAAGATTGGCTATAGTATTCTCCTCTTCATCATATTCTGCCAGGTACACTTTGTCCATCCATTCCATATTGCGTCCTTCATTGAACTTAAGGGCAAAGAGTTTTTTGCCTTGAAGTTCAACAGTACCGAGCAGGGATATCTTGCCGGCCGAAGAGGTCATCGTAATGTAACGGGAGGGCCTGTTTATTGAAGCCAGTGATCTGTATACGCGACTGAATACCTTGTCGATTTGTGCCAGCGGCTGGGTAAAATAGTGATGTTCTCCCGTAGGCCTGGCACAGTACATGGAATGAAAACCTACACCCAGCATGGCAAAAAGATTTCCGAGATCAATCCAGTTCTTTGCTGACTTTTCAACATCGACTTCTCCGTTTTCATTTTGGAAAAGGCTGATGTGATTCATAATCGGACTCTGGCTTTTCACTGTGGCACCATGTGCTTTAAGGCGACGGATGGCGGCTACGGTACTAGGATTCATTAGTTCCCGGGGGGTTGAGAAATGTGACATGAAAACCAGTTGTATGCCATTATCATAAAGCTTTCGGAACAGTTCAAGCATTTCGTTGTATTCAGGCGTAATTATTAACTCGGGATTATATGTAAGTACTCTTGTGCCGAGTCGAATTGTACGGATATGGTTGAGTGCAGGATCTTCAATTATGGGTGTTATGTACTCCCTGAACCGGGACTCCCTGAGAAAACCTGCATCTCCTCCTGTTATAAGTATGTCTGTGACTTCCCTGTGCTGTCTGAGGTACATATGAACCTCACTGACATTCTCCTGAATGAACATGTCTTCATCGCCCCTTACCTGTGCATGGCGAAAGCAGTAATTGCAAAAAGCAAAACAGTTTTGTGTGTGTGCATCGAAAATTAGCTTGCATTGAGGATATTTGTGCTGGCTCCCCTCAACAACTTCAAGCTCACCGTCCTCGTTAATATATGTAGGCTTGTTAAGCTTCTGATGACCGTCATGTGGATTGGTCTCTCTGATGTAGTCTTTTATCAGTTTTTCCCTGGCTTCCTCAGATGACATACCCAGGTAGGCTTTTGTGATGTCAGCCCTGACCATTCCGGGTTGCGGGAATACAAGCTGAAATACAGAATCTTTCGAGAAATCTGACCAGTTAATTGTATTAAGCACATGCTTGGTGGCCATGAACCTGTAGATTCTGATAAAAAGCTCCCTCTCTTCAATATGACCTATGTCAATATTGTTCCTTTGAAGTATATCAACTATCTCTCTGAACCCCTTCAGACCTGAATAGTGCTTCTTGTCATTAAATAGGAATTCTGCATGTTCCCTGAATCCCGAGTATTCCGGAAAAACAGTATTAAGGCGGCTGATTAACCCTGTAGGCAACAGGTCTTCCTTCAGGATTATCTCTTTGGTCTCATTTGAGTAATGAAACCGTTCAAATAATTCATCTCTTTCGGTGGCGGATATTGACTTGTTCATCTTGTTAATTATGGTTGTTATTTTTGTAATAGATTATGATTGCGTTAAAGAACTGTCTTCTGAGAGAAAATTATGACGCCGGTACGTAAGCTTAATTGACGATTTTGAAAATGCAAAATTATATAAAATTGTAGTGATTTTTAGAATTTAAGATCAAAATCGTCTGCGTCCAGCCAAACAGGAAATTTATGCCTGAATTCATGCAGTTCCCGTAGGTTAAGTTCTGATGTAAATATCTCTTCGTTACCTTCAATTGCTTTATGCATTATCTTTCCCCGTGGATTTACAACCATGGACTCGCCGCTGTATTGGAGACCGTTTCCATCGGTTCCGACACGGTTTACGGCAGCAACATAGCACTGATTCTCTATTGCTCGGGCCATCAGAAGTTTTTCCCATACTTCCCTCCGCGCTGAGGGCCAGTTAGCTACCAGAAAAATTGCATCATAGTCGTTGCGGTTTCGCAGCCAAACCGGGAAACGCAGATCATAACAAACAGACAGAAGGATACGGAATCCTTTGTCGGTTACTACCACTCTGTTTTTGCCCCGGCTGTAACTGTTACTCTCCCGTTCCAGAAAAAAGAGATGCCTCTTATCGTATGTGATTATATTACCTTCGGGTAAAGCCCAGATAAAACGATTATACACATTTCCTCCTTCTTTGATGATAAGGCTGCCGCCTATTGAAAAGCCTTTTTCCCCGGCTAACCTTTTCATCCAGTTTACACTATTCCCTTCTGTTGTCTCAGCAAATTCAGCCGAATTCATCGTAAATCCTGTTGTGAACATTTCAGGCAGAAGTACTGCATCGGTATTATCAATCTGACCTGTAATTATTTGCTCGAACAAGGCAAGATTTGAAGGAGGATCCTGCCATACCGGATTGGCCTGTATTATTGTTACTCTGTAGTTTATCATACCAGCATCAGTTTGAATGTTTCTCTGACAGGCAAAATTAGGTATTTCATCTCCATCTCTTTATCAGATAATCAGAAATAATGCATACGAAGGCTACTCCAAGAGCTACGAATGTATTATCGGGTAGATTTGTCCCTGCAGGTATCAGATCACAATGTCCGGCCATCATTGAAAGCATTATGTTTATTCCAACTGCTGCGGTTCCGCAGATGAACGATGCCCTCACCCCTGTGGGAGTAATAAAACCAGCACCGTAAACACCCAATATAATTACTATGGCTCCTATAGCTCTTATACCATATGATATATATGCCGTATCGAGTATCGCCCCATCCTTGCCAATGCATGCCAGAGGTATTGTAACCAGGTTAACAAGTATCACCAGCTTTCTGGCCGTTGAGATAATACTCTTGTCTTCAGCCTTAGGATTGATTAATCCATGGTAAATATCTTTTGTGGCAATGGTTACCACAGCAAAGTTAACCGGACCAACAGTGGAAAGAATTGCAGCAAGTATTCCTGCCAGCGCGATGCCTCCTGCCAGTGGGTGGATGAATTCAGGGGTAGTCATAAGTGTCGGAAGAACCATCTTTGCGTCAACAGATGACAACTCAAAAAATTGTCCGGTTCTGGCTATGAGCCCCAGAATGGCAACCATTATGCCGAAAGGGGCAATAATGAATGCAGAAAGTATAGCAGCCCTTTTTGCTGTAGAAACGTCTCTGGCTGCAAATATTGGTTGAATGCTTGCCTGCCCGGCCATACCACCAAGAACGCCACCCAGAATAAGCATAACTGCATAACTTACTCCGCCGCTGAAGGGGTTCCATAGATTTTCTGGTGAGCCAAGCTCCAGCATTTTGTCATGAAGGGAAGAAAATCCTTCAATATCAATTAATCCTGACACAGTAGCGATGCCCAGACCGGTAAACATTACCGCTACATGCATTATGCCTGTAATTGCTATAGCATGCATGCCTCCGGTGTAAGTATAGATTGTAATAATCAGTGCAGAGAACATCACTGCCCAGAACCACTCATTTCCCGGGAGCCATGGAACAGCAGCCAGCATTAACAGTTCAGATGAGAACAGGGTGGTAATAACAGATGCACATGTCTGTAACTGTACAAAAGCAAGTACCAGATAAGCAAAGAGAAAGGCAATTGCCGAGATATTCGCTGATTTACGACCAAAAACAAGTCTGACCATCTCACTTACGGTATGAACATTGTTTTTTCTATAATGAGAGGCAACGGTAAAACCTATTATGATCATACCTATGGCTGTACTAACATTATATAGAACCGGCTGCATGGTTCCCGACAAGAAGGCCTTTTCGCTCACGCCTATTGTACTCATGCCTCCAAGCCACTCGGCTGCTACAACCACTGAACATGCAACGAGTCCAAGATTCCTGCCTGCAATCAGATAGTCTGAGGCTGACCTTCCTGCCACTCTTTTAGTAAAGAACGATACCAGCGTTACAAGTGCGAAGTACGATATAACTACGATCAGGTATGTTGACATACTATGTTTTCAACTTACACAAATCTATCTTAATAAAACAATTCTGCAAATCTGAAAAGTCATTACTCCGATCAGGAGTTTTGCTTTGTTTTCTCAATGAGGGAGGCTGCGAATGCAATTAGCTCATCGAAGTCCCTCCATGAATGAAACAGATAGTGAGGCTGAGGCAGCACCGAGTAAACCGTTGCCGGAGATTTCTTCCAATAGGCAAGCAGATTGGCGGTTGGGAATATGCGGTCATTTTTGCTGATCAATGCAACATCCCATTTAAATCCGGTATCCTTCTGCTCCATTATTCTGTTATAAAGCCATCTCAGCTCATCAGAAAGGGATTTTACCGTCCTTGATGGGATTCTGTCAATATTTGCCTGATAGGTTTTCTTGTCACCAAACATCCTGAGGAAAAACTTAACCATATTCATGTCGGTGATACTGTTCAGTGTCTTTTCAAATTCCGCAAGGGGAATACCGTATGAATCATGTGCAGGAAAAGGGGTTCCGTTAATTGCTATTGTGAGATCGGGTTTTATTCCTGTTCTGGCTGTAAGATACTCTGCGGCCCATACCCCGAGTGACCATCCTATAACTGTTATCCGGTTATAGCGCTTCATTTCAGGCAGGACCAGAGGCTCATCTGCAGAGTAATTATAAAAAAGGATAAAATCTGAATCCTCATTGCAAAGCGGAGTATATGCTTTTTCATCATTACCCCATCCTCCATAAACAACTGTAAGTCTGTCGTTCTTTTCCCTTCTCTGGATGTAAGTCTTCATTTAAAGGTGTTAACCTGTTAAATTAAACGACGCAAATATAAACAATATGGATTTGATTACCCCCTCATTAATTACATTAAAAAAGAAAGAGGAGAGGGGGTGTCTCTGGTATTTAGGGAGCGGGCTTAATTTTGAGATAATCCCGGAATCTACTGTCTGATAAAGTAAGGACCTTTGAAAAGCTGGCACTTACAAAGTGTCCTAATGTGAAAGTCAATGTCTGCAATACAATCCTGAAGATACCATTAACATCCCTTTTTTACTCCTCTTTCATAAGAACCTTATGGTTCAGACACAAATATAGAGCATTGAACTTCAAAAACCAAATGAATACAAAAAAAAATGATCAGAATAAATTTACTTATTATAATAAACGAGTTGAGTCTTAGCGATATGGTTCATTAAATAAATATTAGTAATTTTAAGCATTAACTCAATATTGCACACATGGTTGCTGAACTTGAAACAATCAATTTTGATGAAAAGAGCGGATTTCGCGCTTCCTGGCTCGATGAGAGGGGTGCCTTATGGCATTTTCATCCTGAGTTTGAGCTGGTACTTATCCTAAAAAGTAACGGCACAAGAATAATAGGGGATAATGTTGAACTTTTCGATCATTATGACATGACACTGGTTGCAGGTAATGTTCCTCATTCGTGGAACCATTACAGGCATGACGGTAAATTGCCGGAAAAGTACGGAATAATCTGCCATTTTAGTTACGAGGCTCTCGGCGAGAGCTTTCTGGGGCAGCATGAGATGACCTCATTCAGGTTATTGCTGAAAGATGCAGAAAGGGGAATAGCATTTTCAGAAGATGATGCAAGGCAGGCAGAACCCTTCCTGGAGAAGATGATAGCAGCGACAGGTATGGAAAAAATGGTTGCCTTCTTTTCTGTTATTAATATTTTATGCTCATCAGGTAAACGCAGGATATTATGTACAGGAAACTACAGGGTGACATCATCACAACCGGCAAGTAAAAGGATGATGGACGTATATTCATATATCAGAGAAAACTATCGTAAGCCGATATTATTAAAGGAGGTTGCATCAGTTGCCAATATGAGTCCTTTTGCATTCAGCAGATATTTCAAGAAAAACAGCGGTGCGGGTTTAACAGAGTATGTCAACCAGGTACGCTCCAACAGGGCATGCTACCTGCTCCGGGAGACTGAAAAAAATGTTTATGAAATAGCGCACGAATGCGGTTTTCACAGCATCTCCAACTTCAATAAGCAGTTCAGAAAATTCAATTCCATAACCCCGGTCGAATACCGTGAGCAGTACCGCTGATCGGAAGAGAGCGGCATATCTGCTGCTTATCAGATTCTACAATTTTTTTATCAGCTACAACTTTAAAGAAAATTTGATAAATTTGCAGCCGAATCCGGTTCCGTAGCTCAGCTGGATAGAGCAACAGCCTTCTAAGCTGTGGGTCACAGGTTCGAATCCTGTCGGAATCACAAATAGGGAACCACCCTTCTATATGAGGCGCGCAATATCTTCTATACTCCTGTCTTTGTCTGTGTTCACAGCATCATTTGCGACAAGAGTAAACCCGGAAGTCGAAATCTACCTTCTCACAATTCTGCCTGGTAAAGAGATTTACTCTATGTACGGACATAGTGCACTTCGTGTAATTATTCCTGACCGTAATTTCGACCAGGTATTTAACTGGGGTGTATTTGATTTTGATACTCCGAATTTCGGCTACAAGTTTGCTAAGGGTCGTCTGAACTATATGCTGGCAGTATATCCGTACGACAGATTCCTCCAGGAATATTTTCTTGAGCAGAGAACGGTAATCTCTCAGCGATTGAACCTTTTGCCCGAAGAGAAAGACAAGCTTATAGAGCTAGGCTTCGAAAACCTGAAGCCTGAAAATGTATATTACCTGTATGATTTCTTCTATGATAATTGCGCAACACGTATAAGGGATATAATAGCCGAATCTCTGGAAGGTTATCTGTCTGTTACTGAGTCAAAAAGAAGAGCTACACCGACTTTCAGAGAACTCATAGACAATTACCAGAAAGCATACCGCTGGCTCGATCTCGGTATAGACTTCCTGCTTGGAGTTCCTGCAGACAGCAAAGCGTCAGCAATGGAGCAGATGTTCCTGCCAGATTTCCTGATGTCAAATCTTACTGAAGCTACCGTCGTCAGATCATCAGACGTATCTCAGCTTCTTGAGGAACCGGAAATTATCTTCGACTTTGAGCCTGAGCCGGTTAGCAGAAGCCGGTTTACATCTCCCATGTTTGTGTTATGGTCATTCCTCGCCCTGATTCTGATTCTCTCCCTCTCTAATATCAAAATGAAATGGATGAGACGAATCGATATAATACTTTTTACAATCTACTCTTTGCTTGCCATCCTTCTCATGTTTACCATCTTTTTTACTGACCATGGCGCACTAAAATGGAACCTTAATATTATATGGGCAAGCCCTTTGGTAATTATCACTCTGGCTCAGCTTATAATAAACAGTGGTAAAACATACTGGTATCGTTTGAATCTTTCAATTTCGGTGCTATTCCTGGTTTTAGCTCCATTTTTACCTCAGTCTGTAAACCGATACCTGGTTCCGGTAATAATGATTTTGATAATAAGGCTATTCTTTCTCTCTCGTTTCGGCAAAACGGCCAAATAACTGCAACACCCCGACTCTTTTCTTTTAACATAACTTTAACACTCTTTAAGATGCAGTTTGAAGTTAAGATGCTTCTTTTGTGTCAACAATTCAGAGTGCTGTTCCGGCTGACGGAGCAGCCATAAAATCAAACAACAAAACTTATTTTAAAATGGATCATACTTCTGATATCAGGAAACTGAATGAAAGAATTGAAGCCGAGAGTGCTTTTGTTGACATTATCAGAACCGAAATGAACAAGGTAATTGTCGGACAGAGACACCTGACAGATTCCCTCCTGATTGGATTGCTTACCAACGGTCATATACTTATAGAAGGTGTGCCCGGGCTGGCGAAAACTCTGGCTATCAGAACTCTGGCATCAATAATAGATGCCCGCTTCAGCAGAATACAGTTTACTCCTGATCTGTTACCCGCCGATCTTATCGGAACAATGATTTACAGTCAGAAAAAAGAGGAGTTTCTGGTAAGGAAAGGGCCTGTCTTTGCAAATTTTATACTTGCCGATGAGGTAAACAGATCCCCTGCAAAGGTTCAGAGTGCTCTTCTTGAAGCTATGCAGGAAAGACAGGTTACCATCGGCGATCAGACATATGCCCTTGACGATCCGTTCATGGTTCTGGCAACACAGAATCCAATCGAGCAGGAAGGAACATATCCTTTGCCTGAAGCCCAGGTTGACAGGTTTATGTTGAAAGTGCTCATTACATATCCTGAATTCGAAGAGGAAAAACTTATTGTAAGAGAGAATCTGGCAGCCCAGTTCCCGAAGGTAAACACTGCCCTTTCAACTGCTGACATTGTAAATGCCAGGTCTGTTGTCAGAGAAGTCTATATGGATGAGAAGATTGAGAATTATATACTTAATATAGTATTTGCAACAAGAGAACCTGAGAGAATAGGGCTTGAAAGGATTAAGCCCATGATATCATACGGTTCATCTCCCAGAGCGTCCATAAACCTTGCCTTGGCATCAAAAGCATATGCATTCGTGAGAAGAAGAGGTTATGTAGTGCCTGAAGATGTAAGGAACGTCTGTTTTGACGTTATGCGTCACAGGATTGGACTTACATATGAAGCAGAAGCTGAGCTTGTTACTGCTGATTCGATAATAACTGAGATCCTGAACAGTGTTGAAGTGCCTTAGAATATTAATTGTAACCACAATACTTCTTTCTCCCGTATTGATTATTGAAAGCCGGGCCCAAAACTATATTGGCATGACCGGGTCAGACATTATCAGCAATATGGATAAATCGATGCAGGGTTTCATCCGTCAGAAAGGTGTGGTTAATGAAAATTTTAACTACCTCAAGTATGAATCGAACGATGGATTACAGACATTACTCTTCTTTTTAGGTCAAAAGAACAGATGCGTTGAGGTAAGACTGATATTCGATAAAAGCCTCTACTCTGAGAAGGTGAAACACAATGATGATAACTACACCAAAGTAGGAGAGAACAGATGGACGGAGAAGAAAGGCAGAAAAGTGTATTCAATTACCATGACCGATGATGAGTGGTTTTACACCGTTAAAATAAGGGAAACCGGAAAACAAGAATGATGTGGAAGCTACCGAACTTATAAGAAAGCTGCGAAAGATAGAGATAAGAACCCGGGGCCTCAGTCGTCAGGTGTTTGCAGGCGAGTATCACAGTGCTTTCAAGGGCAGAGGAATAGCATTCAGTGAGGTAAGGGAATATATTTATGGTGATGATATACGGAGTATTGACTGGAATGTTACGGCCCGGTTCAATCATCCATTCATAAAAGTATTTGAAGAAGAAAGGGAGCTCACAGTCATACTGATGATTGATGTCAGTGGCTCGGGCGCCTTCGGCACGGTATCGAGGTTCAAGAGAGACATTATAACCGAAATAGCGGCTCTTCTGTCATTCTCTGCAATATCAAACAACGATAAGATAGGAGTAGTGTTTTTCTCATCAAAGGTTGAGAGATTCATCCCTCCCAAGAAAGGACGAACACATATTCTGAGGGTAATCCGTGAGCTTCTTGATTTCACCCCGGAAAACAGAGACAGCTCTCTTGATGAACCTCTTAAGTTTATAACCAACGCCATCAAGAAGAGAGCTATCGTCTTCGTTGTATCAGACTTTCTGGTACCTGATTTTGAAAAGCCATTAAGGATCGCATCGGGAAAACACGATGTTGTTGCGATAAGGGTTTATGACAAAGCTGAGATGGAACTGCCTGATATAGGATTTGTTAAAGTGAGGGATCCTGAATCATATACAGAGAAGTGGGTTGATACATCTTCACCATCCAACAGGAAGCAATATTCTGACTGGTGGATAAGTAACTCTTCAAGAATCAGGGAGATATTCAGAAAATGCGGTGTGGATGTTGCATGGATCAGTACCGGTGATGACTATGTTAAACCACTTATTAACCTTTTCAAGCGCAGATGAAAAGAGAGAGTGCCATATACCTGACTTGCCTGATCATGTCTTGTTTTTCAATGAGCAGTGCAAGTCTCTATTCACAGGATGTACGTGTCAGCGCAAAACCTGATACAACAGCAATCCTCATTGGCGATCAGATATGGTTTACTGTCACAGTTGACAAGCCCGGAGGGCTGATCCTTAACCATCTTCGCCTGCGCGACACCCTGGTAAATAAGATTGAAATTCTGCAAGGCCCTGTATCTGACACCTTAAGCAGTTCGGATAACAGAGTTGTCATCAGAGACAGGTATCTTATAACATCATTTGATTCTGGCAGGTATGAAATACCTCCTTTCTATGCAGAGATGGTAAGTGATGAGGGAGTAAAGCGATTCTATTCTGAGTACAGCTACCTGTCAGTGAAAAGATCTGACATTGCGCCGCAGGATACCACGATGCATTTTTTTGATATTATCCCTCCGTATAAAGCCCCAATCACTATAGGGGAATTACTGCCATGGTTTCTTGCAGTAATTGCATTAGCTGCCATAGCATACTTTGTGGTGAAGTATTTCATGAACAGAAAGAAAGAATCAGATGAGGTAATAGCCGATGATGTGGTTGAAGCTGCCCATATACTGGCATACAGAAATCTTGAAAAGCTCAAAGGAGAAAAGCTGTGGCAGAAGGGCGAGTATAAGGAATACTATACAAGGTTGTCAGACATTGTCAGAGTTTATATTGACATGAGATTCAGTATGAATTCAATGGAGTCGACAACAGGCGAGATAATGGATGAAATATCAGTATTCGAGGTTGTTGAGGGCGAACCTGCAGATTCACTGAGGCAGGTACTTGAACTGGCTGATATGGTCAAATTCGCGAAATTCAAACCCGACTCATCAGATTGTGAACTAAGTATGGAGCAGGCATGGAGCTTCATCTCAATGACCAGAAAAGAGAAAGCAGTTGTAAAAAATGAAGAGGCCGTTGACGAGGAGAAAGGAGGTGAGGAGTAATGACCGGCATTAAATTTGCCCAGCCATATTTCCTGCTGCTGATTGCTATTATACCGCTGCTTGTTGCATGGTATGTCTGGCGGAGTGACAGGAACACTGCATCGCTGACTGTATCGGGAAGCCAGCAATTTACAGGCTTCAAAAGATCTTTCAGGCATATCCTTCGTCATATAATATTTGCTACAAGATTGTTGCTTTTACTGGTTATTATTCTGGTACTTGCCAGGCCTCAGTCGACTGACAGGTGGCAGAACGTTACCACCGAAGGAATCGATATTATGCTGGCCCTGGATATATCAGGAAGTATGCTGGCCCGTGATTTTAAACCCGACAGGATAGAGGCTGCTAAAAATGTAGCAACAGAGTTCATCTCGGGAAGGACCTATGACCGTATCGGACTTGTTGTATTCAGTGGTGAAAGCTTTACTCAGTGCCCTCTTACAACTGATCACGCCACCCTTATCAATCTCCTGAGAGAGATTAAGAGCGGAATGATAGAGGATGGTACTGCTATTGGAATGGGTATAGCTACTGCCGTAAACCGGCTCAAAGATTCTGTTGCAAAAAGCAAGGTAATAATTCTTCTTACTGACGGTGTCAACAATCGCGGTGAGATTGATCCTCTAACGGCAGCAGACCTTGCATCTACATTCAGTATCAAGGTATACACGATCGGAGTAGGATCAATGGGAACAGCTCCATATCCGGTGCAGACTCCTTTCGGCACCCAGATGAGAAATGTTCCTGTTGAGATTGATGAAGATGTGCTTAAAGAGATATCGGAAAAGACAGGAGGTAACTATTACAGAGCTACTGATAACACAACCCTTCTGAATATTTACCAGGAAATTGACCAGCTTGAAAGAACGAAGATTGACGTAAGGGAATTCAACAGGAAAGTTGAAGAATATATGCCTTTTGCTATAGCCGCAGTCATCCTCTTGCTTCTGGAGATGCTGATGAGATACGTTTTTATGAGAAACCTTTTAGAGTTTTAAACCAAATGGAACTGTTCAGGTTTGCAAACCCAATAAATCTATATCTGTTGCTGGCTGTGCCGGTTGCAATATCTGTATGGCTCTACAGGAGACAAAGGACAAACAGACTGATCAGACGGCTTGGACAGCAGTCTCTGGTGTCACAGTTAACACCTGACAGATCAGGTTACAGGCCCGTTATAAAACACTTGCTTATTATCCTGTCATATTCATTTATTGTAATTGCATCGGCGCGGCCTCAGTATGGGTCAAGGCTTGAAGAGGTCAGAAAGGAGGGCGTTGAGGTAATTATTGCACTCGATGTCAGCAACTCAATGCTCGCAACTGATATAAGACCAACCAGGCTGGAGCGTTCAAAACAGGCTATCGAAAGAATGGTGGAAGTGCTTGAAAATGACCGAATAGGGCTTATTGTATTTGCAGGTGATGCCTACACCCAACTACCACTGACAGCCGATTACACTTCTGCTAAGATGTTTCTATCCTCTATCAGTCCTGATATAGTGCCAAAGCAGGGTACGGCAATAGAGGCTGCCATTAATCTTGGCATAAGGTCTTTTTCGCTACAAAACAAGGGTAGCCGTGCAATGATACTAATAACAGATGGTGAAAATCATGAAGCCAATCCTCTGTCAGCAGCTGAATCAGCCAGGGATGCTGAAGTAACAATTTACACAGTAGGAATAGGGTCTCCAGAAGGTGGACCTATTCCTCTGAACAGGGGTGGGACCACAGAGTTTCTAAAAGATCGTGACGGGAACACAGTAATTACCAGACTCGATGAGAAGATATTGCGTGAGATAGCCTCAGCAACCGGTGGCAAATATATAAGGGCAACTGCAACGGGACTAGGACTGAATGAAATATATGCCGACATTGGCAGAATGAAAAAGGGAGATACAGGAGGGAAGGTTTTTACAGAGTATAACGATCAGTTTCAGTATTTTGCAGGTGCAGGTTTATTGCTGCTGCTGATAGAACTTCTGATAATGGAACGTAAGAACAGAAAGTTAAGCAATCTCAGGTTGTTTAGAATAAAGATTTAAGGAAAATGAAAACAGGGCCGCATATGAGAAATTTTATGAGCAACAGAAAGAGAGGTCTCGCCGCTGCCTTTTTTATGCTGATTTTTTTGAATGTAGCTGTAGGCTCGCTCTACCCGCAAAATGCCAGACAGCACATAAGAGCAGGAAACAGGGACTACAGGGCGGGTAAATTTGGTGACTCTGAACTGGAATACCGCAGGGCCGCCGAAGTTGAAAGATCAACTCCTGATGCATGGTTTAATCTTGGTAATTCTATTTACAGGCAAGAACGATTTGACGATGCTGCTGAATCGTTTCGTAAAAATGCCTCACTAAATGACGATGCCGTAAGAAAGGCAAATAGCTATTATAATCTTGGAAATTCACTGCTCAGCGCACAAAAGGTTGAAGAGAGTATTGATGCATACAAAAACTCTTTAAAGTTAAACCCGGATAATCTGGAAGCAAAATTCAATCTTGCCTATGCTCAGGACCTTCTCAGGCAGCAGCAGGAGCAGGAACAAGATCAGCAGCAGAGTGGCGATGAAAACCAGGATGACAGCAATGAAGATCAGAACCAGAACAAGGACAAGGACCAGGAGCAGGAACAGCCTCCGGGCGATAATGAGAAGGAGCAGGGCCGTAATGAAAAAGATAACCCGCAAAGAGAGTCAGATAATCAACCAGTGATATCGGAAGAAGACGCCAGAAGGCTGCTGGAAGCCCTGGCTGAAAATGAAAAGGAGCTTCAGGAGAAGGTTAAAAAGGACAAGGCAGCAGCTGCAATGATACGAACCCTTAAAAACTGGTAACAGAATATGCGCTTCATTATCCTCATACTCTTCTCATCGCCGATACTTTTTGCAAGGTCAGAGGCACAAGAGATAGTTCTGAGAGTTGACTACCCGAAAGTTGTCACCGTTGGAGAACAGATCAGACTTGTATATACTGTAAATACTTCCGGAGGAGATTTTGAATCCCCTCCATTCGATGACTTTTATAAGTTAAGTGGTCCGAATACCTCATACAGTTCCAGCATAAGAATTATTAACAATAAGAGGACTACCGAGACCTCGTACAGTTATATTTTTTACCTGCAGGCAACGAGGGAGGGAAAATTCACAATACCTTCTGCCAAATATTCCAGAGGCGGTAAAACCTATGAATCTGAGCCGGCAGTAATAGAGGTTATAAAAGATGGTGCGGGACGCACCGGTGCCGGACAGGGAGAGCAACGTACGGAAACAGGACAGGAGGCAGGAGAATCAGATATGTTTGTCAGGGTTTTGCTCAGCAAGCGAGAGGTATTTGTGGGAGAACCAGTGGTGGCTACAGTTAAGTTTTTTACCCGCACAGATATATCAGGGTTCAATGAGATAAAATATCCTACATTCAACGGATTTCTTAAAGAAGAGATAGAAACTCCGGGTCTGACTTCTCTCGAAAGAGAAAATATTGACGGAGTGGTGTACGGTACAGGTGTCTTTCAAAGATTTCTGTTGTATCCTCAAAGGACCGGTGAGATAGTTGTTGATCCGGTAACTCTTACGGTACTGCTAAGACAGAGAAGTGGAATATCAGATCCATTTTTTGGAGACATGTTTCAGAGTTTTACAACCGTACCAAGGGTGCTGGCGAGCAAGCCGCAGACGATAATAGTAAAATCACTTCCCGAAAACAGACCTTCAGGTTTTACCGGTGCCGTGGGGTCATTTGAGATCATATCTGCTATCGATAAAGACACAGTTGCTGTTAATGATGCTATCACCTACAGGATTACACTTTCAGGCAAAGGTAACTTCAGGCTGGCTGATGCTCCCGGTGTTACATTCCCTGCAGGACTGGAAGTGTATGACCCGAAGACAACCTCAAATGTTGTTAACAGTGTATCGGGGACAAACGGAAACAGGACCTTTGAATACCTTATTATTCCCCGGTCATCGGGCGATTTTACAATACCTTCAGTAAACTGGAGCTTTTTTGATCCTGCAGCAAACCAGTATAAAACAATATCAACAGCCCCCGCCAGATTACACGTTCTAAGGGGAGAATCATCAGCGACCGGACCACAGATGTTTACCCCATCCGCTGGTGAAGAAATTCAATATTTTGGTAGTGATATAAGATTTATCTCGACGATGACCGGTGACCTGTCAAAATCTGGCCCGTTCGCGCTGTCGAGTCGTGCTTTCTATTCAGCATATGGGTTGTCGGCACTGGTTTTCGTTTTGGTAATACTGATAAGACGGGAACAGGTAAAACGAAATTCAGACAAAGCAAAGCTGATGAACAGAAGAGCAGGACGAATAGCAGCAAGAAGGCTTAAGACTGCTTATGATTATATGAAAAGATCTGAAAACGAGAAGTTTTATGAAGAGGTGCTGAGCTCATTATGGGGGTATGCCTCGAATAAACTTAATATTCCCCTTTCAGAGCTTTCAGGTGATAAGGCTGCAGAAGCAATGAAGAGGAGAGGTGACGTCACCGGTCTCTCGGAAAGATTGCTCGGGCTTACCAATGTTTGTGAGATGGTCAGATATGCTCCGGCAAGTCCCGGTGATGATCCGGGAAAGATATATGAGAGAGCTGCATCACTGATCAGGGATATGGAAGAACAACTGGATTAAAGCAAGGAGTTGTCATGAAACGCATATTATTAGTATTTAGTATTTTAGCAGCAGTAGTTATCTCCCCCTTGGCCAATGAGTCGAAGCAGAGGTTTGACAAAGGGGCAGAATACTACAGGAACGGTGACTTCAGGACTGCGGCTGATATCTGGACAGATCTTTACAATTCAGGCTATGATAACTTTGAACTTCTTTACAACCTTGGAAACGCATGGTTTAAACTGGAGGAGATCCCGCTGTCGGTGATCTTCTATGAGAGAGCTCTTTTAAGGAGACCCATGGATGATGATGCCAGGTACAACCTTTCGATCGCCAAAACACTTACCAGGGACAGATACGAAACAATACCTGAGATTTTCCTTATAAGATGGTATAATCTCTCCGCCCTGGCACTTTCCTCTGACAGATGGGCTGTCATTTCATTAACCTGTTTTATAGTATCTCTGTCACTAATGCTGTTGTTCCTGTTCACCTCACGATACAGGCTTAAGAGAATAGCATTTTTAATATCCGTTTTTCTCTTTGTTGCTTCAGCTGCTTCCTTCTTGTTTTCATTACGCAACAGCAAACTGGTATATAATAATCCTGAAGCCGTTATACTATCGCCTGTAATCACGGGCAGAAGTGCTCCGTCAGAAAGCGGTCAGGAACTTTTCGTAATACATGAAGGTCTGAAAGTAAAAACGGGTGAACAGATAGGTGAATGGTGCGAGATCAGGCTTCCTGACGGCAACAGGGGATGGGTTCCGGTTACATCTTTTGAAAGAATATGAAGCCAGGTAATCACTTTGAGCTAACAATTGTTATATTTGATTTCAGATAGTAATAACCTGAAAGTATTATATGAAAAGGATTGCCGTACCGCTAATCTTACTGGCAGTGACCCTTGGTTCCTGCAATAAAGGATTTAGTCCAGAAGGTCCGTCAGATATAAGGATCAGAAATCTTACGGATCAGACATTCGATACCATAACCGTTGACACGTCAGGAGGTTCGAATGGTTATAGTGCAGTTTCTCCTGGTGAATACAGTGACTACAAGAGATTTGATAAGGCTTACCCTATTGCGGAGGTCTCAGTTGTAATAGGCGGCGAGACCTATTCGACCGGTCCGCAGAACTACAACTACTGGACGGTACTTGGCCAGGGAAAGTTCACCTATGAGGTGTTTATTGAAAATCCGACATTGAAGAAATTGAAGATTCAACGAGTTATTCCGGAAGCTCCTCTCGATTAATTTTTACTTTTTTTGAACCTTTTCAGTCGTATTGATGTTATATACATGATTGTAATACATTTCATAAATGGTTATGATTGGTTAGGTTAGGTTGTTGAGAGGCCCCGGCAGGGCCTCTTTTTTTATTTCATTTTGTATCTTTACCCGGTTGCACCTAAAGATAATTATTCAGAAATGATGAAAAAAAGTATTAAAAGTACGCGCGTGCCTGTCTACCGCGATTCGGGTTACATAATGAACGATGCGGAGGAGATGGCAAATGCTTTTAAGCTTGAGGGCAAAAATCTCAGAGACCCCGAAAACTACATATACTCACGATACCGCAATCCGACAGTAGTTGCAGCTGAAGAGGAGATTATGAAAGTTGAGGGGTGTAAATGGGCACTGCTGATGCAATCGGGAATGGCAGCTGTAGATGTGGCGGTGTCGCTGTTTCAGAATGGCAGAGACACAGGCCCCTGGCTCTTTTTTACAGAGATTTACGGAGGAACACTAACCTATATTGATACAGTACTGGCTGCCAGACGCGGAATAAGAATCGAAAAGTTCGGGGCTACGGAGCAGAAGTATGACCTTGAGAGGCTTGAGTCAATAATTAAAGATCTGAAACCAGATTTTTTCTATTTTGAGATAATATCAAATCCTATGCTTATAGTTGCTGATGGAGAAGAGATTATCAGACTATGCAAAAAGCATGGCGTTAAAACCATCGTTGACAATACTTTTGCGACTCCCTGGCTGTCCAAACCTCTTGATTACGGGGCCGATCTGGTCATCCACAGCGCTACCAAGTATTTTTCAGGCCATGGTAATCTTACCGCAGGCGTCGTTTGTGGAAATGACGATCTGCTGCTAAGCGAATCAGTGGCATACAGGAAGAGCGTCGGACATATGATCTCTGCTGACGATGCCTACAGACTCCACACTCAGATACAAACATTCGGGCTCAGGTTCTCACGCCAATGTGATAACGCATTGCAACTGGCTGAATATCTGTCGGGTAGCAAGTTGGTTGAGAAAGTATGGTATCCGGGTCTGAAGAATCATCCTACCCATGAAACGGCAGTCAGACTCTTCAATAACAAAGGTTTCGGAGCTATGGTCACCTTTACCTTTGCCGGCACAGACCACGAGAAGAAAATTAAGAGGGATTCGTTTATCGGATCAGTGTCGGAAAAGATAAAACTGGTACCCACCCTTGGTGATCCTCATACGATACTTATGCCTGTTGAGCCGGTCTGGGGCGATCGTTATCCCGATCCTGGTATGTTAAGGATATCGGTAGGTTTCGAACCTGGCGAAGAATTGCTGCATACATTCAAAGAAGCCATTGATAGCCTTTAATGAAGCTGATTAACGCCAGTCAACAGGTTCATTGCCATGCTCAATGAGATATTGATTGCATCTGCTGAAATGGTGGTTGCCAAAAAATCCGCGTGATGCAGACAGGGGAGAGGGGTGGACAGATTCAAGTATCAGGTGACGCGAACGGTCTATTCCGGAACCCTTAACCTGGGCATAACGACCCCAAAGAATAAATACCAGGTTATTCTTATGCTGCGAAAGTGCAGTAATAACAGAATCGGTAAACTTTTCCCATCCTTTGTTCTGGTGTGAGCCTGGTTGATTCTGACGAACAGTAAGGATCGCATTGAGTAGCAGTACACCCTGATGCGCCCATCTTGTGAGATCTCCTGAGTTGTGCGGGTTGACCCCAATATCACTCTTTATCTCCTTAAAGATATTAAGAAGACTGGGAGGGTAGCCGGTTCCGTCAGGTACTGAAAAGCATAATCCGTGTGCCTGTCCCGGATTATGGTATGGATCCTGACCGATAATAACTACCCTTACCTTATCGAAAGGGCATAAATCAAAAGCGTTGAAAATAAGTTTACCCGGTGGGTATACAACAGACTTCCTGTACTCCTCCCTGATAAAACCGGTCAGACTGACAAAATAGTCAGATGTAAACTGATCTTCCAGGATATGTTTCCATTTTTTTTCAATTCTGACATCCATAGAAACTATGCTGTCAGGTTTCGTACTCTCTTCAGAAAATCGCCCTTGTCAATTGGCTTAGGGATATAATCTGTGCAACCTGAATTAATGCACATCTCTCTGTCACCGGGCAGTGCATAGGCTGTAAGTGCTATTATGGGTATTGTTTTATCCTTCTTTCTTATCTCAATTGTGGCTTCCAAACCTGACATAACCGGCATCTTCACATCCATTACTATCAGATCTATTTTGGTTCCTGAATTGAATATTTCAAGAGCCTCCACACCATTAAGGGCGCGCATGGTGCCGAAACCATCTTTTTCAAGTATATATTTGAGAAGTAGATAATTAAACTCTTCATCCTCAGCTATAAGGATAATCTTTTCGTTCATCTGACTTTGATTGTAATTCACCTGCTAATATACATATTTTTATACAGACAGTAAGGCAAAAGCCGCCGTGACAACAATCAGCAGCGGCTTCTTCCTTTAAACCTGATAACCTCTCAGCCTGAGTAATTCTTGATTATGCTATTTGTTAACTATTGATTCCATAGCAGTTTTAAGAGCTTCATAGAGAGCCTTCAGCTCCTCTATCTCTTTTTGCTGTGCTTCGATTAGCGATTGCTGTTCCTGCATACCCTTGATCAGTACCGGAACAAGCTTGTCATAAGACATGCTCCAAAGCTCATTGGTTTCATTATCAGGTTTAGACACGACTTCCGGAATGATCTTAAACACATCCTGAGCTATAAGTCCTATGTTTCTGCTTCCGGTTCCGTCAATATGAACTCCTGATTTATCGCTATATGAATCATGCTGAAAGTAAGATAGCGGCTTCAGAAGCATAATTTCATTGAGCCCGTACGGAAGATCAGCAAATTGAGATTTAACCCTGCTGTCTGAGTAATTTGCATAACCGGTGGCCCTGACATAACCAACACCAATGCTGGCATTATTTGGTAGTTCCAATGCATATGAAGGTACTGTGACTGTCTGAAGACCGACCCTTCCGTTTTTGGTAACTGTCATGGCGTTTGAGCGTGTTCCGTTATCACCACCACCGTTGCCTATAACAAATAGCGGATCAGTGTCCACCCAGTCAGTCCTGTTATATGATCCATTGGAAAGGTTATTGTATCCTACTACTATGCTATTGGCACTTTCGGCAAAAATGCTTTCTCCGATTGCGAAAGCATTGATACCCCTTGCATAGTTGTTCGATCCGATAGCTACTGAATAAGAACTGTCAGCAGTACTTGTGTGGCCCATCGCCAATGCACCGGTAGCACGTGCATTGTTATTTGCACCAATTGCAAAACCGCCCCTGGAAGCCGTATTACCGTTACCAAAAGCAATTGAGTATTCATCACTGGCAATATTGTTCTTTTCAATAGGCACCCATGTGAGTTCGAACCTCCTTGTTATAGGGTTGTAGACGAATCTCATAATGGTAGTATTGTAATACGAACCTATAGCTATTGACCTGTCACCGTTTGCCTGCGACTTATAACCCATTGACGTTGCAAGATTTCCGGCTGAAGATGCACCATAGCCAATCGCAGTTGAATTTGCACCTGAAGCTGTTGTGTTGACCCCGAATGCCATCGCCCCGGGTTGGCTCGTTACTGCTCCCATGCCCATGGCAATAGTATATGATGCTTCGGCCATTGTCCGGGTCGGGCGTTGAGTGTCAGGTGTTCCGTCAGTATTAAGACCATAGGTTCCAATAGCGAACGATTTCTCTCCCAAAGCTTCAGCAGCTGATCCGAAGGAATATGCATCCTGACCCTCAGCCTTTGCTTTGTAGCCTACAGCCGTGGAATACTGACCAGTTGCACTGGCCTGGTAACCAATAGCAGTTGTATATGTGTTTATTGCCTCAGGGTAGTAGCCGATGGCGACAGAATAGCTGTTTGAAGCAATACCGTTATATCCTATGCTGGTTGATGCAAATCCGCTGGCTGTTGTGTTGGTTCCGATTGCCATTGCAGCTTTCTGTGTTGTAGCCTGGGCTCCCATGCCAATTGCCACTGAGTATGGACTTGAGGCAGTTGTTTTCCTTCCGGTAGGATTTCCGAATTTATCAACACCAACTGATCCGAGAGCAAAAGATCTTGTACCTGTTGCTTCAGAATATGATCCAAGAGCGTATGAATCACTGCCAGATGCTTTTGCATTGTTGCCGACAGCTGTCGAAAAGTTTCCTGTTGACTTGGCTTCGTAGCCGAAAGCCTGCGACCAGTTACCCATTGCCACTGAATGGTAGCCGAGAGCAGTGGAATTCTGTCCTACACTGTCAGGACTTCCGATATGAACACGACCGGCAAGAAATGCCTCTTTTTTAGGATACCATAGTATCTGAGCCCTGGAACCGACGGTGTCAACTGTCTCGGCTGAAGTAACATTAAGGTAAGTTTTGGTTATTCCTTTTGACTCCTCAAAACTGCCGATGGCAAAACCTCCTTTTGAAGCTGTTCCTTTCCGAAAATTAGGATTGCTGTTAAAGTATATCCTCACACTGTCGGGTGTAACCCTGAAGAAATCCTGTGACACACCCGCTTTTGACTCCTCGAAGCTGCCGATGGCAAACCCTCCTTTAGCTGCCTTGGTTCCTGAAGAAGGAAGATAGATGTTAACGGCATCGTTATAAACAGCAAAAACAGTCTGACCATCTTTGCGTTTCACTTCAAAGAGAGGATCCTCGGATGTGTCGTCCATACTTGTAACAGCGAGCAGCGCATTACCGGCGTCTGATGAGCCTATCCGCATAGGCCTGATAATTAAAATTGTATCACCATCAAAAGTGAAAGTATTACCGAAATCAGCCGATCTCATTGCATAGGGTACTGACAGTAATTGCGATACTCCCATAGTATGCCACTCCTTGTAATAAATCATTGTTCTGATGTATAACGGTATGGCAGACCAGTCAATAAGGCTGAAATCCTTTACTCCCTGTATCCATATGGCATTCCTGTCTCCAATCATTAATGTGAACAGTCCTTTGTCGTTTGTTCTTACGGTATGCTCCTCTTCCCATACTACGTCCTTTCCGGCTTCGTCTTTGAGAATTGCTATTCTTACCTGAAGCTCAAGACCGGTTAGCGGGACGCCATCACCATCCATCGCAAGAGCCTGGTAATTAAAGCCCTGAGGGACCTGAGCAATTATTGCTCCCGTCAAAAGAATTAACAATAATCCTGTGTAAATCTTTTTCATGGTATGAATTTTTGGTTTTTTGACTGATATTCTTACAACATTTGATATCTCTAAACTATTGTAAATTTAAGATTCATCGACACTTCTGCAAAAAAAATTACATAAATGGCTTTAAAATGGTGACAAATGATATCTAACCGGTATTAATCAGACCAATATAGATCAAATATGGTTGCGCCACGTTTTTCCATGGAACCTCATGCTCTGGCATGTCATTAAATACAGGTATACCCTGTGAGGCAGAGGTGGTAAAACCCTTAAAGAATAAAGAGGACTATTGTTCAGCAGGCTCTCGTCAAAGCTCTTTTCTGTATATCTGTTTGGGGTCGCCGGGAGCGTAGAAATCCTTTAATGAGGCAGCAAGTTCATACCCCTTGCTTAAATAAAAAGCTTCCGTCGGTTTATATAGTTCCCTTCCCGATGTGTCAATCCATAATATTTTGCCACCTCTTTCCCTGACATCCTTTTCCACAGCTTCAAGCATAGCCGAGCCATATCCCTTTCCTCTGGCATCATTTCTGACAGCTATCCAGTAGAGATCCCATGAGTGTTTAGAACATGGATTATTGCCATAGGTGGCAAATGCAACTATCCGTCCTCCATCCTCAATTCTCAGCCAAAAATATCCGCTGGAATCCCCACCTCCCGAACAGGTTTCTTCAACAAGCCCTACTGCTGTGTCTATTTCAAAATCATAGAAAAAACCCGTAGACTCAAGAATTGCCCTCAATTCATCAGTATCTCCTTCCCTTACTCCTGAAACAATTTTCATAAAAGCCATTAATTAAGATCATTTACAATACCTTGAAACACTTCCTCAAGGTCATATCCACCCTCGGCACAGGCCGCAATGAACCCACTGTCAGGAGATATGCAGGGGTTGGCGTTTACTTCCAGCACATAAGGCACACTGTTCTGGTCGCATCTTATATCAATCCTCGCATAACCCCTAAGCCTCAGGCTGGTCCAGCATCTCAGGCAAATATCCCGCAGTTTTGCATCAAGACCCGAACTGTTAATATCTCTCGGGAAGACCCTTACACTATTCCTGTACTCATGGCTCTCAGGCACCCACTTTGCCTTGTAATCAACTATTCTGGGCTTTCCGGGAACCCAGTCTCTGAATTCAATTTCAGCAGGTGGCAATACTACCGGTCCGTTCTTACCTGAGAACATGCTTATATTGAATTCTCTGCCATCAATGAATTCTTCTATCAACCAGTCTGAGGACTTCAGATCATTCAATCTTGTCTCATCGCCGGGAGACCATGTAAATACTGATTCAGCGCTGATGCCCGCCGAGCCATCCTCCCATACAGGTTTTAAAATGTATTTCCTTCCATAGTGGAGATTTGCGGTCTCATTGGCACCGACAGAAAACGGTGTTTTTATGCCGCTCATATTTAGTATGCCTGATGCCAGTTGTTTGTTTGAAGTGATAAAAATAGCCTCAAGAGGACAACCGGTGTATCTTAGGTCAGAAAGAGACATGATGGCAGGGGCAAAATATATCAGACGCCCTTTATTGTTTATTGATTCAACCAGGTTGAAGACAAAATCAGGAGCCTTCATCTTAATTTCCTCAATCTCGTTAAGGAAGTTCATAGTAATACCCTTTCTATAGGTATCTATTCCCATCCTTTTCAGATTGTCTTCAACAAGAGCTACCTGATCAAGAACATCAAGCTCGTCAGCTTCAGCGTCAGCAGCCGGATTGTTGTAGAGTATGCAGCACTTTCTTCTCATTTCCCAGTCCATGCCTTTCTAATGCAGCATCAACAATTCTTTTCAGTAAATCGTGATAATCAATTCCATTCATATGCGCAAGTATGGGCAGGTCTGAATGCAGTGGATTCAATCCTGCCAAAGGATTGGCCTCAATAAAACAAACCCTGCCATGCCTGTCTGCCCTCAGGTCGACTCTGCCACCATCGACGGCCATCAGTGCATTCCATGCCCTGACAGCTACGTCGTAACATTCATCCACCAGATCATCAGGTATAGAAGCATACTTTACAAATGACTGATAATTTTCCTTTACTTCAACCGAATAGGGCATATTGTCATGGCATATCACCTCCATTCCGCCCAGCACCCTGGTCTCTTTTCCACTGCCGGTGATACCAACTGTAAATTCTCTTCCGGGCAGATACTCTTCAACAAGCGCAGGCTGATTATACTGAGTGATTATCTTTTCAACCTGCTCTTTGAAACGGAAAGGATCATTCACTTTGCTCATATTGGTTATTCCCTTGCCTGTACCCTCGGATACCGGCTTGACAAATAACGGATAGGATAACCCGGTGTCGTCAATTTCATCACGATTACCAATAAGTCTACCCGGGCTTACGGGGACCCCGGCAGACTCAACTGCAACACGGGCCAGGTGCTTGTTAAGTGAAAGACTCATAACCGCAGGGCCGCTGAAAACATAAGGAATCCGGTACTGGTCGAGAAGGGCAGGTACTACTGACTCTCTGCCATCTCCATAAAGCCCTTCTGCAATGTTGAATACCAGGTTCCATGAACAACCGTCTGCCAGTCTTCTCGTGAGCTCGAAGATATTACCTATGCGTTCAGTCTCAAAGCCCATACGCTGAAGAGAACTCTCAATGGCGACTATTGTTTCCTCCTTGTCAAACTCGGCAGTCTCCTCCATTGAATAACCGTGGTCGAGATACCATGTCCTCAGGTCAAACGTTATACCTATTTTCATAATTCCTTCAGATTTCAGGATATGTGTACTCTTCCCCTCTGTAGTTCTGCAGTACAATTTTTTCATCATTATGTTGCACTACGTAATCCGGAAGAAGAGGTATTTTCCCTCCTCCGCCAGGAGCATCAATAACGAATGTCGGAACCGCGTAACCGCTGGTAAAACCTCTTAGTCCCCTGATTATCTCCAGACCTTTTCTGACTGTCGTTCTGAAGTGTGAAGAACCTGGAATAAGGTCACACTGATACAGGTAATAAGGCCTTACCCTGGCCATTAAAAGCCTGTGCATAAGCTCTTTCATTACTTCAACAGAGTCGTTTATTCCCCTTAGAAGTACTGTCTGGCTTCCCAGCGGGATGCCTGCATCAGCCAGCCTGGTACAGGCGGAAACACATTCAGTCGTTAATTCTTCGGGGTGCATGAAATGCAGACTTATGAACAAAGGATGATATTTCCTGAGGGTATTCAGCAGACCTTCTGTTATTCTCTGCGGTAAGACGGCAGGCACCCTCGATCCGATCCTGATTATCTGGACATGTGGTATTGCCCTTATTCTTGAAAGAATATAGTCAAGAGCTTCGTCTGTAAGCGTAAGCGGATCGCCACCACTTATAAGAACATCCCTTATCTCTTTGTTTGATGCTATATACATGAAAGCATTTTCCCAGTCCTTGCGGTTGACCTTGTCAAGCTGCCCTACAGAATGGGAACGTGTGCAGTACCTGCAATAGGAGGAACAGAATTGGGTAATTGTGAAAAGAACCCTGTCAGGATACCTGTGAACAATCCCTTTTACCGGAGAAAACCTGGCTTCATGAAGAGGATCAGACTCTTCAGTGTTATGCTGAAAGAGTTCTTCAAGCACAGGGATAACATTCCTGCGAAGCGGATCGCCAGGGCTGCTGTCATAAATAAGAGACGCAAAATATGGCGTTATACGTAATGGCAGTCTGTTTTTAAGATTGTTAATTGACAGAAGCTCTTCTTCAGTGAGCTCCATAATCTTATTAAGTTCACCGGGACTCCGGATTGAATTTCTCAGTTGCCATTTCCAGTCATTCCAGTCACCGGGTGGTGTGTTGGGAAAGTGCCTGCTCCTGAAACCGGCACTGCGTGTGCTAACTAGTTGTTCTGTGGATTTTTTTTGGGAGAATACCTTGGTCCCACCGCCAGGCTCTTCATCAGAAGAGCAACCCACGAGGGTGCCCTCACCAGTGAGGGCAGCAACCTCATTATTGTCAGCGTTCATAATGTAGTTGAATCTTCAATCTGTCTGTCTCTTTGTGTACTTTGATGTTTTAACATAAAATTATTCTGAATCGTTGCTGGTTGTTTTACTTGCCAAACTTCTTTTTTACTTTAATCTATTTAGACGAACACATTTTGCAAAGTAACAGCGATGTTGGAAAATAAATGATAAATTATTTTGTACTGTCTGTTTTCTATCTATACCGCATTTTTATATCTTGCAGGAAAAACACGTTTTATATGCCTTTTTTAAGGAAACTGATTCCGCCTGACCGCTTCAAATTTCCTGTCCTTCTGTTACTTGGAATATTCACCGGCCTCGCAATATTTTCGTTTCATATATCAAATGCATCGTCGTACCTTGGTGACAAGCCTGAGACATGCGTTAACTGCCATATAATGGCACCTCAGTACTCGACATGGTACCACAGTGCACACAGAGAGAGTACCAGCTGCAACGACTGCCACGTGCCACACACAAACGTGTTCAGCAAATATTATTTCAAGGCCAAAGATGGTTTGCGACATGCTTCAATGTTTACACTAAGGCTGGAACCCCAGGTTATTTTCATTCATCAGGCAGGTAAGGAGGTGGTACATCAGAACTGTATCAGATGCCATGCAGAATTACTTACCGACAGTAAGCTTTTAGGCTACAACAGAATCACGCATGATGAACGAATGGAAAGAAAGTGCTGGGATTGTCACAGGGAAACCCCGCATGGAAGGGTTAACAGCCTTTCAAGCGTTCCATGGGCAAGGGTCCCGGTTCCAGGATCGATAACGCCCGACTGGTTAAAGAAAAGGATGAATAATGAATAAACCGATAAAATTCTGAGATATGAAATCTGTACAGGAAATGCTAAAGACCAGACCCTGGCTTGGATGGATAATATTTGCATCAACCGTGGTAATAGTATTTCTCCTCGGCATGCTTGCTTCTTCAATAGTTGAGAGAAGGGCAGAGGCTGTCTTTGCATATACACCTCAACTTGACTTCCAGCAATTCGAACCCAGGAATGAAAAATGGGGTGAGTATTTCCCCAGGGAGTATGATACATATATGAAGACAGCCCTGACTGATTTCAAAAGCAAGCATAATGGCAGCGTAATGGTCGACATGCTGGAGGAGTCACCACGTATGGTGGTGCTATGGGCCGGTTATGGCTTCTCAAGGGATTATAATCAGGGGCGCGGACACTATTACGCCGTTGAGGATATTCACAATACACTCAGGGTAGGGGCTCCGGGAGATGGTGTGCCCAGCATTCAGCCTAACACCTGCTGGACGTGCAAGAGTACAGATGTGCCCAGGGTTATGAATGAGGTTGGCATAGCTGAATTCTACCGTGGAACATGGGATACACGAGGCACTGAGATCGTTAACGCTATTGGTTGCGCAGACTGTCATGATTCGAAAACGATGAATCTGCAGATAACAAGGCCTGCTCTGATTGAAGCATTTGAGGCAATGGGCAGGGATATTACCCAGGCTACGCATCAGGAGATGAGAAGCCTTGTCTGTGCTCAGTGCCACGTTGAATACTACTTTAATAAAAAGATGTACGAAGGTGTCGATTATCTTGTTTTGCCATGGAAGAATGGCACCACAGTTGAAGAAATGGAGACCTATTATGATAATATTGAGTTTGCAGACTGGACTCATGCATTGAGCCGTACTCCTATGCTGAAAGCCCAGCATCCTGATTACGAGGTATATCTAACAGGTACTCATGCATCAAGGGGCATCTCATGTGCCGACTGCCACATGCCATTCATAAGTGAAGGAGGGCTTAAATTTACGAACCACCACCTGCAAAGTCCGCTCAATGATATTGCTGCATCGTGCCAGGTTTGCCACAGGGAAGAGACTGAAAGGCTGGTTCAGGATGTATATTCACGACAGGATAAGATACTTGAAGGGAGAGAAATGCTGGAAGAACTTCTTGTGAGGTGCCATGTAGAGGCTAAGACAGCCTGGGAGAAGGGAGCGAATGAATTGCAGATGAATGACATCCTTCATGACATAAGAAGGGCACAATGGAGATGGGATTATGCAGCAGCCGGGCATGGAAATTCTTTCCATTCACCTGTTGAGACAGCGAGGGTAATAACAGCCGGTATAGGCTTTGCTCAGGATGCCAGGGTGAAGCTGGCCCGATTGCTCGCATCAATGGGCCATTATGAAGAGATTCCCTATCCTGATATCAGCACCAAAGCAAAGGCTCAGGCATTTATCGGACTTGACATGCAGAAACTGAACAGCGAGAAAAAGGTTTTTCTCGAGACTGTTCTTCCTGAATGGATTAAAGCAGGAGAGGAGAGGGAGAAGAGTTATGACATTAACTAGAGAGGAAGGGAAAACAGCTCTTCAGATTGATCTCAGAAGCGACACTGTTACCAGGCCGACAGAAGAGATGCTTGATGCTATGATGAATGCGCAGGTCGGCGATATGGTATTTGGTGACGACCCGGCAGTTAATGAGCTTGAGCATTATGCTGCTTCGCTGTTCGGCATGGAGGCGTCAATTTACTGTCCCTCAGGCACCATGACAAATCAGATAGCCCTGCGGGTTCATACCAGGCCGGGTGATGAAATCATATGCAGCAACCTGGCCCATATATACCTTTTTGAGGGAGGTGGTATGGCTTACAACGCCTCAGCCCAGGCATCTCTGATCAACTCACCTGACGGAACCTTCACAAAAGAACAGGTAGCCGATGCCGTAAATCCTGATGACGTTCACCGCGCACGTACCAGCATGGTAAGTATTGAAAATACTGTTAACAGGGGAGCAGGTAAGTGCTGGGACTTCAGTGAAGTAGAGAGAATAGGAGATTTCTGCCATAGTAAAGGCCTGGCTTATCACCTCGACGGAGCCAGGCTATTCAATGCCCTGGCTGAAACTGGCGAAACACCTGAAGCATACGGAAGAGTTTTTGATTCAATATCTGTTTGCCTGTCAAAGGGACTGGGAGCACCGGTAGGTTCTCTCCTGGTTGGTTCATCAGAGTTCATAAGGGAAGCCAGAAGGGTAAGGAAAGTTTTCGGAGGCTATATGAGGCAGGCAGGATATATAGCTGCGGCCGGTTTGTACGCATTGAAAAACAACACCAAAAGGCTGGTTGAAGATCATATTAATGCAAGGATGATAGGAGAGGCCCTCACCCGGTGCAATTGGGTTAATTACGTATCTCCGGTCCCAACAAACATTATAATCTTTTCCACTGTTGAAGGAATTACTGCCCTGCAGGCTGCTGACAGACTAAGGGAGAAAGGTATTCTCTCTCTCCCTGTAGGTAAAAATGACATCAGGCTTGTTACCCATCTTGATATTACTGCTGAAATGGCTGAATGGGTAACAGATATTCTTCCCGGACTGTTCTGAATACGGATGCTTAATTAAATGCTTAGAGTCAGAAAGATATCTAATCCTTTTCTGAGCGAGAACAAGGTAGCTATGTCTAAGATAAGAGAGATAGTCGCTGCTCAGTTTCCTGATATTGCCATATCGAAGATCGAAGAGATCGAAAAACAGATGGCTGACCCGGTAAGACATAAGTTTCTCTCCTTTCTCTTTGTGGCAGACGACATCAAAGGAAATATCAGGGGATTCGCCCTTATGCTCTATATGTCTGATATTAAGTTCTGTTACCTCGATTACATTGCAGTAAATCCGGGCACTAACTCTTCAGGCGTAGGTGGTGCGCTTTATGAAAGGGTAAGAGATGAGGCCGTTAGTCTTGGTTCTGCAGGATTATTTTTTGAAAGTCTGCCAGATGACCCGGCTCTGTGCAAAGACAAACGGTTCCTGGATCAAAACAGGAAACGGCTTAAATTCTATGAACGATACGGAGCACGACCGATAACAGGTACCCTTTATGAAACACCTGTAAAAGAGGATGATGACTGTCCTCCATATCTTTTGTTCGATGCTCTCGGGGGAGATGAATCAGTCCCCGCCAGGGTATTGAAGAGAGTTATCAGGGCAATACTTGAAAGAAAATATGGCGATTATTGCCCTCCCAACTATATCAGAATGGTGGTAAATTCTGTAAAGAGCGACCCTGTAAGACTGAGAGAATACCGCTATATCAGGAAGGACACGGCAGAACGAAATAATGGCAGCAGGGAAGAACGCAATATCATTCTTGTATATAATGACAAGCACGACATTCATCATATAAGGGAAGTTGGATATGTAGAGTCTCCGGTAAGAGTGTCACGCATCCTAAACGAACTTGAGAAAACAGGCTGGTTCAGAACCGTTCATCAAAAGGAGTATGCAGATTACTGGATAGCAAGGGTACATGACCGCGGCTATCTCAGCTATTTCAGAAAGGCCTGCAGGAACCTGCCACAGGGAAAATCAATATATCCATACGTATTTCCAATCAGGAACAAGGCCAAACCTCCGGTGGAACTGACAGTAAGGGCCGGATACTATTGCATAGACACCTTCACTCCGCTGAACAAAAATGCCTATCTGGCTGCCAGAGAGGCTGTTAATTGCGCACTGACAGCAGCAGATGCTATTCTTGAAGGAAAGAAATATGCCTATGCACTTGTCAGGCCACCCGGACATCATGCAGAGAGAAATGTATTCGGGGGATTCTGCTATTTCAATAACGCGGCCATAGCAGCAAACTATATAAGCCGTTACGGGAGCGTAGCCATACTTGATATCGACTTTCACCACGGTAACGGTCAGCAGGAGATCTTCTACCATCGATCTGATGTGTTAACCATATCCATACACGGCCATCCTTCATTTGCCTATCCCTATTTTTCCGGATACCGTGAAGAGACAGGTGAGGGGGATGGTGACGGATACAATATGAATATTCCCCTGGGTGAAAAAATTGACGGGGATAAATACCTGATGCATCTGAAAAAGACAGTCGACCGAATCAGAAAGTTTAACCCCGATTATCTCGTTGTTGCATTGGGCCTTGATACGGCAGCCGGAGATCCGACAGGAACATGGAGCCTCAGGGGAGCAGATTTTGAGAATAACGGAAGAATGATTTCCACACTTAGATTACCTGTACTGGTAATCCAGGAAGGAGGTTATAACTCGCGAAACATCGGCATTAACGCTAAAATGTTTTTCAAAGGTTTAAGGGGGTAATATGATTATAGTGAGATCACTGTCATTTTCATCAATAGCGGTATTATTCGTATTGCTTTTATCAGCCTTTCAGTCTGCACAAGAGAAGAAAGGCGGCACAGCTGTCCCTGATTGGGAGAATCCTAAGGTTTTTGACATAAACAAGGAAAAACCGAGGGCCACCTTCATGCACTTTCCTGATACATTATCTGCTCTTAACCATAAAAGGACTGAATCGGTCTTTTATAAAAGTCTTAATGGAACATGGAAGTTCAATCTTGTTAGAAGACCCGCTGACAGGCCTGTCGGTTTTTATGAGCCAGGGTATGATGTTTCAGGATGGGATGAAATTCCGGTGCCGTCAAACTGGGAAGTGCTCGGCTATGACATACCCATCTACGTAAACCATCCTTATGAATTCGCTGACCCCAGGTTTCCCATTACTGAACTGAAGAACGGTCCTGAGCCTCCACGCGTGCCACGCGATTATAATCCTGTTGGTTCCTACAGAAGAACATTTACAGTGCCGGATAATTGGGATGGGAGAGAAATATTTATGGTTTTCGGTGGGGTTAAGTCTGCCATGTACTTATGGATAAATGGCAAGATGGTTGGATACAGCCAGGGAGGTAAAACACCGGCGGAATGGAACATTACCAGATACCTGGAACAAGGTGAAAACATCGTTGCCGCAGAAGTATACAGGTGGTCTGACGGGTCTTATCTTGAATGCCAGGACTTCTGGCGGATAAGCGGAATACAGAGGGATGTTTATATCTATTCCTCGCCGAAGGTAAGGATTAGGGATTTCTTTGTAAATGCCTCACTTGACGACTCATATAACAATGGGGTTTTCAGTCTTGATGTTGAACTTGCAAACTATTTTCCGCGTTTGAGATCGGGAAATGTCAAGGTTCGCTATACTCTGCTTGATGCTGACGAAAATATTATCAGCACAGATGTCGCCATGGCACTGATAGACAGAAAGGAAAACAGTACGGTTAATTTCTCGGCAATGGTTTCTCAACCAGTCAGATGGAGTTCAGAAAATCCATACCTCTACAAGTTACTTGTAGTACTTGAAGATGAAAAAGGAGAAATCGTTGATGTTGTTACGTGCAAAACCGGATTCAGAAGGGTGGAAATCAGGGATGGAGTGTTTTATATTAATGGTGCTGCTGTACTGATCAAGGGTGTTAATCGCCATGAGCATAACCAGCACACCGGACATGTAATAAGTGAAAAACAGATGATTAGTGAAATTGCTCTTATGAAGCAATCCAATATCAATGCTGTACGCACATCTCATTACCCTCATGATGAAAGGTTTTATGAACTTTGCGACGAGTACGGTCTTTACATAACCGATGAGGCAAATCTGGAATCTCATGGCCTCTACTACGGAGAGAGATCGCTTGCCAGAAATCCCGAATGGAAGGAGGCTCATCTCGACAGGAATGTAAGAATGGTTGAGCGGGACAAAAATCATCCTTCAGTTCTAGTGTGGTCGATGGGCAATGAAGCCGGTGACGGAATAAATTTCAGCGCCGTTTACGACTGGATTAAGAAAAGAGATCCATCCAGACCGATTCACTATGAAAGAGCACTTATGGGCGATAATACTGACATCTATTGTCCTCAATATCCGTCCGTTACATCTCTCAGGAACTATGCTTCAAAGAAGCAACCCAAGCCAATGATAGTGAGTGAATACAGTCACTCCATGGGAAACAGCACCGGCAATATTGCTGACTTATGGGACATAATTTATGACAGAGGGAATATTCAGTTGCAGGGTGGATATATATGGGACTGGATCGATCAGGCCTTTGTAAAATATGACGATGAAGGAGGGTGGTTCTGGGCATATGGTGGTGATTACGGCCCGGAAGGCATTCCCTCAGACAACAATTTTCTGTGCAACGGCCTTCTGCTTCCCGATCTTACTCCGCAACCAGCACTTAGTGAAGTTAAATATGTTTACCAATATGTCAGATTTGAGGCGGTTGATCTGAAAAATGGTATGGTGAAAATTACCAATTACCATGACTTTACATGTCTTGATGAATATCAGATCGAATGGCGTCTGACAGGCGACGGGACTGTAATTGACAAGGGAACCCTGCCGACTGTCACTCTTCAGCCCGGCATGTCTGAAATTGTAAAAATACCTTATGATTATAAGTCAATAAGTAATGGCAGGGAGCTTTTCCTTAATTTCGATGTAAGCCTGATTAACAGCAAACCTTTTATGCATCCCGGATTTATTGTGGCTTCAGAACAACTCCTGTTATCCCCGGCGCCGGAGTACGAGGTTAATAACATAAATGAAGAAAAACCACTGACTGTCACAAAGGAAGATGAGTCTGTTATAATCAGAGGTGTTAATTTTGAAATTGTTTTCTCATCTGATGACGGAGAAATAGAATCGTATGAGATCAATGGGTTCAGCCTGCTGCAAAAGGGTCCGGAAATAAACTTCTGGAGACCACCTAATGATAATGATAAAGGAAGCAACATGATTGACAGATTGGGAGTATGGCGCACGGCTATGGAAAACAAAAGGCTGTTAAATATCAGCTATGGTCTTAATAATTACAACTCTGCAGAAATAATAACTCAATACAGCTTTAATGAACTTGAGTCAACAGCAACGATATCATATAATATAAGAGGTGATGGATCAATCTGTGTCACTTTTGAATTCAAACCCGGAGAGAAGAAGCTTCCTGATATGCCCAGGTTTGGTCTTAAATGGGAAATGCCTGTAAATTCTGATAACATCAGATGGTATGGCAGGGGACCGCATGAAAACTATGTCGATCGGAACAGAAGCGCTTTCATAGGTATCTACGAAGGAAAGGTCGCTGACCAGTATTTCAGTTATGTAAGACCGCAGGAAAACGGATACAAGACTGATGTGAGATGGCTGGAAATAAGAAATGAGAATGGAAATGGGTTGCGGCTTAGCTCAAATCCCGGACATCCTTTTGGTGGATTTTCTGCCCTTCACAATCCTGTCAGTGATTTTGACCAGGTAACACATGATGATTACCGTCACATAAATGACATAATAAAAAGAGATGGTGTTTATATCTGCATTGATATGAAGATGATGGGTGTTGCCGGAGATAATTCATGGGGAGCGAGGCCTTATCCTGAGTATTCTCTCCCTGCTGATAATTATATTTTCAGCTTCACCGTCACCCCATTGTTCTGACCAGCTTTGACAAGAAGCATTTTTAACTTCATGAAATTATTGCCAATAGTATATTATTGTTATGCTGTTTTGTTGCTGATTGCAGGGATATGACTAATTTGCGGCCCGTTTTCAGCCGTAACAGAATATGATATCAGGCGCAAGAGGCAAAATACGATCTTTCTTCGGTACCGGTGGTAAGCTCAGGTCTTTCATAGGAGATATTTCTGAAGCTATAAAAGGGAGTGACAAGGATTTTACAGAAGTTAAGCTCTCAAAGGCCATAATCCTTCTTTCAATCCCTATGGTGCTGGAGATGGTAATGGAGTCTGTTTTTGCCGTAGTAGACATCTGGTTCGTTTCAAAGCTTGGAGCAGATGCAGTGGCCACAGTGGGAATAACAGAGTCGGTGAATACCATTGTATATGCGATAGGTGCAGGCCTCGGATTGGCAACAACCTCGCTGATTGCAAGAAGAACAGGGCAGAAGAGGCCCGAGGAGGCCTCAAAGATTGCCTTCCAGGCTATACTGGTAGCAGCAGCGGTTTCTGTTGCCATAGGGATACCGGGTGCAATATTTGCATCTGATATCCTCAGGCTTATGGGGGCTTCTGATAATATCGTAACTAATCTTTCGGGATATACTGCCATAATGCTTGGAAGTAACATTGTGATAATGCTTCTGTTTATTATCAATGCCGTCTTCAGGAGTTCTGGAGATGCTGCTGTGGCAATGAAGGTGCTCTGGATAGGCAATTTCATTAATATTGTCCTCGACCCCTGTCTTATTTTCGGATGGGGTCCGTTTCCGGAGATGGGAATCAAAGGAGCCGCTATTGCAACAACGATAGGTCGAGGGCTGGCTGTTATTTACCAGCTGGTAATCCTTTTCAGAGGTAAAAAAAGAATAAAGCTGGCTGCCAGGCACCTGGTAGTTGACTTCAGGATCATGAAGAAGCTTATCTCCATCTCTGTTGGAGGTATAGGACAAAACCTGATAGCGACAACGAGCTGGATAGGACTGGTGCGCATAATCTCAATATTTGGCAGCGAAGTTGTTGCAGGTTACACTATAGCAATCAGGATTGTCCTTTTTGTGTTGCTGCCATCATGGGGTGTTAGCAATGCTAGCTCAACCCTTGTAGGACAGAACCTTGGAGCAAAAAAACCAGAAAGGGCTGAAAAGGCCGTTTGGTTCACCGGCAGGGTCAATGTGGTGTTGCTGGGTTTAATAGGTTTGATACTTATTGCCTTCCCCGACTTTTTTATCAGGTTGTTCATTGATGACCCTGCGGTAATTGCATATGGCGCCAGCGGACTCAGAATAATCAGTTACGGATTTGCTGCCTATGGACTTGGAATGGTTATGGTAAGCTCCTTCAACGGTGCCGGCGACACTACAACCCCGGTAAAAATCAACTTTGTCGCATTCTGGGTTATCGAAATTCCACTTGCATATTTTCTGGCTATATCTCTGAATCTGGAAGAGACAGGTGTTTTTACTGCCATAGTAATTTCAGAGACACTTATGACCCTTTTTGCATGGCTCCTTTTCCGCAGAGGAAAATGGAAACTGAATGAGGTATAGATTATTACTATCTGATAAAGAATAGGGCTACACCTACAACACTGATAACTGCTCCCATAACCTCCCAGAATGTCACTTTCTGCCGGTAAAGAAGAATAGCCGGGGGAATTATCAGTACAGGAACTATAGCCATAAGTGTAGATGCAATTCCTGCAGCAGTATGTTTAACCGAAATGAGGGAGAAAGAAACTCCCAGAAAAGGACCGAAGAATGAACCAAGAAAAATTGCCCTTACCCCTGCACGATTCGAAAGGGCAGTCAACACGCCCCCCCATCTCCTCAGCATAGTCACTATTATGGCAAACCCGGCAAGACCGGCAACAAGACGAACCTGGGTTGCCGCAAAAGGATCGGAGTCACCCATGCCCAGTTTACTAAGAACCAATCCCAAAGCCTGACCGACTGCGCCAAAAAAAGCAAATAAGATACCCCTGGGGGAGAGTTTCAGGGTAATCTTTTCCTTGCCGTTTCTTCGGTTGAAAATAGCCATCGCTATCCCGGAAAATGTAAGACACATACCTGCATAGTTCAGCAGGGTCAGCTTCTCGCCAAGAATAAACCAGCTGAAGAAGGCGGTTATCGGAGGAACCAGTGTCATGATGAGCATGGCAAATCGCGATCCGATAAGAGTGTATGAATGAAACAGATAATAATCTCCAAAAACAAATCCAACCAATCCGGAAAGCACCAGCCACAACCAGTTATACCCATCAACCTGGAACGGAAAGAACGAACCCCGGGTAGCAATATTGAATATGGTAAGGAACGTCAGACCCATGAACAACCTGATAACATTGACCGACATAGAGCCAACCTTCAGGCTTGCTGATTCAAAGGCCAGGGCAGTAACCGTCCAGAAAAGAGCCGTCATTAAAGCAGCTATCTCACCTGTATAAGAGTTTATAAATTCCATTCAAAAAACATGTAAGGAGTTACAAGTTTGCAAATGTAGTTTTTTTTATCGCTGCCGGTTATACCTGAAAATATTTATGTAGCAAACCTGTCAGAATTCAAATACTCTTGTATAACTTGCATTCTTCATTTTACATTTAACCTTTTATCAGATATGAGTGATCTGTTCTCTGTATTTATCAGCGTATGCTTCCTCTGTATCTTTCTTCTTGCCGGAAAGCTCCTGAGGGTAAAAGTCAGGTTGTTTCAGAATATTTATCTGCCTGCCTCAATTATCGGAGGCTTTCTGGGTCTTGTATGTGGTCCTTTCGTGCTCGACATCCTCCCTGAATTCATGACAGGTGTATGGCAGCAGATACCGGGTGTGCTTATTAATGTGGTATTTGCCACTCTCTTCCTGGGAGTTGCCATCCCGGGACCCGCAAAGCTATGGAGTCAGGGGGGCAGCCAGCTATGCTTCGGAATGATAGTTGGTTCAGGTCAGTACTTTGTCGGACTACTGCTTACGGTCCTGGTACTGACACCTGTTTTCAATGTTCCGCATATTTTCGGAACATTGCTCGAAATAGGTTTTGCCGGTGGCCACGGAACCGCTGCAGGTATGGAGGAGGTATTCGTCAATATAGGCTATCCGGCCGGTTCGGCACTGGGATATATGTCGGCAACAGTCGGTATAATATTCGCTGTGGTAGGAGGTATATTCTTCATCAATATTGCTATCAGAAAGGGAGTATGTGCAACTATTGACAGTTCAAAGGGCATACCTGAATATAAGAAGACCGGCCTCATCAAGGATAAATCAGAAAGGTATACAATTTCGACAGCTACTGTAGCTTCTGAATCCATTGAGCCGCTTGCCTTCCATGCTTCTGTGACGGCAGTGGCTATACTTATCGGATGGTTAATGCTTAAGGGAGTAAGGAATATTCATACGGTGCTTGAGGGATTCCCTCTTTTTCCACTGGCTATGATCGGAGGTATGATAGTACAGATTATCTCCAGACCCCTTAAGATTGACACTTACTATGATAAAAAGAGTTTTGACAGAATATTGGGTCTTTCACTCGACATGCTTGTAGTAGCAGCAATCTCAACCCTGAAACTAAACCTTTTCTTTCAGAATTTCTGGCCCTTTATGCTGCTTATGGCTGCGGGGATACTATGGGTCTCGTTTTCATTGTTTTTCCTGGCACCAAGAATGCTTCCGGTGAACTGGTTCGAGCGTGGAATAACGGAATATGGAATGCAGACCGGTGTTACAGCAATAGGTCTGCTGCTGCTTCGCCTGGTGGATCCTGAATACAGGACCGACACAGCACAGGCGTTCGGATTCAAGCAGATACTATATGAGCCATTCTTTGGTGGCGGCTTTATAACTGCCACTGCACCATTCATAGTTATAAGCCTCGGCGTGTGGTGGTCAATAGCTTTTGCACTGATTATCATGTTATCATTCTTCATACTTTCATGGCTGAACGGATGGGTAAGGCTCTCCGCATCATTCAACCAGCAACGGAACAGAAATTAATTTGTTAATATTTGTAAAAATGATTTTTTCAGGCAGAATTCTCTGATCAGTTTTCTATCTTGCGCAACCGTCAAACTAATAGCTGTCAGAATGAGTAATCTGCTTTCTGTTTTATTCAGTATATGTATCTTAAGCCTCTTCCTGTTAGCCGGTAAAATATTAAGGGCTAAGGTTAAGGCATTTCAGGCTATCTTTTTGCCTGCATCTATTATAGGTGGTTTTCTGGGATTGGCATGTGGCCCGTTTATTCTTGACATTATTCCACCTGATATAATGGGTACATGGCAGCAATTGCCCGGTATACTGATCAACCTGGTCTTTGCCACTCTTTTCCTTGGTGTTATGATTCCGGGCATTAAGACACTATGGAGCCAGGGAGGCAGCCAGTTATGCTATGGCATGATAGTAGGCTCAGGTCAGTATTTTGTGGCTCTGCTGGTAACAGTTTTGCTGCTTACGCCGCTTTTTAACGTACCCCATGCTTTCGGAACCATTCTTGAGATAGGCTTTGCCGGTGGTCATGGCACGGCTGCCGGAATGGAAGAGGTTTTCAACCAGATAGGTTTTCCGGCAGGGTCGGCACTGGCTTATATGTCTGCCACAGTAGGTATAATAGTGGCTGTTGTCGGTGGTATAATATATATCAACATAGCTATCAGAAAAGGTTATTGCAAAGGTATCGACGCCTCAAAGGGAATACCTGAGTTCAAAAAGTCCGGCCTGATAAAGAATGACTCAGACAGATACCCGATATCAACGGCAACAGTTGCAACTGAATCTGTTGAACCCCTCGCGTTCCATTTTGCAATTGTGGCCGTGGCTGTACTCATAGGATGGGTTATGCTCCATTTTGTAAGACAGATACATCCCGTACTGCAGGGATTTCCACTTTTCCCACTCGCAATGATAGGGGGAATGATAGTACAGATAATCTCCAAACCCCTTAAAGTTGACAGATATTACGACAAGAAGACATTCGACAGGATTCTGGGCATTTCACTCGATTTCCTGGTCGTTGCGGCTATCTCTTCATTGAAACTGGATCTTTTTCTTGCCAATTTCTGGCCTTTCCTGATACTTATGGTATTCGGAGTCTTCTGGATATATTTTTGTCTTGTCTATCTTGCTCCCAGAATGCTGCCCATCAACTGGTTTGAAAGAGGAATAACAGAATACGGCATGCAAACAGGCGTTACTGCCATCGGCCTGCTGCTGCTCAGACTTGTCGATCCGGAATACAAGACCGACACCGCTCAGGCATTCGGATTTAAGCAGATGCTCTATGAGCCATTCTTTGGTGGCGGCTTCATCACTGCAACGGCTCCCTTTATCGTTATTGGTATGGGCGTCTGGTATTCAATTCTTTTCGCTGCACTGATAATGATCGGTTTTTTTGCCTTGTCCTGGATAAACGGCTGGGTAAATATGAAGCCTGTACGCGAAGTCTCTGAATGATTTTTATTGTTTGAGTATTAATTGAATGCCATTTTTTTTGTGCATATTTATATGCCGGATAACATGGTATAATTTAAGTAATACCCCGATGAGAAAAAACAATATAGAAATAATACTGGTTCCTATTGCCCTGACAAGGGAAGGCGAGATAGCAATGGAACAGGCTGTTAAGTTCCAGAAAGTATTTGGTTCCAGGCTGATCATAATGAATGTAATCCCCCGGACAAGGGAACGTACTGGCATCTTCAGGAAGGAGTCGCCGGCCATGGTTCTCGAAAGAGCGCATGGCAGACTTGAAGAGTTCGTGAAGAACTACTTCGGAGGAGATTTGCCGGATTTTGTCAGATTGCATGTACGCTGCGGAGCCCTGATACCATCAATAATAGAGGCATCGAAAGAGTTTTCGTCTCAACTGATTATTATCAAGAAAAGTAAAAGGATTATTGGTAAATTTGCAGCGTTCAGAAGACATAATGCCGAGAAGCTTATCGGCCAGTCATTCTGTCCCGTTCTTACAATTAGCGAAGACTTTACACACGAGGGGATAAGTAATATTGTCATGCCCGTCGACATAACCAAAAAAAGTGAAGACAAAGTTCGATGGGCCATTTTTCTGGCAAAGAGATTCAATGCCAGGATTACCATAATATCGGTATTGGATATAAATATAGAAGCCAGAACCAGCCTGGCATACAGAAAAGCTGTGGCTATTGAAGACCAGCTGCTTGCTGAAAATATAGACTGTGAGCTGCTTCTCATAACAGAGACTTCCGGGGTGTTGTGGGAGGTATTTCTTAAGCAGGCGGAAAGGGTTAATCCAGATCTTATTGTCATAATGACACATGAAGAGACTATCCTCTTCGGAGATTATATAGGACACTTTGCCCGTGAGGTTATACACAGGGCGGTGCAACCGGTTTTCAATGTGGTTCCCAGGGTGGGAACCCTGTTCGAAGTATTCGGTGAAGAATGGGAAAAAACTGAAGAAAAAGATGAAGAGGGAAATGTTAAAAATGAACAATAACTCTGTTGGTTAAATTGTAACTATATTAATAAGAAATACTATGCAGAACAAATTACAGGAGCTTACTGAAAAAATCTATCAGGAAGGTGTTTCAAAAGCTAATGAGGAGGCTGAGAAGATACTCGTAGAAGCCGGGAAGGAATCAAAACGAATAATTGAAGAAGCAGACAAAAAAGCAAGTCTGATGATTGAGGATGCTGAAAAAAAAGCAGAGGAAATCATCAAGAACGGAAATTCAGAACTAAAGATCTCCTTCCGCCATGCGGTCAACACACTTAAGCAGGATCTGGAGAAGACTATCTCGGGCAAACTGGTAGCCGAGAAGGTTTCTCAGGCATTTGAAGATGATAATTTTGTGGCCGACCTTATCAAAACAATATATCATAACTGGAAGCCCGAAACCACAGGGTCGCCAATGGAGGTGCTGGTATCAAAGGAAAAGGCCGGTGCCATTGAAAAAAGGCTTAAAGCAGAGATTGGCTCTGAACTGGGCAAAGGCCTTACCGTTAAGCCTGTCAGTTCGATCAAGACAGGTTTTGAAATTATTCCTTCAGGCGGCGGGTTCAAGATAAGCGCCACTGGCGGAGACATTGAAGCCTACCTGAAAGAGTTTATCAGACCAAAACTTATTAATATACTATTTGAATAGAGCCGGTATTATGTTCAAGAGACTATATCATTGCTATGTAGCCGGCCTCTACGATCTCTCTTTTGACGATGGCAAGAACCTTATCCCTCTTGAAGAGTTCAGAAGTGAGATGAAGGAAATATTACACCCCGATGATTATCAGCTTGCCTCGCTGCTTTTTATGCCATATGATAATAAGAACCTGATAAGGTTTTTTTCAGGCAAGGGTGAGCAGCACGATATCCACGGCAATTATTCTCAGGAAGAGTTTGAAGAACAGGTAAAACTACTCGACTCAATAATCAAAGTAGATGACATCCTGCCTTCATATATGGTAGAGATCATAGGAGACTGGCTCGCAGGCGAAAAGAGTATCGACCTTATTGATGCGGAAAAGAGACTCACGGAAGGCTATTTCAATATGGTAGACAACTCCGGAAGTATGTTCCTTAAAAAATGGTCAGAATTCGAACTTGACCTGAATAATATATTGGTACTTAAGAATTCGATGGAACTTGACCTCGATGCTTCTGATCAGATAGTTGGCAGAAATCAGTTGACTGAAGAACTTAAGATTATTTCACGCAGAAAAAGTGATTTCCGAATTCCACCTGAGCCTGAGTATGCATCGGTGATCTTCAATATAGCAGGAGAAACTGAATTCCTCGAAAGAGAACTCAAAATTGACCAGATCAAGTGGAGGTATATAAATGACCTTATCTTTTTTGAATATTTCACTATTGATTTTATCCTTGGGTATCTGGTTAAACTCTCAATAGCACTCAGGTGGAAAGAACTCATTCCTGAAAAAGGTGAGGAAATGCTCAGAAAACTGGTCACAGAGCTTAAGGAAACAGAGGATAAGGATAAGGCTGAGGCTGAAGCTAAGTAGCCCTGAAATGATTTATATAAGGATAATTAAACTGTAAGTAAAAGTAAACAACAATAATATGCAGACAAAAGGTAAAGTTTATGGTATTATTTCAAACCTTGTAATTGTCAATACCGAAGGACCTGTTGCCCAGAATGAAATATGCTTCATAGGAGACGGAGATACAAAGCTTATGGCTGAAGTCATAAAGGTTACCGGTAACCAGGCTTTTGTGCAGGTTTTTGAAAGTACCAGGGGACTGAAGACAGGTATTCCGGTTGAGTTTACAGGGGGTATGCTTGAAGTAACTCTTGGTCCGGGTATTCTTTCAAAAAACTATGACGGATTGCAGAATGACCTTCACAAGATGACGGGAGTCTTCCTGAAAAAAGGAGAATATACCTACCCGCTCGATGATGATAAGGTTTGGAACTTTTCAGCACTCGCTAAGGAGAAAGATATTGTTTATCCCGGTTCTTGGCTGGGCGAGGTGACAGAAAACTGGATGCCTCACAAAATAATGGTGCCCTTCGCATTTCAGGGCTCTTACAAGGTCAAATGGATCATCTCTGACGGAGAATACAGGGCTGATGAGAAGATAGCTGTTCTTACTGACTCTGAAGGTAACGACCATGATGTTACCATGATCCAGAAATGGCCGGTAAAAGTGCCGATAAGGGCTTACAAAAACAAGCCAAGACCATTCAGGCTGCTCGAAACCGGGGTCAGGGTAATCGACACCCTTAATCCGATCACTGAGGGAGGTACCGGCTTTATACCTGGTCCTTTCGGTTGTGGCAAAACCGTGCTTCAGCACGCCATTTCAAAGCAGGCTGAGGCCGACATGGTCGTTATAGCTGCCTGCGGAGAAAGGGCAAATGAGGTTGTTGAGATATTTACCGAATTTCCTGAGCTGATAGACTCAAGAAGTGGCAGGCGACTGATAGAAAGAACCACTATCATAGCAAACACTTCAAATATGCCGGTAGCGGCAAGGGAGGCTTCTGTCTATACTGCAATGACCATTGCGGAATACTACAGATCCATGGGTCTGAAGATACTCTTGCTGGCCGACTCGACATCACGCTGGGCACAGGCATTGCGCGAAATGTCAAACAGGATGGAAGAGCTGCCGGGTCCTGATGCATTTCCGATGGACCTTCCCGCAATTATCTCAAATTTCTATGCACGGGCCGGATACGTAGAGCTTGTTAACGGCAAAACCGGATCAATTACCTTTATAGGTACTGTTTCCCCGGCCGGCGGTAACCTTAAAGAACCGGTTACCGAATCAACCAAAAAGGCTGCCAGGTGTTTCTATGCACTCTCACAGCAGCGGGCCGACTCAAAAAGATATCCGGCCATCGATCCTATTGAGAGCTACTCCAAATATCTCGAATATGACGAGGTACGTGAATATATGGCTAAAAATATCGCTCCTGACTGGTACGATAACGTTGTAAAGGCGAAGGACTATCTTCTCAGAAGCAAGGAGGCCCAGGAGCAGATCAATATTCTTGGTGATGACGGTGTGCCTGTAGATTATCATGTAAAATTCTGGAAGGGCGAAATGGTTGACTTTATTATCAGCCAGCAGGATGCTTTCGATAAAGTAGACCAGTTGTGCCCCATTGACCGCCAGAAATTCATGCTGTACCTGGTTCTGAACATAGCAGACAGTGAGTTTGATTTTGAATCATTTGAGGAGGTTTCAACATGGTTCAAAAAGGCAATAAATGCAATGAGGCAGATGAACTTTTCAAAATTTGAATCAGAAGAGTTCAAAAAGTATCACAAAGAGCTAAAGGAAATATTAAAGGAAAAAGTATTGTCATGACAGAGAACAGAGCATTTCAGAAAATATTTACCAAAGTTACCCGCATTACCAAGGCGACATGTTCGTTGCACGCCGACGGAGTGGGTAATGACGAGCTGGCCATTGTTAACGGCAGGCTGGCACAGGTCGTGAAAATTCTGGGTAATGAGGTGACCCTTCAGATTTTTGCAGGAACCGAGGGTATCCCTACGGATGCGGAGATTATCTTTCTGGGTAAACCACCCGTACTGAAAGTAGGTGATGACCTCGGAGGAAGATTTCTCGACGCTTACGGTAATCCTATCGACGGTGGACCGGCACTTATGGGTGCTGAACGCGAAATTGGCGGACCATCGGTTAATCCGGTACGCCGAAAGCAGCCTTCACAACTCATTGCCACCGGGATTGCCGGCATCGACCTTAACAATACACTGGTGACAGGTCAGAAAATACCCTTCTTCGCTGACCCCGATCAGCCATATAACCAGGTTATGGCGACAGTGGCCCTGAGAGCTCAGGCAGACAAGATAATACTTGGAGGTATGGGCCTTACAAATGATGACTACCTATACTATAAGAGCGTATTTGAAAATGCCGGTGCTCTTGAAAGAATCGTTGCATTCGTAAACACAACAGAGAATCCTCCGGTAGAGAGGCTCCTCGTACCTGACATGGCCCTGACAGCAGCAGAATACTTCGCAGTGGAGAAAAAAGAAAAAGTTCTGGTACTGCTTACAGACATGACCTTGTTTGCCGATGCTCTTTCAATAGTTTCGAACAGAATGGACCAGATCCCTTCCAAGGATAGTATGCCCGGATCATTGTACAGCGATCTCGCCAAGATATACGAGAAAGCAGTACAGTTTCCCGATGGTGGTTCAATAACCATTATAGCTGTTACATCCCTGTCGGGAGGAGATATCACACATGCCATACCTGATAATACCGGCTATATTACAGAAGGACAGCTGTTTCTGCGCCGCGATACCGATATAGGAAAGGTTATTGTTGACCCGTTCAGGTCACTCTCACGTCTTAAGCAGCTTGTAATCGGCAAACAGACCAGGGAAGACCACCCGCAGGTAATGAACGCAGCAGTGCGCCTGTTTGCCGACGCAGCAAATGCTAAAACCAAACTCGAAAATGGTTTTGATCTTTCAGAATACGACGAAAGAGCCCTCAGTTTTGCAAAGGCTTATTCCGAAAAACTACTGGCAATAGATGTCAACATCGATGTCGATGAAATGCTCAATACCGGATGGAAACTCTTCTCCGAGAATTTCACCAAAGATGAGGTGGCTATTAAGGAAGAGCTTATGAATAAGTACTGGATCGAAAAGGCTTCTAACTGATATAATCTGATATGGCAATAAGCTTTCAATATAATAAGACATCACTAAACCAGCTTAACAAGCAGCTTAAGATCAGAATCAGGGCGTTGCCGATACTAAAGAACAAGGAGTCGGCCCTCAGGGCTGAAGTTAAGCGGGCAAAGGATATTGCGGAAAAACTCGACCATGAACTGGCAACAATATATGAAAAGTACTACGAGGGCGTAAGATTGTGGGGAGAGTTTGAGCCCGGACTTCTCAGGGTGAAGGAGATAAAGACCACCTGGAGGAAAATTGCCGGGGTGAAGATACCTGAATTCGACGATGTTGATTTCGAGACAAAACCCTTTCTGATTTTTACTAATCCGAAATGGTTCTCCGATGGTATCAGAATACTGAGGGAGCTGACCCTCACCTCCATTAAGAGGGATATATTTATCGAAAAGATGGAGCTTCTCGATTTTGCCCGGAAAAAGACAACTCAAAAGGTTAACCTGTATGAGAAGGTTCAGATTCCAGGCTTTGAAGAAGCCATAAGAAAAATCAAGCGGTTCCTTGAGGATGAGGAGAACCTGTCCAAGTCTGCACAGAAGATTGTGAAGACCAGACAGGCTGCCGCTGCAATGGCAGAGGAGGAAGCGGCATGATAGCACAACTTAAAAAGTTCACTTTCCTGGTCTACCACAAGGACTATAATAACCTTCTCGACAGGCTCAGAGAAGCAGGTGTGGTTCATATAATTGAGAAGGGCAGGAGTGAGGAGGAACATCCCGCCGGAGAATTGATGGCGGAGTTGAGAAGATACGACAATGCAGTTAGAATCGTCAGGAGAACCCTCCCTGATGATGCATCTTCTGCGCAGGTGCCTGATGCAGAAGGAGATCCTGATGAAATTGTCGAAATGGTAGAGTCGCTTGTTGCTGAGAATGATGAACTTAAGAGTAAAATACAAACTCTTAAGGCTGAAGCATTAAAGGTAATACCATGGGGTGATTATGAGATTTCCGATTTCGACAAACTGCTTAAAACGGGATGGAAGATATCTCTCTTTACATGTCCCGCAAAGAGGTTCAGGGATGAGTGGTATGACAGATATTCTATACAGATAATCAATATTGATAAGGGTAAGGCATACTTCGCCGTCGTTCACAAGCCCGGCGAGGAGATAGAAATTGATGCCGATCCTGAAAAACTGGGCGAGAAATCTGCTCCGAAGTTGCTTATTGAAGCTGCACAGGCAGAAGACCGTATTGCAGAAATAAAGCAAATGCTTGTCAATTCATCGGCTGCCTGGCTTCAAATTATTAACAGAGGCCGCACCGGCTTGCTTAACAGAATTGAGTACACTGTAGCTGAAAAACAGGCTGTGGAAGAGGCTGAAGGACGACTCATGATACTTCAGGGTTGGGTTCCTTCAGATTCAGAAGAGAAAGTAACAGAGCTTATTGAAAACAGCGATGTTTATTACTATGAGTCAGAACCAGAGCCTGATGAGAAGGTTCCGGTGATGCTCAGAAACAGCAAGTTTGCGAAACTTTTCGAGCCTATATCAAAGCTTTTCGACCTGCCCGACTACAGGGAGCTCGACCTTACACCTTTCTTTGCTCCGTTTTTCATGCTGTTCTTTGGATTCTGCCTGGGAGATGCAGGATATGGATTGATTTTTATCGCCGCAGGTTTCCTGCTGTACAAAAAAGTACCAAAGGAGATGAGACCTTTTCTCTCTCTGGCAAAATACCTGGGAATTGCTACTGTACTTTTCGGAGTAATATCGGGAACCTTCTTCGGAATGAATCTTATTGATTCAGGATATACACTTACTTCAGAAAGTATCTCCGAACTTGGTAAAACGCATGTGCCCCGGGAAATAGTAAATGGCCTTAATCCTCTTCTGGGAGAGCATTATGATACCCGAAAGGAGTTTATAACTGTTATTGAAGGAACTGTGGGTGAGGATATGGCAAATGCACACAGAACAGCTATTGTGAAAGCAGCAATACCAGATGTTAAGCTGCTAAAACCCTTCAGGCACATTATGCAGGATTCAATAAGCATGTTTTATCTCGCAATCATACTCGGAGCCGTTCAGATAATTTTCGGAATGATAGTGAAGATAATCAATATAACCATCCAGAGAGGCTTCAAGCACAGTCTGTCGACAGTAGGATGGGTGCTCCTGATACTGACTCTGATAGTTTTCAAAGGAGGAGCAGCAGCCGGTATTGTCGATGCTGAAACAACAAAACCTGTCTTCTATGCACTTGCAGGTGTGGCACTCGTACTTATCTTTTTGCTTAATAATTTGAGTATTAACATCTTCCTCAGGGTGGGGAGCGGAGTATGGGATACCTACAATATTTTAACGGGTATTTTTGGGGACCTGCTGTCATACATAAGACTATTTGCACTTGGCATTTCATCAGCCATTCTTGGATTCGTTTTCAACGATATTTCTTCGCAGTTCCTGTCTATACCTTATATCGGCTGGATATTCTTCGTTCTGCTGCTGCTTTTCGGACATTCGATCAATATTTTTATGGCTGCCCTGGGTGGATTCATTCACCCTATGAGGCTTACATTTGTAGAGTTCTATAAGAATGCCGGGTTTAAAGGAGGCGGTAAGGAGTATAAACCTTTTAGAATAAATAAATAATTAATAAATTATAATCATTAAAACAGTTATGGAAACAACAAACGCAATCATCAATTCAGGCAATGTACCGGTAATTCTGGCATATACAGGATTGGCTCTTATGCTTGTTCTGGCCGGTATCGGAAGTGCAATAGGCGTATCAATGGGAGGTAATGCCACTGTTGGAGCACTCAAGAAGAACCCCGACGCTTTCGGAAGCTATATGTTACTCAGTGCTCTTCCCGGAACCCAGGGTCTGTATGGTTTTGCCGGATTCTTCGTTATCAACAGTTCAGGTATAATCACTGCCAGCATGACAATGCTGCAGGGTGTTGCAATACTTGCTGCAGGTGTATCTCTCGGTTTCGTTGGTCTCTTTTCGGCTATCAAGCAGGGCGGAGTCACTTCAAATGGTATTGCAGCAATAGGTTCGGGTAATGATGTATTTGGTAATACAATGATACTTGCTGTATTCCCTGAACTATATGCCATTATAGCATTCGCAGCTACCTTCCTTATCAGCAATTCTATATAGGGAGAGAGTACAGGGTGTCGGAAGTAATCATCAAGCCGACACCAGAGAATATACTTTACAACCGGATTGTTCCCCTGGCGGGATCGATCCGGTTTTATTATTTGGTTATCAGATCAGGATGTCACCCTTCTGATTGTCCCTCAGCAATTGCCTCCATTTCGGTGATAACATCTGTAGGTGCTGCTGCTTTCTCATTCTTCTTTCCCAGGAAGATCACCAGGGCCGAACAGAGCATTATACTGAACAATACCACCGAATATCCGAGATCCATTATTACTTCCCCGTCGGCAAGACCCATCTGAAGCGGCAGAGAAGCAAGAATCGCAGGAACGAGCCCCTTTGGTGTCATAACCGACATTATAGCAACCTCAGCTGCTGAATGGTCTTTCCTTGTAAAGAGTTTTATTATAAAAGGCCTTGACGCCATTATCAGAAGTATAAGCACTAATCCTATTGAATAGATTTTGAAAGACCCAAACTGCAGACTTATTCCAACATAAACGAAAAAGTAGGTCTGCATAACAAAGACAATCTCAGAAAAGAAGTTTCTCTCATTCTCATTTACACCTGAAACCTGTTTAAACTCGAGTTTTCTGAATAACGGCCTGTCGTTCAGCCCGTCAATATTACCCAGAACAATACCGAAAGACAGGACAGATATACCTCCGTTAAAACTCAGATATTCAACCAGTCCATACAGTACAAATGTAAACGCAAGCGTGGTGAACATTGAGTTTTTCAGACTCCTCATGCTCCTGATAAATACCGACCAGGCAACACCTGCAGCCAGACCCAGAAGTAGTGCAAACAGAAAGCCCTTCCACATATTTGATAAAATATTGCCTATACTCACCATACCCTCAGAAATACCGTCAAGAAGGGCAAGCCCGACTACCAGACACAGAACATCACTTAATGCAGATTCTAGTATCAGAAGAGAAGATCCTTTCTCGCTAAGTCTTAACTGTCTGACCATTGGTATCACGACAGCGGAAGAGGTTCCTCCTATAATAGCTCCCACGAACGATGCCTCAACAATATTCAGGGGTGTGAGGGCAGTTACCACTCCGACAGCAATTGTAACTGTAATTATGAAGTTAATAACTGTCAGCATCAGAGATGGCGCCAGAGTCTTCTTTATAATTCCGATTTTCAGACTCGCTCCGCTTTCAAAGAGTATTATAATCAGTGTTATTGTAGTAAAGACCTGGCCGAGCCCGCCGAAGAAATCCTGTGTAATAATGCCGCTAACCGGACCGATAATTATTCCGATGAGCAGCAACAACAATACATTTGGTATCTTGGTTCTGTCAAACAGTTCGTTGAACAGGTGGGAGAAAAAAATAAGAAGCCCCAGCGCAATTATTACGAAGAAAGTGTCCATATGTAAGAAGTATAAAATACAGAGGACGAAATTATTTATTTGTAGCGATATTCCTTACAATGGAACCGTAAAACTGTCTGCAGCTTTAGTTCTTGTCCTTTCTATGCCAGATCCGGTACATCTTGTCCATTATATCTAATACCATATCGTGAACGTTCCTTCGATTGTCAATCGCCGATGATGCACCGTACATTGCAGCACTTCTCGAAGTTTTTCCGTTGCCGTCACCTCCGAATAGTCCTGACAATGCTTTAGACATTGCCCTGAACCAGCGTTCAGGCAGAATCTTTGAAAAACTCCTGATCATTGATACGGTCAGCTGCGACTGTAGCTTCTGAACCTTATCGCCTGCAACCGCTCTGACCGATGACTCAAGAGCACTGATAAACTCTGATGCCAATCCGGAATTGCCAAAGGATATCGTCATATGAAGAGAATTGGGATACTGAAGCCTGTCAAGATGCCATCCTCTTAAGGTAAGCTCATCACCTATATTGAAAATATCATATTTATCAGACGTAAAGGCAAATACAGACATTTCCGGATTGCTGATGACTTTCAGACCCTCAATTGCGTTTATGCCTTCCTGAATCTGCCTGGTCGCCAGCATCACTTTACGTGCCTTCTCGAGATAACCCTTGTACCCCAGGTGCCTGATAATTGCCCATGATGATGCTATGGGTCCGCCGCATTTCGTCCCCATCATTGTGGGTGATCCGTATAATCCACCAGACCAGTCAGTGTAAACAAAATACTGATGCTTGCGGAACTCTGAGTCGATATAAAGAGTTACGGATGCACCTTTTGATGAGTAACCATATTTGTGAAGATCGGCAGAAATGCTTGTTACCCCGGGAACCCTGAAATCAAACGGTTCTACGTTATATCCGAGCTTTTCCACAAAAGGAAGCATAAGGCCACCCAGGCAGGCATCCACATGAACAGGAATGTTGTATTTCAATCCCAGGCTACCAATCTCCCTTATCGGGTCAATAACACCATGAGGAAAACATGGGGCCGAGCCAACAAGAAGAATTGTGTTGCCTGATATTGAAGCCTCCATGGCAGATATATCAACTCTTTTGTCATCGCTGACCGGAACATGTACGACTTTAACATTCACGTAATGGGCTGCCTTTTCAAAAGCCGGATGGATAGACATAGGTACCAGGACCTCAGGTGCCCTTATCGCGGGTTTTTCTGCCCTGGCCTTGTCCCTCGCTGTCTTTACCGCAAGCAGGATGCTCTCGGTTCCCCCGGAAGTAAGATTGCCGACTGTCGCACTGGTGCCGTTAAGAAGATTTGCCACCATCGCAACAGTCTCATTTTCAAATTTCTTTAACGAGTTGAATAGTGATGGATTTAATGCATTCTCGTAGAAGAACATCAGGTATGCTTTCTCGATCAGCTTTGCATCCTCATCACCAGGGTGATAGATATACCCAAACACTCTGCCGTTTCTCCACTCAGTATCAGCAGATTTGATAGCCTTCAAATCCTCAAGAAGCGAGGATGTATCAATGCCTTCAGCCGGAAAAGAGATGCTTTTTGCTTTCATTTGTGACCTTATGAGTTTATTTCAATGCCACCGGTCACAGTGAAAGTATGGAATTTATGACCGGCTATTAACTTATCAACAGCATGCCAATCAAATTCAGTGTTTGGTTCATTATATCAAAATTATACTATTATTCAGACCAGTGCAAAAATATTTTCATGCCTGAAAAACAGATTACTATATAATACCTTACTGTTTTATCGACTCGCAGATTAATTTTCAAGATCTGATGCCATGCTTAATTATTCTTCTATTTTTGTGTCTCAGTTTTCCGTATTACCCTTACCAAAATGAAAAGAATTCTGATAATTATACTAATTTTTGTTCCAACACTGCTGAACGCCCAGAGAATTAAGGAAATAGTGTCGGCCGAAGCAAAACCAATTCTGTCAAGGCTTAACAGCCGCAGTTCTGTTATCATTGATGGACGCACGGTGGCAATGTATAATTCAGGACATATCAGGGGTGCGGTTTGCATTGATGCCGATTCCGGAAATGCCGTGGAAGAACTGTCGAAGTACCTAAGAAAAAAGACTATAGTAGTATATTGTACCACTAACAGGAGAACAACAAAGATTATTGGCATGCTGAAGGATCTCGGCTACAAGGGCAGGCTTGTTGTCTTAACCGACGGTATAACCGGATGGAAGGCTAATGGTATGGAAGTAGTGGTTACGGAAAAGTAGCAACCTGCAGAGGATTATTGCATTGTTATTTCCGGCTCTGCTATGTCTGATTCACTTGCCGATACAGAAAGTAACCCTATATTGTTTATCAATTACTTACACGGATTGGGCAACAAATAGGACACAAAATCTATACAAGTAAGTGATAATTCAGAACAAAAATAAGAAAATGTAATTGGTGGTCAATGGGTTCAAAGGTCGGAATATTTTGTGGTATTTTGAAAACTTTCCACCTGATATGTCGTCTTTGGAGAATAAAAAAACCGCTACACGAATGCAGCGGTTTAAAAGAAACGTTTAATCCTGCTAAGCAACGGTTACAGAGCCAATATAAACGCTGTTAGCCACTTCTTTACCATCCTCAGAAACAAACCCGATAAAGGCTTCTACAGAGTCTCCTGAGAAGTCAGAGGGCACTGTGAGGTTTTGTGCTTGTGTTGCCCTGGAAGCTCCGGCAGTGTCGTAAACTGCATATCCCTTTGTTGCATTGTAAACAACTAAAAGAGCCTTGTCAGTTCCGAGTGCATTTCCTGATCCTGAATTATCAGTCCAGGAAAATTCAACAACCCCGGCACTGGATGAAGCTGCTGCAGCTCCTGCAGCACCAACCAGACTTCCACGACCTACCAGAGCTTTGGTATAATCGATTGTGAAATTTGGATATGTTCCTGTGATTGCGTTGTTCAAGTTATATGACATAGCACTGTTGAACTGTGTCATCTTGATCGCATACAGTTTAAATCCGACTTTCAGGAAATCTGTCAGCGGCTGAAGAAACCTCAAAACAGTTGAGAATTTGGAACGTTGGTCGAGTTGACCCTGAGTTTTTGGATTCGATACGTTGGCGGGTTTGATACGCATGTAATCAATCCCTTTCCATGTACCACCTACGATGTTTCCGACCTTGCCGGAGAAACCACCTAATACGCCTTGTGCAATTTTACCCATTTTGTGAAATATTTAAGTTTATAAATCTGTTTTCGCTTGGACTTGACACGGACTTAATACGGCTTTGTCCTTGCTTTTCAGGAAAATTATATCAAAAAGTGAGCAATCATGACTTTTCTGATTCTTATGCTATTCATTGCATCGCTTTGCCCTGTCAGGTCGTCCAGAGTATCATAATGGACATAGCAAGGCTTATTTGAACGCTTAGGCAACCAAAAAGAAAAAGGGCTGAACCAGACAAAAGGAAACGGAATAAATGGATCGTGCGGGGGCATTGTGGGTTTATGCCGTAGTCTTTTGGATGGATTCAGACCTGTGGCTTAAATTTGCCGTTGCGTTCAATTAATGCCGGATTTGGAAACGAGTCTTTTTTCAATGAAAGACTTCTGTTGTGGCGCAATTTCCGGGGTAAACAATCCGCAGGAAAAATAAACTATACCGCTTTTCAGGGTGGGAAAGGCAAAGGTGGCGATTGAGGGAATGGAGAAATTCGGGTTGGGATATATGAACCGGAATATGCCTGTTTTGCGGGGTGGGCTTTTTGTAATTTTCTGTTTTACAAAAAGCCGGTGAGGGAGGAAAACAGGCGTTCCGGTGAATGAAGTGCGGGCAGGCATTGCGGAATGAGTGAATGAGCCACTTTTGCATGGGGTGCTGAAGCTTGTGAATGAAACGAATGCATGAGTGACGAGGTACGAGGAACGAATAAAGGAGTGGAATGAACAGGCTGTAAGCACTTGGCCATAAAACAATTCATAGTTTATTTTTTCCTGCACCGCTGAAAGGGTGGTGGGGAAATTGAGGTCATTTTCAGGATGTCGTTGGATAGATGGACTGTCGTTGGAGTACCGGGTGCGGGAGGGTGTGCGGCTATTTTACATAATGGCTCATTATAGGATAGCCGAAAACAATTCATTTATACCGCTGAAAATAGGCTGTTCCTATAATGCCGCATTATGTAACTTAGCTTTGGGTTGTTTATTTTTGGCGCAAAGCCACTGACGGGGCGCATTGGAGTGGCTGTCTTTTTGTTTCTGCGGGTTGGCATAGCTTTTTGCCACCGCAGGAACGAGGATGGCAAAGTGCTATACGTGCGATGGCAACAAAAAGTGTGACAAAAATAAACAACAGAAGGGCTGGCGTGGGGAGGGCTGCCTTTCACCATAGTTTATTTTCTCTTTAAAATGATGGCTAATAGATGTGAACCATGTGATTCGTAAAAAAGAACATCACAACTGCCAACAGCAATAATGCTACACCGGGTTTTATTTTACCACGGAATAGTTGCCACATTCCTGATAAAGTGAAAATTCCTGTAATAATCGACAGGAAATAAGAAGGCCTGCCCTGGTCAATCAGAGCACCCATCAGAAATGGCATAACCAGAAAGATTATGACCAACAGGAATAGCACGATTATCAATGTAATTACTACTTTTTTCATCTCCTTAGATTTTAAATGAATTTGATTTATTCTTTGATTTCGATTTGTAATAGAGCAATGCGGCAATTGCTGACACAGCAAGTGTCAATGCAAACAGCCAGTATCGTTTTTGTTTTTTGTTCAATGCTTTCATGGTTTAAAAACTTGAGTGGATGGCATATTTTTTATCACGTATTTTCCCTGAGAAATTGATCTGCTGATTTGCTTTAAGTACCGGAGTGGATTGCCTTATTTTTTCTGAAGGTGATTTTATAGTTATCTTCTTATGCAAACCCCAGACAGGATTTTTTATGGACTTTTGAACTGACTGCCCTGCCTTATTCATTGCGGTTAAAGTGTAATTTGGCAGGAATAAGTTCAGAGACGTTGTACCGGTTGCCTTCACTGGCGTATTGTTTAAAAACACAGTGGTAGCATTATTTACATCCCAACTCAATACACCTTTTCCATTTGATATATTGCTTAGGGAGAAATTCAGGATTTTAGGAGCAGGAATCTGAACTGAAATCTTTTTTGAGATAGTTGAGCCATCCTTACCGGTTACAAGGAATGAATAATTTTTATTCTCCAATGGAACAGAAATACTACCGTTTAAACCTACGTTATTGCCATTCAAAGTACAGCGGACAGCATTTGACGCAACCCATTTGATTATTACATCATTGGCATTGAATAATTTATCAGCTTTGATTTGTGGCGGGTTATAGACTTTCGGCTTGCTCTGACTGAAATTCCTGTAATTACCGGAATAATTGCCGAATCCTTTTGGAACCGAATGAGAGAAAAGGACTGAGCTAAATGAACCGACCCAGTCAGATAAAACCGGACGTTTTGATGGATTTGAATGACCAACCTCAAAGGTTTGAAAGAATAGCTGCCGGATAATCTGAGGAAGTCTGAGAAAACCATTATGTATGTGTGGGATAACCCTCAATTCACTCTTTCTTGACCCATGTGCAAAATAACCATTGCCAATAAGCTCTGAGATAGTGCTGTATTTGTTATGCGATGCCTGGTAAGGATGAATGGCAAATAATACTTTGTAGCATATCACAGCAAAACTAAAAGCATCCCATGAGTGTTCGATTTTAGTTGTTTTGGGGACAATCTTCCGGTTGTAAAATTCCGGTGGTGCAAAATCTTCTGTAGCCACATCTGCATTGAACCGTAATATTCCTTTATTATCAACCATTTGAATGCTGTCAAGATCAATAATTGTAATCAGACCCTGATTATTTACCATGATATTGTCAGGTTTTAAATCGACCAGGGTATAGAAACCGCTTTGATGAAGAAGTTCAATAGCACGGGCAATGTTGTAACATATTATCAGCCTTGTCCTGAATGAATCTTTATTGGAAATATCGAATTTTTGCCATGCGTTTCCATGACGATGGTGTGGTGACCGGGGTGTTGTGAGTTCTGCTAGTTCTATGGCATTATTTACATTTGGCATCAAATAGCCGACAAATTGTTGGTTCTCGTATAAAGCACATTCTGCCCATGCCAGCGATTTACGGACAATTTGAGTGGCATTTTTACAAGGGGAATATTTCACCATTGAAAGAATTTTCTGTTCCAGCGTCTTGGCTTTGCCCGGATCGTGGTATATCTTGACAATGTAATTGCCATAGCCGGAAGTGAGAATCTTATGAATACCTCCCTGTCCGCCGCTATTGAGGCTTTTACTCTCAATTTCAATGGTTTTGCCAAACTGTGTTTTTAATGATCTTGTCATTTTGCTGAGTTTTTGAGGATACCTACAATCATTGTTTTATCATCAGGTTCATTTACCAAACGTTCATTTCCGCTTGAAAGAAAATTCTGCCAAGAACCATTGATCATTTTTTGATTCCAACCTTTTACTGACATAGCTTGCAGGGAATTAGCCACCGGATTGAAGAAGTTTACGAACGGTATGTTTGGATCGAAATAGCGTACTTCTCCCGGCTTTTTGATGTAACACTCAAATGATGATTTTTCCATACCATCAGATAATAGGCTAAAACCTGTGATTGAATCATTTACAACAGTGGTTTCAATATATTTTTCAGGTTGATCCCAAACCCTGTCAGATGTAAAAAACACAGTTGTTCCGGCTTCAGAACCAGAACAAGGGGTAAACAAGGCCTTCCAAACAGGGCTTGAATTTGTATATGCAGCCCTGCCATCACCTATATGGGCAACCATAAGGCCCCAGGGGGCAAAAGCAACAACAATTATGGTACTGCTCAAATCTTTCAAATTGTAATCGTTCTTTTTGGCCTGAGCTGCCAAAACATTGTACAATTCATTAAAGCACCCTAAAGCTATCCTGCGCCAGTGGTCTTTTCTGAGAACTCTTTTTCTCCTAACAAATGCAGATTTAGCCAGCTTTTTTGCAAAAAGGGAAACACCCCTATCTGTCAGTATTTTAGACCCAAGTTGTGAGTACATGCATGAGCCTGCACCATCGGCAACTATAGCTACACCGCAGTTGCGGGATAACCTTTTTACCCTTGAAGCATCCTGGCAGGGTAAATCATTTTCAATGTGAGATTTACCGATTACCGATGCTGTTGCTGTTATCCAATTTGTCTTCATGGCTATGCTCTTACAAGATTTTTCAGGTTAACCACGTAATCATAATTTGCCTTGGAAACATCCCTCTCAATTTCATTGATGGCATTATTGGCATAAACCGAAATGGATGTATTGTTAATTGCCAGTCTTCCATCCATCAGAAGGTCGTATTCACTTTTTTTTTCAAAAGTGGTTATGAGTTTTAGTAATGCAGGCGTTAATTCCAACACGATCAGCACCAGTAAAATGCCCCATGCGGTATAGTTTACGGCTTTGGATTTTGTTTTCAGATCGGCAAGAGCTTCCATGCGACTCAGAAAATCGTAAGACTGTGAACGGTGGTTAAGGGCATATTCATTGTTGATTTCTTCCAGTTTAGCAGGGTATTCAGACCTAAATACTTTCAGATCCTCTTCTGCTTGTTCCAGGTTCGATTGGTGAAGCTCCATATTGCGCTTTGCTTCCCTGTAAATAGGACCATCGCCCTGAATACCGGAATTGCCCTGGACTTTAAATCCACCTATTTCATTGTACATTTTATTGCTCCATGTTGCAACTGCTTTCTTTTCATCCTCTATTGTCTTTATTAATGTTGCCTCCTGAAGGGAGATTGCATTGAGTTGTTCGGTCTTTCTGTTCTGCGTAAACTTATTCTCATTATCGCTAATGGAGATTAGGTGTTTTGTGATCCGGTTTTCCATTAATTTCAGTTCCAGTGGATATGCCAATATGATTCCGAGGATAATCGCAAGCGGGAACCGGACTAAGGCAGCATACCTGCTTGGTGAGGAGACTATTTCACGGTCGATGTTTGCGATCAAAAGGGCATAAATGATCCCGGCCAGCACGGAAATAATAAAACCTCCAGGGGATAAAAATGACTCACCTGTTGTTTCATTAACCTGCCTGAACATGGTTGAAATGGCATATGTGCCGGAAATAAAAGCAAATATTGCCGTAATGAGCACAAATAGTCCCAATGCCGCCCGTGTGGAACGAGTGGCATGGGAACAGTTTTGAATGATGTCCTTGTCGGATTTCGACATGAAGAACAGAAAATTTGAAATCGCTTTCATCATGATTTGTTTTTAAAGTTTTATCTGAAATGGATTTTCCGACTCATTGCGAGGGGCGACCATGGGTGCTTCACCAGGTTTGCTTTTTGAGAACGCTTCCATCGAACGGCTGAGCCACTGGAAGAATTTAACAAAGTCAACTCCTTTAATTTTCTGGATGATGGAACCTTCGTGCCCAAGGCTCTTTAGAAGGTCCATGTCAGCACCTTCAACACCAAATGCCCAGAAAAGGAAGTTTTTACCAGTATATCCCTTTTGAATTGCCTGGCGCAAAGCCTCAACATTCTGGTCACTGTCAGGATATCCATCAGTGATGAGGATTACAAAAGGGCGATAGTAGGTCTGGCCAGTTTCAACATACCACTTTTTGCGGGAAGCAATCTGTTCAATACCCTCAAAAACTGCAGAAACCATGCGGGTGCTACCTGAGGTTCTGAGGACAGGCATTTTGAACTGGTCGATTAGTGCAAAATCCTGTTCAACTTTAACATCCGAAGAAAAGGAAATCACACAACAATCAAGGCGTTGAGAAGCAACCGGATCATTGATGATCTGTTCCTGAAACTCCTGCAAGCCTTTGTTCAATTCCCTAATGGGTTTGCCACTCATTGAACCGGAAACATCGCAAACCAATACCACCGGACATTTTTGTTCATAATTAACCGGAAGTTCCGGGCGAAACGCCAGTTCGTTACCGGCATTTTCATCATTTACGACTTCTGCATCTTCAATCCAGGATGCTACATCGTCAACTACTTTTTTAATAATACCTGTTTTCATTGCTGTTAATTTTAATGGTTTGAAATAGTGTAAAAGAAAAAAGCAGCATGGATTTGCCATGCTGCTCGAATAGGTTAGCCATTCTTGCCAAATGAAGAACCTTGATAGTTTCCATTAGCATCGAAGTAATCTCTTACTTTCACCTGTGTTCCAGGGATGCAGGTTGAAACATGTGCTCCTTTTCCAACAATTGCGTTGGAGTTGGTTTGGGTAAGGTGGGTTGTTTTGTTAACCTCAGTCATCTTACCCCAGTTGCCTAAATCTTTTGTTTTCATCGTAATTTTATTTTAGTGGCTGCCGAAGCTGCCTGTTTACGATGACAAAGAAAGGGTATAATGTAGGGGGGTAATTATTTCTTAACTTATTTGAAAAGAGGAATTTTGCAGCGAAGTTTGAGTAAGTTAGGAAAGGAGATTTTTTAGATTAACTTTAAGATTTTCAGCTTTACTTTTATTCACATTTATTGAGCTTTCAATAATAATCAGGTATTTTTTTATAAGTTGTTTTTCCCAGACTGAAAGGCTTGTCTTGATTTCTTTAATTGTATCATCAACGTTTATATGCGATCTGTGATTTCTTTTGCTCTTATCACATATTGTAGGAATAAACCGATTTGTCCAAAAATAATTTACCTTGTCACTATAATTCTCATTTCCAATATCATTTTCCTTTAAGTAGCCATGAATATTTGCCGGATTTATTCCACCAACAATAAGTACTTTAAAAACTTCTCGTTGTATCAAAACTTTTTTAAAACCATCTTCAAAATCAGCTTTAGAGAGAGTACCCTTATTTTTATATAAATCATCAATCCCATTTGATTTAAATTTGGAAAAAAGTTCATCCTTAATCGGATGGTCGTCAGAAATTAAAAAATAAACAATCTCAGTCATTAATGAAGTTATGTCATCCTCCAGATTGCTTTTGTAATTTGTGTAAATTGAAATAATATCATCTTTAATTTTTGAATACATATTCCGTCTACGAGGATGTTCTTTCCAAGGAGGCAAACACTCATCATAACTATTTGATGGTAATTCAATTTTTTTAAATTCCTCAATTAATGTAACCGCATAATCTTTCATCCATACTAAAAAAAGATTATTGATAAACTCATAGTATTTATCAAAAGAAACCTCCTTTGAAGTGCCAATATGGACATAAAAAGTTCCAACTTCATAGGGGGGCAAGTTTTTTTTCTCCCTTGGAAATGAAATTGGCTTAATTATAATTGAATAATGAGGGTACTTATGCAATTCAAAAGCATGCATCTTATCAGCATAGTTGTTAAGAAAGTCGATTACTTCATTTTTACTTAATCTGTTGTCATTCTTAATGTCAGGATGCTTGTCATTTTCAGAAGGTATCTCTCTCCATTCATATTTGTATCGATTGTAACTTGCTAAAGTTTCCTCTTTGTTTTCATTTTTAGCCAGGAAGATGTAAGAATGATTAAAATGTTCATACCAACATTTATATTCTGCTAAATTAAGATTGGTTTCTTTTTGAATCTCCTTAATTATATTCTGATATTCAGATGCTTTAACTTTAGCTGCTTCTAAATCAGCAGTCCATATTAAGATGTCGCCAATTCCTGTTCTGTTTTTTATTGTAGTTATTTCGATTAAGGCAAACTGTAATTCAAAGTTCTTAAAGAAAAATTGAACAAATTTCTCAATTGGTTTACTTCCCCAATCAGGTAGTATGTATTCAAAATCATCTTTATGTTGAAAACTATTTGCCATCATCTGCGAAGATACCAATTTTTTAAAGTTCCACATCCATAAGTTACAGTGGTTTCAGAGTTGTCGTCTTTTGGCCCCCTGCCACAAATGCAAAGATGTTTGGCAGTTGTTTCGACAAAAGCACCTTTTGCATTTAAAATTCTCATAAGATCCGAAGCAATATCACGAGTCATTATTTCCTGAATTTGTAACCTTCTTCCATGTACATCCCTAACGAGACGGACAATTTTGCCTAATCCTGTTATTATTTCATTGGGTTGGTAATAAACATTTGCTTTGCCAAAGAAAGGGACAAAGTGATGTTCACAATACGAATAAAAACTGATATTTTTGACTTCAACAATTCCGTCATATTCTTTCACATGAACAACATCGTTCAATACATCTTCCGCTTTTAATGCATATCCTGAAAATTGCTCATTGAACGCCCTGATAATGCGTTGCTCGCTTAATTTAAGTTTATTTCTAACTTCTTCGTTTTCAATAAAACTGAACAAGCTATGTAGATTATTATTTTCCATTTTTCGAAAATATTTTTATTTGCTGGTTAAAATCAAATTTCGGCCTTTGAAGTTTCGATTTCAGAAAGTCAACAAGAGAGCTTTCTAAAACTTCATCAAGATCAACTAACATTAAATATGATATTTGAGTGGCAAGCTGCTTAAATGACCGGCAACTCAAATGTGTTTTAAAATCGACTGTTTTTAACAATTGATATCCTTTAGGAAAGTCTGGAATATCAATTTCCGGGTTTGGATTAGCATAGTTTTCCTCTGACCATGAAATCAAATCTCCGAGAATATCATCATTTTTGTTTGTTACCAAAACGATTTTCTCAGGCGAAATACTATTTATTTTATCTTCAAGTAATTCAATATCTTCGTCAAGAAACTGGAGTGTATGAGAAATAAAGAGAGTGTTTATCTTTTGTTTTGGTACATAATCAAAAAAATCTACCTGAACTCTTTCGTGTTTCGGTGAAAGCGGTAAATCTTCTTCAATGGTATTTACATCAATGCAAATTACTTCTTTATCATGCAATGCGTTGAAGGCAATATCACCTAAACCTGCTCCTACATCAAGGATGGGTTCAATGAAATGATCATATAATCCGTTCTTAATAATTTCAGTAATTATCAGATTTTCATTGCACCATTTGTTCTTAAAATCGGACACTTCTTCTGGTGTTACGCTTTCTTTCATTGAAAACCTAAGAGAGTTTGAAAGGGTTAAAGTTGGTATCTTTGTCATAATAGTCTTCATTCTCGGCTTTTTTTAGCCATTTAACAACCGGTACACTAATAGGTAATGCAATCACTTCCCAGGCAACTTTAAAAATCCATGCAGAAAGAAAAACGGTAAACATATCCGATAAGCCCATTGTGCCTGCAAAAGCTATTACAATAAAAACTGCTGTGTCAACAAATTGTCCGATAAGTGTTGATGCAACAAATCGAATAGGCATTGATTTTCCCTTTTGTACCAGTTTCAGTTTAGCCATAATAAAAGAGTTTGAAAACTCCCCCATAAAGTAGGCTGTAATTGATGCGATTACTATTCTTGGAACTTTTCCTAATATGGCATCAAAAGCATCCTGGTGTTCCCAAAAGGAAGCAGCAGGTAAACGTCTGCCAATCTCGAAAAAAACTACCATAACCAATAGGGAAAAGAATCCTGTCCAGATTGCTTTCCGGCTTTGGGAATATCCATATACTTCTGTAAACAAATCACCAAAGACATATACAATTGGGAATAAAATGATTCCAGCCGGGAAAGCGGTTTGTCCTATTTGAAAAAACTTGGTGTCAAGAATATTTGAAATCACCAAACAAGCTGCAAACAGGCCTGTTATTATCGAGAAATACTTATAGTTCTTCATTGTAATAAATTTTACCACAAGTATAGCTCAAAACTTTTGCTAAAGATGTTCTCCTAACTTATTTGAGAAGTTAGGAGAAGACTACTACATAAAAATCAAATTGGGAGAGTTATTTGTCATTAATATGTAATCAAATATACCCTGTCAGAAAAATGGTCATACAGATATTATCATTTAAGGAGCTTAATTATCATTTTAGATATATTCGAGATTTCTTCTGTTGTTAAATTAGGATGAATGGGAAGCGATAAAATTTCATTGCTAATTTTATGAGTATTTTTCAATGATCCTGATAAAATAATCTTATTAATATATGCGGGCTGTAAATGAACTGGTTTCGGATATAATATATTAGTAATAACACCATTTAATCTCAATTCTTCTTTTAAATAATCTCGATTTTTAGTTTTTATCGTAAATTGATGAAAGACATGTTTATAACCACTTTTAGAGGTGGGTAATTTAATACCCACAGAAGCTAATTCGTTGATATAGGTGTGAGCTATTCCTATTCTTTTTTCATTCTCTCTATCTAAATATTTTAGTTTTACTTTCAAAATAGCTGCTTGAACTGGATCTAAACGTGTGTTAATACCAGGAATCTTACTAATGTATCTTTCTTCCCACCCATATTCTTTGATAAGTCTTGCTTGATTTGCTATTCCTATATTATTCGTACACATAGCACCTCCATCGCCTAAACAACCAAGATTTTTTGTAGGATAGAAGCTAAATGCTGCAGCATGGCCCCATGTTCCACATTTTTTCCCATTTATCTCCGCTCCATGAGCCTGGGCACAATCTTCAATTACTAAAGCATCGTATTCTTTGGCAAGTATCATAATCTGATCCATGTCTACAGGATGCCCATAAAGATGTACGGGAACAATTGCTTTGATAGGATTATGGGGAAATCTTTGCTTATGATATTCCAATGTTTTACGTAGATTTTCTATATCAATGGTATATATTTCTGGATTTATATCAACAAAAACTGGTATTGCACCAACCATTTCAATGGCAGCTATAGTGGCAACTGCTGTATGCGAAACGGTTGCTATTTTGTCTCCCACTTTCAATCCCATAGATCTGAAAGCAAGTTGAAGAGCATCAGTGCCAGAGCCGGTACTTATAGTATTGGCAATATTCAGGTATGCAGAGAATTCACTTTCAAAAGAAGAAACTTCTTCACCTCCGATATATATCCCTGAATTTATAACTCGATTAGCTGCTGATTTAATCTCTTCAATATAAGGAGACATAACAGCTAAAGGATCACTTATTTTGATATTCCTCACCATTTAGATATAATTCTGTATATTGTTCAATATTTGATTTTAGAAAATTGTAAGTTTTTATCAATCCAGCTCTTAAACTGATTTTAGGACTCCAGTTAAGTTCAGTATTGATTAATGTATAATCTGAATAGTAATCTCCAATATCAATGCTTTTATGATTTTTGGGAAATTCTTTGATAACATATTCTGCACCAAGTAGTTCTTTGAATAAGTCCGCCAACTTTAATAAAGAACAATATTCATGATGTCCTAAATTATATACTTTCCCAATGGCTTTATCTTCAACAGCTGAAAGAAGGAGAGCTTCTAAAACATCATCGATGTAATTAAAATCCCTTTTTTGTCCACCATCCCATACCTCAAACACCGTTTTCTCTATCGAACAACGTAACCAATATCCTAAAAATGTTTGGCGAGTATCAATTACACGCATCCGTGGTCCAAAAGTATTAGTCAAACGCAGGGCTGCTACTTTTATACCATATACCTTATGATACAGAAAATGATATTGTTCAGAAGCTGCTTTATGGATGCCATTAACATCCGTTGGTTGTATGGGATGCCTCTCATTCACCGGGAGATAGTCAGGTCGTCCATAGATCTGGCGTGTACTTGTAAGAATAAGTTTTACCGTTGGATTGAATTTTCTAATTGCTTCCAGAAGTGCAAGATGAGCATTGCAGTTGTATTCCAAATCCAATTGGGGGTCTGACATTGAATCCCAATGATTACTTTGACCTGCCAAATTAAAAATATAATCTTGTTTGGAAACAATCTTTGTTAACGTATCCCAATTATTTTCCAATTTGAAAAAATGTATATCTATATCTTTTTCAATGGGCGAGATATTATGGTAATTTCCCCCGTGCTCGGGAACCATAGCATCTATAATCTCTATTTTTGCACCCAACTGATGTAACGTCAATGCTAAGTTTGAACCAACGAACCCAAGTCCACCTGTTATAAGCACTCTTTTATTTATGAAATATTTACTATACTTATTCATTGTGCACTTCCTTTCCTAAAAGAATAGGCTCAAATGAATCTTGTTGACTAAAATAGTCTTCGATACATTTTACAATGGATTCAACATCTTTAAATTCAAGATCATAATATAATGGCAACGTAATAATTTCCTGATATAGCTGTTCTGTAATTGGTAAACGAACTGTTTCCTGAAAAAAACTTTGCATATGGTTAGGAATATAGTTCAATCCTGTATGGATACCATATCTTTTTAAGTAGACTTTTAATTTATCCCTGTGATTTTCATGAACCTTAATAACGTATGCAAAAGGGAAACTTTCGGGTAAATTCCAACTCAGTATTGAAATAGTTTTAATCTTAGATAATCTTTGGTTGTATCGTTTTACTAATTCTATTTTCTTTTGACGGAAATCATATATTTTTTTCATTTGAGTTAAACCAATCGCAGCATTAATATTACTCATATGATAACGATACCCCTGAGTTACTACATCATAGTCTTTGGGGTTTGATTTATCAGTATGACGTAACCAGCCATCTTTGTCGATCCCCAACATTCTCTTTTTTCGGATTAAATCTGCATGATTCTCATCATGGACAATTATTGCACCTCCCTCTCCGCAAGTAATATTCTTGATCGGGTCAAAACTAAAACAGCAAATATCTCCAAAACTACCAATTCTCTTGCCTTTGTAGAATGAGCCAAAGGCATGAGCTGCATCTTCAACAATCCGAATCCCATGCTCATTTTTTAATGCCATAAGTGCATCCATATCACAGCAAATGCCACAATAATGAACTGGGATAATGGCTTTTGTTTTAGGAGTTATTTTAGAGGCAACATCCTTAACGTCAATACAAAGATCATTTAATAAAACATCACAAAAAACTGGCTTTGCACCCAATGCTGTTATTATTTGAACGCTGGCACAAAACGTTAGAGAAGGAACAATAACTTCATCTCCTTTCCCAACGCCTATACTTTCTAATGCCAAATGCAGAGCTGATGTCCCTGAATTAACAGCGATAGCAATACCTTTACCAATATATTTTTCTATCTCAGATTCGAACTCAAGAACAAAGGTTCCCATGCCAAGCCAATTTGAATCAAAAACTTTCTGAATTTGTTCTAGTTCTTCTCTGTCTAGTGAGGGTTTCGAAGGGTATAAATTTTTCATCTTTTTTTTCCCCAGGTTTTATAACAAACAAAATCATTGCTTATCCTATAGTGGTAATTAGAAATACGCTTGATTATTGAAGGATCAATTTGTGACCGATATATGCTTAAGGCACTAATTTTATCAATAATTGAAATTTTCGAATGTCTAACTAGGTCTGAATAAACATTTTCTATTCTTTCTTCAAGAGATGATATTCTTCTTTTGAGTAGATAATTGCTACAATTCGCAGCATATGGCAAGTCTTCATAATAATTAACATCATACCCTTCAGCAGCTAAATCAGCAGCAACTTCAAATAAGATATAGTGATCGATATGATTTCCAAGTGCAAGCGGGGCATAAATTATATCATCAATGCTAAAGTTATCTTCAATAAAGCTGATTATTTCGGTACATATTTCTCGATCCTTTTTAGTGAAAGAAGTATTAAAAACATCCAAATCTTCATTTCCCATTCTGATTGGAGCATCAAGTTTATCCATATAATGAAGATGTATTTTCGATTTACATTGTTTGAAAAACTCTTCATCTTCTTTCTTTCTGATCGTAGTAATATTTTCGATGGAGTCTTCCAAGTCGTTATAAGTACAATTGCTAATTGAAAATACTGTACAGATTACTACATTATCTATCATTCCAGACAAAAGCAGACCTCCGAGAGAAAATGCAGCATCATCGCAATGTGGAGACAGTATTATATTTTTACGCATTGTATTATCTCGATTTATGATTATTTCTTATTGTTTCAATAGTCATACCCTCATTGCCCATCAAGGTTATTAGATTAAATCCATTTCCTCTATCCTCGTCAAATACAAACTCTTTTGATTTTGGAAGCCATTGAACAAATGTTGATGGAGCACAGGATACTAAGATTCCTTCAACATTAGCAGTAATCTGTTGGTGAACATGACCAGAAAGTACAGCCTTTACATTGCTGTAATTTGCCAATTCATTCCAAAAACATTTTTTATTTATTAGGCCTATTGAATCAATAAATACAGAATCCACGTCTATAGGTGGATGGTGCATGCAAATTATTACAGGGTGTTCTTTATTAGTTGATAAAAAAGAATTCAGTTTTTGGAGTTCCAAGTTTGATAGTAGCCCATAATCTTCGCCTTTAATTGTTGTATCTAAAGCAATGAATTTCCAGGCTCCAAGCTCCCATTCATTTTTTATATATTTGTTTTTAATCTTACTAGGAAGAATGGAGAAATCATCATGATTTCCAGTAATCCAATAACAGGTGTTTTTAAATTCATTTAGCAAAGAATCTGCTATCTCATAAGAAGAAAGTGTGACATCTTCAGAAATATCTCCAGTAATGACGATAAGACTTAGTTCTGGAATTTTTTTGTGGATAAGATTCAGGATTTCCCTAAACGAATAGTATGGATTTCTTCCGTAAACCAAATCGTTTTTATTACGGCAAAGATGCACATCTGTTAAGTGAACTATGTTTGTGATCTTGAAACTGCCTGTCTGCATCATTTATTTATTTTACTATTCATTGTATCGAATTTGTGGCCAATTTCTACCGCAAAGTGACAATTTCTACAAACTGAATTAATAGAGTCATCTTGTAAACTTCCTAATACCCTTTTGAATGGCCTACTTTTATACAAACTTTCAAAGTCGTCTGTAACCAGGTTACCAATAATAAAATCTATCCCGAAATCCTGACAGCATAATAATACATCTCCACTGGGTATTAAGAAGTTAACTTCCATGTTCATCACACATGAGATTTTCCCCTTTTTTATCTTAGATTTTTTTATCACTGTAGTTTCATTTAGCGATCGATCATGTAATGGCCAATGATTTAACCTATGTTTAAATTCAATATTTTGAAGGGTACTATGGATGTTTTCTCCATGATAATGAAATTCTAAACTAAAATCATTACTTATGAGGAAATTGATCTTTTCAATCAGTTCATGGTCTATTGTAATATGTTCCCAGTTGTTATCAGAAGGCAGATGAATATATAATTTATCGTCAGTACTTTTAGTGCCTAAAGCTAAATGCGTTGTTAACCGTTTGAGATCAGCAAAATTTAAGCCTGACATCGTAGTGAAGATTTCAATGGCATGACCTTTTTCTTTTGCGTATAGCACCATTTCTACACATTCTTTATTTTGAAAAGGTTCACTCATACCACCAAAACTTACTCCAACATCAGCAGGTAATTTATCAATGCAAGTTTTAAACACATTAAAACTCATATGCCTATTGTCAGAGACCTTTTTCAAATAGTTTTTGTAAAAAATAGAATGAGGACAAAAAGAACAATTGATTTGACAACCTACCGTTGTTGTAACTTCCAATTTCCTCATCTTTGGATATTTATCCTTGTTCTTTTTTATGACTTGATTAAAAAGTTGGCGGAACTGAATGGCTGATTCTTCCCAAGAAAATTTGGAAGAATGTTGTATCCCTTTAGAAATTAATGTATCCCTATAATTAGGATCAAGGTGTATTTTTGACATGGCGTTTTTCAAATCTTCTACTGAACGGGGGTCAACCAGGGTAGCTGCATCGCCTGCTATTTCAGCACATGCTGTAACATTTGATGTTATTACAGGAATACCGCATCGCATTGCTTCAATGATTGGCATACCAAATGTTTCTCTCAGTGAAGGAAGTATTAATGCTATTGCTCCCCTGTACCATTCAGCAATTTCCTCTTGCGATAATGAATCTGAAATAATATGCAATCCTTTAGCATTAACCATTTTCGTATAATCAGGAATAATAGCAACTAGGTCCGGTCTTGTATTTTCAGGCAATAACAAATAAGCACTCAATAAACGATTAAAGTTTTTTAAAGGATTTACCGTTGACACATGAAAGAAATAGGGTTTTCCAATACTCTTTCTTTTACCCTCCTTTTTAAAAATTGCTGTGTTCACACCATTGTATATAGTAAACACTTTTTCTGATTTAATATTGACAGCATTTGTTATTTCTCTTTTTCCATATTCTGAAACAGTTACCAATGCTGTTATTTTATCTTTAAATTCTTTCCATTGTTGATCGAGTAAATTTTTGCATGTAATTAGTTCCTGCTCCTCTTCCTGATTAGTAACAAGTTCGTGTATAGGTAGAGAATATGCCTTTACACCATGCATACTCCCTATTACAGGAATAGTGGAATTTAAAATATTAAGTGGTATAGGACGCATACACATACCTGGATCCCATACAAGGTCATAATCCTGAGGAATAGGCTCTTCTTCTCCAAAAGGTACAATCTCAATTCCTAAAGCGGATAACTCAAATGTAAGGTTGCTGTAATATATTTGAAGACTATCAGGATCATTAGGTCTATTTATTACTGCGACTTTCATTATGCCATAATTTGGGGAATTAAACCTTCTGGAAAGACATCTTCTGGCTGAAAGCCTATCAAAAGTTTTGTTTCCATCATGCTATATCCATTGTTTGAAACTGATTTGCTAACTGCATTGATTAAGTTAAATCCTTTTACAGGCGCTTTCAGACAGGATAAAAAAAATTTTTGCGCATCCAAATGACTGAAAAAGTATTTTTGCCAACTCGGATTATTTTTCAATTCTTCAAATTCTCTGCGACTTCTTATTATCCATCCAAGACGGGCTGCAATAATATTTAAGTTGTATAGCCGAGTATTCATTTCGGCTACCTTTTCCAACCATATTTTTGATAGTCCATAATAACTTGTGGAAAAGTCCAGATTAGCTGTGATTATGCCCTTAGTTTGTTCAATGTCTGCGGCTTGGGTGCTACTGGCAAGGATAATTCTTTCTATATTTTTATCTTTTATTGCTTCAAATAAACTATAAACGCCAACAATATTTGGTTTTAATATTTGTTGTAAAAAATCTCCTTCATCAGAAAAGGCGGCTAAATGAATAATTGCATCTACGCCAATAAGAGCCTTTCTTAATAATTCAGTATCTTCAATCTGACCTTTAACAAACTCATCGGAAATTGAATCTGTATTTTGATCATAACCTCGAATAAAAAAACCATAATTTTGCAAAAAAGGAATGATCAAACTTCCTACAAAGCCAGAAGAACCAGTAATCAGAATTTTATTTGATTTACTTACAAACATATTTAACTAACCAAGGGTTTTTCTCCGATTAAATTTGTAATAGATTTTCTCGTTTTTTGGGCATCGTTTGGCCATATTTCAAGTAATTCCGAGAATACACGGTCCCTTTCTATTTTAAGTTTTTCACTATCGTGAATGGGAAATAAAGCTCCCATCAAACAATAGAAAACATGTGACATATAGTTGTCGTTAACATCACAAAGTTGAGTTTCCATAAGATTTGCATATTCTGCAACTTTTTTATGATCCTGTTTTGTTATTGAATGTGTGAGTCGTTGCAACGTTTTCAGTGCTTCTAGTTTTAGTTCAAAGTCTGGCAAAAGAGGATCGTTGGGAGCGATATTGATTCTAAAGTCCAATGCGCTTCGCATTACCTGATGTCTGAAATTTAAATATTTTGCGCCCCAATCTCTAATTGCAATCCATTGTGAACCTGCATGAACACGTTTTCCAACAGTACATGATTTCAATTTAAGTAAAGGTTTCTTTGAGGATAGTTTTAAAAAAAGGATTGCATCTCCCATGCCTGTTGATTTTTCTTCCCATAATCCAATTTCGAAAAGTATTTCTCTGCGAATTAATGCTAAAGAAGGTCCATCAACTCCAATTGTAAAAGGGTAACGTGTCCATGGATCAAAATAGGTACAGTCAGTCGAAGAAGTATCATAATTGGGAAAATCTTTTTCAAAACTACTTGCAGCTGCAAAAACACTATTTGAATCAGGATTATCTAATAATGCATTTCTTAGTAATCGTAAATGAGATGGATGCCAAAGATCATCTTGGTCTAAAAATGCAATAAAGGCCGAATTTGAGAGCTTTGTTCCCAAATTACGAGACATGGATGAGCCTTTTCCGTCATTTTTGACTAAAGTTACTTCTTTATACTTTTCTACTAATTCACAACCATTATCAGTTGAATTATCATCAACAATAATAAATTCAGCTGGTTTTAAGTCCTGTTTCAAGACACTTTTTATTGTTTCTTCAATCCATGGGGCGCCATTGTATAGTGGAATTATTACAGCTACATTTGTATTCATAAATAATTACTTTTTATTTTAGAAACGCACAATATATTTTAATACTGAAAATAATAAGCCCCAAAGGTGTTCCCGAGTTCTTTGATAATGGCAAATTTTTCATGTTCCGTAATCAGGCCTGACTGAACTTCCTGATCGAGTTTTTTTTGATCTATTTCCGGCCTTGTCCCTTTTCCTCCACACTTTGGGCAATTGTCTTCTGATTTAGCCCACTTTTTACTTTTTTCATATTCTTCCCAATATTCCTTGCTGTGTCTTTCCCTTTCCTCTAACATATCAGGCAGAGGCCGTGGATTCCTTATACCCCAAACCATCATATAATTGTTTGCCCTGTCATTTTCGCAAGAACTGCAATTGCACTTGCCTTTCCCCTTGCAATGCTTGCAGGGAACATCTATTACATATTTTTTGGCTAATTCTACACTTGACATTTTCTCTGTATTTTACAAAAACCACAAATTATCTTTTCCGAAATCGGGGATGTCGTTTCCATCAAAATGAGGGGCGATTTGTGCCACCATTTCGGGGTATTTTATCGTTACAGGTAAATTCTGCTGCCTCACTGATTTCCAATACATGCGGCTGAACTGATAAACCTGGTCGATGAGTTCCCTGATAACCTTTACATCTTTCAGTTGTTCCTTGTCCGTGCAATCAATGTTCAGTTTGATGGGAAAGGGATAACCATCGGCTTTGCTGAAACTGCCATCAGGGTAGCGGGTGTTGTTGAAAAGCAGGTACTTGTTTTTACCAATGTTGATATATGTGCCGCTTACTGGCATCAGTTCTTTCCAGTTGTTGTCGAAAGCAACAATATCTTCCGATTCGGTCTTGTTGATGGAAAGGATGAATACCGGAATGGGCAATTCCATTTCATCCAGTGCTTTTTCGATATGCTCCAGTTCCCTTTCACTCATGCTCTTGTAAAAATGAATGATGAGCCTGTCGGGCTGGCTGTTGATGGTAGCGTAATCCCTCACTGCCTTGGAGATTTTCCCGGCCAGCATTTTTATTTCATGCTTCATGAAATATTCAAAGCTATTGAACTTGCCATCGTTGGAAAAGCTGAATGCACTACCGATGTACTGCACGTTTTCCTCCACGTGCTTGAAAGCACCCACGCCAACTATCAGTTCGTTTTTGATGGGTGTATTCAGCCGCCAGGGAATGCCATCCAGTTTTGCCAGGATTGCCACAGCTATGTTCGGGAGGCTGTAAACCCATCCATCGCCCTGTGCTACCATTTTTTCAGGATCAATTGCCTGTGATGTGATCTTGCGTTTGAGCAGGAGTTCCTTGACCTTGTAATAAACTGCCCGGTGTTTGGGATCGTGCTCAAATTTCCCGTAAGGGGTAATGTATATGGCGATGTATTTTATATCGGGGTCAATTTTCCGGTTGGAAAGTTCTGCCTCAATTTCAGGGATGGGATTGTCTTTGTTGGAGAAGGTTATGCTAAAGCCCTTTTCGGTGTGGAACAGCACATTGGCATATTCGTACAATCCCCTAAACCATTTAAAGCCATTAACAAAGCGTTCATTCAGTTCTTTGGCTTCGTTTACGGCATCCTTGTGCAGGATAAAGAAAAGGTGCACTTTTTTGTAAGGACTGGCTTTGAAAGGTTTCAGGTTTTTCATGCAGGTTTTGGGTACAATACCTGTCTGGTTCTTGCCAAATACCAGCAGGTTGCTTTCTTTGGTGGTGGAGTTGATCCGGGATGAACCGACCGTTAAAAAGCCTCCGTTATGGATGGGAATCACCTTTTTAAACTCCTCATTATTCAGGAACTTCTTGTAAAACGCCTGGATGTTTTTCAGGTATTTGGGATAGCGGTTGTCCTTTGGTGGCGCTTCGGCTGGTATGTTCAAAGCAGCTTCCAGTTTTTTATTCAGAACCGGGTAATAGGTTGAATAGTCCGGCACATCTTCTTCCGAAAGCCATTCCCACTTTTCAAGTTGTTTGTTGTGCAGCACCCATTTGAAACAGGCAGGGGAGACCTCCTGTATCAGTTCAGCCACCGATTGTTTGAGTACTTTGGAAGTACCGTCATAGGAAACCAGTAATTCAGGATACTTACTCACCGTGGCAAACTGGACTTTCAAAGAGAATTTCATGTACACGTCCCATTGAAGTGTTGATTGCCGGGGAACTTTTACCCATACCTGGTTTTCTTTGATAAAGCCAACCTTAACGATCTGCTTTTTGATCCTTGAAAAATAGAAATTTATCTGCCTGTTGTAATACCTGCGGATGAAATCCCGGTTTTCGGTGTTGAAATCAATACTTAATGGAAGAAAGCCTTCTTTCTCCCCTGAAAATGTTGTGTAAATAAATTCGGTGCCATTGCTGCCGATGTTGTTGAACAATGAATCTATCCTATTCGGGAAAAGGCTTTTATGAATTTTATGGCTTTTCCCAATGTCATCTTTGGCGAAATAGA
>CAZMSH010000001.1:260712-292834 GCA_964568875.1 uncultured Rikenellaceae bacterium | reverse complement strand
ATTAATCTCGTTTTCCCGGTTAACAATTCCTGCATCATGCCCTGTTTGATGAGGAGGTATTTTGATTTTTTTGATTCAAGGCTTTCGATTTCGGTATCCATATCACAAAAGACTGAAGCAATGGATTTCTGTTCTTCTAAAGATTTTGGAAAAGTAAGTTCAACAGATTTTACTAACTCTTTATTTAGATTGAGTACACCACTTCCTGCTGCTTTACTTAAATACTGATTGTGGACTTCTCTTGAAATCAATAAGTAATAAAGAAATTCTGTGTCCAATGAAGATTGATAATTCTGAAGTACCAGCCATCCATCATGGATGCACCCATCAATTTTTAAGATATAAGGTCTTCCAAAACTCATTGAATTTGAAAGAAGGAAGTCACCGATATATACATTTCTCGAAAAATTCTGCCCCTCTGGAATAATCCTTTCTTCACTTGATTTAATGTACTTGCCAAATTTATCAGTATCTCCAATCTTTATCCAGTTTATTCCATTTGCTGATTCAGTTAAATATGCCTGAATTGGTCTGGGAGAACCCCCTCGATAGACTTTCATTATATTCTCCACTTTGTCTGAAATCCATTCCCCCTCAAACCCGGGCAGACGTTTACCTCCTTTATCCGGTGCTTTCAGCAATCGCTGCATGGCGCCCTGCTTTATGGCTTTCTTTTTGGCAATGAGCTTATCAAGGTTTGTAATGAGTGTATCAATATCGCTTAGGGCAGTGGCTATGGCTTGTTGTTCTTCGGGAGTTGGTGGAAGAGGGATTTTGTAGTGGACAAAATCTTTTTGATAAAGATGATTGATAGTTGAACCTGCACTTAGCTTATTTAGGAACGTTTTAAAATGACTAGACCTAAGTATATAATAGGTAAATCTTGGATTATATGAATCATTTAAGGGGCGTATTACAAACACACCACTATTTAAAGTTGCAGGTTTGGGAACTTTTTCGACAAAAGCAACTTTCCCTATAGTTCCATCTTTAGTTATTAAAATATCAGACTCCTTAACTTGAATAAATTTATCTTGTTCATATCTCTCCTTGCTCACATAGTAACAGCTGTCCCAATCAATGAAGCCATCTTTAAATTCTGTTCCAGTAATTAGATAGTAATTTCCATCTTTTAAATATTCAGCAGTTGTTAGTCCTTGCCATCCAATTCGTGCTTTTAGAAGAGAGCTTTTACCAAGAACAATCTCCTTCCAATCAGTAGGAATTATACCATAGTCAGTAAGTTTATAATTCTTTGTTAGCTCCATTTCAGTCCCATCTTTTTCAGGTGATTATTTACTTTGGCTTCATAATCCGTCACATCATTGGCAACTTCGGAAAGTTTAAACTCATAGCGTTCAGCCAGTTCTTTTATCCTTCCAGTGAGACGTTGGGAAATCTCGTCAATTTCGTTGTCAATACGGATTTTCAGGCTTGCCAGCCATTTGTCGTCCACAACAAGGGTTTTCACTTCGTCTTCGGTCAATTGTCCGTATTTTTCAATGGTTTTATCTTCCAGTTCCTGTGTGGCAGTTTTGATGGCTGCTTTGATGTTGTTGATTTCATCGGTCAAATCCAGTAATTGTAACAGGGTGTTGATTTCGGGGATATACTCCCTGTCCTCTGTAAGAATTGCCTCCAGTTTCTCAATCAGGTCGTTCCGTTTCTGCTTCACGGTTTTATTCAGTTCCGTCTGCCGGGAAAGCAGGCTGAGGTATTGGTGCATCATATCCAACTCAGCAAACCAGGGATGTTGTATGCCTTTTTCCCAGTTGGTGAGTTTTTCAAAGTTCTTGGTAACGGGTTCCACCTTGCTTTTGTAGGTTGGTGGCAGGTCGGAAATACTCACCATCTGTTTGAGTTCCATCACGCGGTTCTGAATGTTCGCTTTGGTGAGCTTGCCCCTTGCATTGGAGAGTTTTTCAAAATAAATACCCCAGTTTTCACCTTCGGTCAAATCCTTTATTTGGGAAAGGCAATCTTCCTGTTCTTCTTTGCTGATTTGGAATTGCACAAACTCCTCCTTAAAATGGGTATCAAAAGCCAAATCCTGGTATTCGTCCAGTTTTTCCAGCAGGTCGGCTTTGGAAACCTTGTTGTTCTCCACATCTTCAAATATGGCTTCCTCACCGCTGTTGTCCTCAATCAGCGAAGTGTATTTGTTTTCCTTCACTTCTTTTTCGGCTTCCAAATTCTGTATGGCATTGTATTCGGCAAGAAAATAGCGGTTTACGACCAAAGGCTTGGGCACGAGGTCGCAATCGTAAACGGTTTCCTTTTTCGTCTTTTTCACGATATGCAGTTTGGCAACCCATCCGTCCTCAATAATCATATAGGTATCGTCCTTCATCAATTCCAGCCAGTAATCCATCAGGTGCTGATACATGTCGTAGCGGTCAACCAGGGCTTTTCCGGTGTATTCCTTCAACAGGTCCTCCGCAATATCATGGATAAGTTTTTTAGGGATGGTTTCGGTGGAAATGCTTTTTAATACAGGGGTGTTCCTGCTTTTCCAGTTTTCAAAAAGCCTGTCCATTTTTTCCTTGTAGGCGGTAAATTCTTGATGCGAAAAAATGGTATCCTTCACGGCATTGATTTCCGGTATCAGCTTGCTGTAGCCCTGACGGACTTCTTCAAAGAGCTCAGACCTCATGGTGGGGTAAATATCCCAGTAGGCTTTTAATCCGTTCAGGTCAGTGTCGGGAATACCGCCATTCAGATGTGCATTCAAATCCTGAATATCCTCATCCTCCTGGGTGTCGATGTATCGGGGAATGTTCAGGTTGTACTCGTTCTTTACAATTTCTTCGAACTCAACAAAGCGGGCATATTTAGGGGTATTGGTCTGGGTTGTGAAAACATCCACGATTTTATGAATGTCCTGCTCACGCAAACGGTTCTTATTGCCGTCCTTGATAAAGCCTTTGCTGGCATCCACCATAAAAATGCCTTTGCGCTTGTCGGTATCTTCCTTGTCCAGCACAATGATGCAGGCAGGAATACCTGTACCGTAAAAAAGGTTAGCCGGTAAACCGATGATCCCTTTGATGTATTTGCGTTCGATGAGGTTTTTCCTGATTTCGGCTTCGGCATTTCCCCGGAACAATACCCCATGAGGCAGGATAACAGCAGCCTTGCCGGTTCCCTTTAATGAGGCAACAATATGCAACAGGAAGGCATAATCGCCATTTTTGGCAGGCGGAATGCCATAGTGCAGGAAACGGTTAAATTCATCCTCTATGGGATTGATGCCCTGGCTCCAGCTTTTTTGTGAAAAAGGGGGATTTGCAACCACCCGGTCGAAGCGTTTCAGCTTGCCATCTTTCTCTTTGTGGTCGGGTCTGGCAATGGAATTACCTTTTTTAATGATGGCATCTTCATAGCCATGCATCCACATGTTCATCACTGCCAACCCTTTCACAGAAATATCCTTTTCCTGTCCGTACAGGGATATGTGCCTGTCGGCCTCCTGGGCTACCTTTAATAATAAAGAGCCTGAACCACAGGTGGGGTCATATACCGAAAATTGGGAAGATTTGGCTTTTTCAATGCCGATGATTTTTGCCAGCACCCTGGAAACCTCGGCAGGGGTGTAAAACTGCCCCTTGCTTTTGCCCGATTCGGTGGCGAAGTGGCGCATCAGGTATTCGTAGGCATCGCCCAGAATGTCGTCATCCTCGGCACGGTTGTTTTTAAAGTTGAGGGCAGGATTCTCAAAAATTCCAATCAATCCGGTAAGCAAATCCACCTTTTCGTTTTCGCTGCCAAGTTTGTCATCATCATTGAAATCCACCAGTTCCACTTCGCCTTCAAGTCCGTTTTCCCGGAAAATGGGTCGGATAATTTGTTTGTTGATGCGGTCGCCAATGTCTTTTTTCCCTTTCAGGGCAACCATATCCTCAAATGATGCTCCCTCGGGGATTGTAATGACACTGTCTTCTTTTCCTGCATATTTATCCGACACGTATTTAATAAACAGCATGGTCAGCACATAATCTTTATACTGTGAAGGGTCCATTCCGCCAGATGCCCTCAGGTCATCGCAACCTTTCCACAAGCTGCTGTATAATTCTGATTTTTTTATTGCCATATTTGGTTAATTCCTTCTTCTGTTATCATTCCGTTTGTTCACTCCTTGTTGCTTAATTTTTTCTTTGCCAGGTCTAATGCTTCAATCGCATGTTCCTCCTCCAAAGCCATTTTGTAGATTTTATCAGCCAGCCAGATGGTGAGGAGTTCTTCCTGATCGGCTTTCAGGATACGGGCTATTTCGATGATTTCCTCCTTTTTGAAAAAGCGTTCCCCCCGTTCCATTTTGCTTAACTGGGCAGTGTCGATGTCGAGCATTGCCGCCAGTTGCCTGATCAGGTAATCGTTTTCCTCCCGTAGTTCTCTAATTCTTTGTCCTATCATTTCTTGACTATTAAATTATTGACTTGACAATAAGTGGCTAATTTACAGAAAAAGAACCAATGAAGGGAAAGAAAAAGAAAAAACAATTTATCAACACATTATGAGGAAGTTCAGGAAGTTAAGGAAACTAAGCCTTAACTTCCTCAGAATCCTTAGTATCCTTAATCAGATTAACATACTGATCCTGGCTTTCACGGTGAATCAATCCCTTTTTGTAAAAATCAGTAATGTATCCTTCAGCGGTTTTATCAGGTATGGATAAGTTATGAGCAACTTCCAGATACTTTTGCCGGTTGAAGTTGAGGGGCAATTGTTCCAGGAATTTCTCCTTTCTGTTTTTCCGCTTAGTCGGCTGTATGTCTTCGGGAAGTTCGGAAAACACCTTGCTTGAATGGAGTACAAGTGTTTTAATCATGGTAAGTACCGATTGGAAATCCTGTTCTTCACACAACATTCGTTGTGGAAGTTCTCCGGTTTCCATAATCCTTAGTGCTGACAGTATCATGGCAAGGCGGAAAGCGATCAAGCCCAATCGCCTGACCGTTGCCATAGAATCAATTCCCTGGATGGCGATGTATTTTGTCTGAACACCTGAAAAGAACTCATTGAACTGAGCTTGCTGGTCTGCCGAAAGGCAAAACTGTATTTCAGGATTTGCCAGTAAGGTTTTGTATAATTCATGAAAATCGCTGCCCAATTCATCAAAATAGTCTTCCAGTCCATTGTCGGATGAAATGGCAAATACGTTTTTCCATATAGGGCGGACATTCATAAAATAGAAGATGAAACGGCTGAACAAGCCATTTTCAGCGTTGGGGATGAGGCTTGAAATTTGTTTGGGTGTGCCAGACAGTACCGTTGACAGGCAGGGGCTTTCGATGTCCACGTATTCCCGGTCGGTTCTCCTGTAATAGGAAATGGTTTCGTGGTGGAATGCCTTTCGGAACCCATCGCTATAATTGCCGTAATCGCTTTTGAATGCCTGTGCCAGCGTGTCGCCTTCGGTTTCAAAAATCAATCCTTTGCCATCATTATCAGATAGCAATTGAAATACTCCGGTGGTGCTGTTATTGGCAGGGATAAAGAGCATTTTCTCCTGAGGTTTGGCAGGTTTCTCAACGCCTTCTTCCTTTCCTTTTTTGGAGTTGTAATCGGCAAGCTCCAGTTCGTACTCCTGTTTGATCATTCTTGCCTGCTCCCGCAAGGCTTTATGAATGGGTTTTACCAGTTGCTTGCAGTGCACCAACCTGCCTTTTCCGGCTGATGCCTGGGCAGTAATAAAAAGGTAAAGGTTGGCAAATACCCGTTTGCCGTCATAAATGCCATAGATTTTAGGTAAGCACGAACTGAGTGTTACCAATGTACCCAATAGCATAATGTCCTTTTCTTCATTTGATGTACATACATGAACCACCCGTTTCAGGAAATCAGGAAGTTGAGGATATAAGGATTCAGGGAAATGTGGAACCTCAATTGATTCTTCTTCAGCTTTGGGATTTTTGTTGTTTATTGGAATACCCGCCTGTTTCGCATGATAAAAGAATGTTTTCAGGGAAACTCCCTGACCTTTTGCTTTAAGGCAATTATCAAACTGCCTGTCGCATTCTTTTACAGCATAATCGGGGTAAAAGCGGCTGATCCTGTGAAACAGTTCCCTGCCTGCTTCACCGAACTCATCGGCAAACGCAAAACCGATATTACGCCAGTCGTTGTATGCAGTGGCGATGTCAATCTGTTTGTTTTCGATTTGCTGAATGATTTCTTCAACCTGTGTGATTGCATCTTTAATTATACCATTATTATTATGGGATGTTTTTTCAGGCTCTATATTTATTGTTTGTTGGCTTGGTTGTTCCAGCCATTCCAACGGATTAAACGTTTTTCTTTCCATTACTCTAAATATTTGGGATTGATGTAAACGGCTGCATCATGCGGTATGAAGCAGGCTCTTGAAATATCCTTACCCGACTGGTCAACTTCCAGTTTATAGGTTTGGCGGATGTAATTTGAAACTGCCCTAAAGAAATCCTGGTGTTTCGCTTTGGTGATGTCAATAGGAATGATCCATTTTAAGCCATTGCCCGATGGAGAGATGAAAAGCATTTCTGTTTCAAAATACGGATCATGCAACAATGATCTTTTTAAAGAATCAATGTCTGTGATGTGATCAAAATCAATGGTAAGCAATCCGGAATGAGCCAGTAAGGCTTTATCGTTTCGCTTCGAGAATGTGCCTGAGAAGGTGACATAATCAAAATTTGCAGCCTTGTATTTACGAGCTTCCCTGACATCTTCAATACTGCGTAGAGTGCTCGTTGCCTTGTAAAATGAATCACCTTTGATTAAATGATAGATTTCATTAAGGTTCACAGTTCTAGCCGGGATGGTGTTTGACACTGGCCGGTTAAAATAGCTACACTGAGGAATCCTGACTATAGGTTTTTCTATGTTTTGTTTATCAGGTTCTTCTTTTGCAGATGTTCTATTTCCATAAAAACCTCTGTTCTCTCCGATATGCAAATGAAGATCCCTGTTAATTGTTTCCAGTAATTCCTGACCTTCTTTTTTGTAATGAAGTTGCGCAAAATCAAAAACATCCCCATCGGGAATGCTTTTGTCGGTGTCGGTATGCCGTGCACAATTATCCACAATGGAAACCATCAGGGTAAGCCTGTTCTGGTTAAAAGGGTTTCTGGCAGGTTTACAGTCCCTCCCCGAAAGGGAAAGGACTGTGTCTCCAGGATAAAATTGCCTTAATATGTATGCGTAAATGTTCAACCCATAATGGGTTTTGCCCAAAATGTCTTTCCTGCTAATTTCCATGGCTCCCTGATTTGATGTTTGAATAATTGGATTCAAGCATATTTTCTATGTCAGAAAGCTTATAGTAGAATTTGCCGTTCAACCGGCTGTGGGGGAGTGCCCCGCTGTCACGAAGTGATTGAAGGGTTCGTTTGCTGATATGCAAAACCTGCATCACATCCTGACCATCAATCCAGGCTTCGTTAAATTTTTCCAGACGTGTCTTTCGGAAAAATTCAATATAGGTCTTGATGGTTTTGATCTCCTGGGAGATTTTCAGCAGCAAATCAAATAACTCTGTCATAGCTGTACCCTCCCTTTTTTAACCAGGTAATCGGCAGCTTGCTGCTCAATTTCATCCTTAGAGGTGGCCCGGTTGCGGAGCAACCAGCCATCCAATTCATGCCGGTTGAAATAGATTTTTTTACCATTAGGTTTGTAATGGGGTATGGCTCCGGTACTTGTGAGCTTGTACAAATGCGATTGCGAAAGCTCCAGATACTGGCATGCTTCATTGAAGTTTAAAACTTCCTTTGTATTGCTACCCTGGCTTTCAATAAGCCTTTCCAGTCGTTCGAGACGTTTAATAATTTCGTCCATTTTACTATTGAATTAAAATTCGGGAAATGGACTTCAGCGCCAAAGTCATCTTTGATTTTCAAAGACATAGCGAATTTATATCAGGGTTTTTGGTAGCCTGAAGACTGGTAATTTCGGAAAAGGTAAGTGTCAGAAAAACAGCACCATTACCAAAAGAGTGGTAATTTCATTTGGTAAATTGACAGCAAATTACCGCAATTTTAACAGGCAGGAATATGGTCTAACCAGTAATCTATCTCAATAAACGATAACAGTCCTTCGTGGTCATTATCCCAGTTACGGAATTGTTTGTCAACATTGGTTTTATAGCGATAGTCTAAAAATTTCCTGATGACAAGATTAGAGGTTTCTACATTGCCGGGAAAAATCCGCTTATTGAAATAGCCTTTGCGGATCAGTTGATGGTAAAACGCTGCCAAGTACTTCTTCATACCATGCCTGTCGGAAAAATGGTAATTGTTATCAATAATGTCTTTTTCGTAGAGTTCTTCCTCAATCCGTGCAAAGCGTGATGGATTCCTGATTAATTGATTGTAAGAATAGATGTTTTTGCCGGGCTCCCAAATATCATCACGAATGGCATTGAAAGCAGGTTTATTGTCGGTTTGTTGAGGTTGTGGTGCCTGATAAGTATTCGGATAGTTTTCAGCTTCAATAATATAAGCCCTTTCCGGTGCAGCTTCATTAAAGAATTTAAAGTAGATTTCATCAGGAGTTAAAGCATCTTCTTTCAGGTAACCGGAATAGGAATCCTGTATTTCCAAAAACAACCTTACCAGTTGATGTTTCAGCAGGTGGAGAATATATGATTCATTGGTTTTGCTTGTATCTGTCTGCTTTGTTTGTTGGTTAAGGTTGAACTGCTCCGTTGTGTAGTTTCTTTCCTGTATGATCTGAGCAGCCTCTTTGAGTTTTTGAGAAATCAATTTATCCATAGCAAAATGAACGAGATAAGATTTTTCATTCTCGCTTAATGCCTGGGAAATCTCAGCATGCAAGCCATTTAAATAATTGATGGCTTCATATTCAATGATTGCATGGTAATATTTGCGGATATTGGAAAGTGGTTTTATGAAATCGACCTCGTAAACCGGTTGGTGCGTATAATACTCTTTTTTAACTTCGAGCAATAATTGCTTGAATTTAATTTCAGACTGATTGCCGAAAATCCAGGGGCGCAGGTTCAGGAATAAAATCTCGTTGTATAATTCTAAACTGTTGCTCATAGGTCAAGTTTTATGCGGTTTGCAGCTTCTTTTTTCTTCTGGTCAATAATCTTTGCGTACACTTCTGTTGTTTTGAGGCTCTTATGGCCTAAGAGTTTCGATACTGTGTAAATGTCAGTTCCTAACGTCAGTTGAAGGGTAGCATAGGTATGCCGGGCGCAATGAAAAGTGATATGCTTTTCAATCCCGGCACGAATCATCCATTCCCGGATTTTGGCATTGTTGTAATCGCTGTAAGTAAGGTCCCTGAAAACTTTTACATTTCCCTCTTTACGTTCACCCATGAATTGCAATGCATCATCCGCAATAGGTAGGGTTTCCTGGCCTTTGGTTTTCTTTTGCTTGAACCGGATATAGTAACCATTTGCATCAGAATGTTGGATCTCTGACCAGGTTAGTTTTTCAATGTCTGAAAACCTCAATCCTGTAAGTGCACTGAAAATGAAAGCATTCTTTACGACTTCAATTTCGCAGTGTGCTTTAACAGCCTTTTTCAGTTCCTCCAGGGTTAAAAACTCCCTTTTGGTCTCAGCTTCTTTTATCCCCTCAATACTTTCAGCAGGATTGCGAATAATGATGCCATCCTTCACAGCTTCCTTTAATGCAGCACGTACCTTATTAAAATAGGAAACACAGGAATTTTTGGAAAGGTTTCTGCCTTGTTTTGTTTTTGCATCATGCACCAGGTAGTGTTTCAGGTCTTCCAGCCATTCTTTATCAATGTCAGCGAAACGGACATTTGATTTCTCCCAGCTTTTCAGGTGTTTTAATGCACTCAGCCAGTTGCCGTAATTGCCATCCGAATCCCTTCTTTTCTCAGCCAGCAATTCAAAGTAAGTCAGGAAGATTGAATTGATCTTTTCTGAATCATTGAACCCATAGATACCATTTTGCAGTTCAAGCTGCCTCTTGGCCCGGATACTTTCGGCCAATTGAGAGGTCTTCTTATTGAAGCTTCTTTCCTCAGCTGAACGGGGCTTGTCGATCAGGTAAAGCCTGAGATACTCATACTTGCGTTTACCTTTATGATAGTAGTCAAGATACAAACTGACTTTCCCGTTTTTGTTTCTTTGTCGCAGGGTTACCTTCATGATGCAAAAAGTTTATCGATTTCAGAACGCTTAATAATGGTACGCTTACCTAACCTGATCGCCTGGATGGTTCCGGCTTTCAATAGCCTGTAAAAAGTTCGTTCACTTAATCCCAGCAGGGTATGGGCTTCTTTGATGGAAAGAAAATCCTTTTGTTTGATGGCTTCCAGGTTGAGTTCGGAGAGAGATAATAGTTTTTGTTGGTTGGTTTCCTCAATGGCTTTGCCGATCTTGTTTTCCTTCTTCCGTTGCTTATAGGACCTTGAAGCGCATGCATGCCCACAAAAGCGTGTAACAGTAGTTTTGGCGGTAAATTCCTTTCCGCAAAATTCACATACCTTTTGAACTTCAATTTTGCTACTCATGCCATCAACCGCCTTTAAGTGTCTATTACTGTCATAAGCTGTCAATTACTGCCATCTTTTCACCGGCCTTGTTGTCGGGCAACAAAAATGAAATATCGGGCAACAACTACACAACATAAATAAACAAAAAAGAGTAAATGGGCAACAAATAAAAGAAAATAAAACTCTATAAAGTGCAGTAAATGAAGGGTAATAACAAATAAAGGAAAATGCTTTACTTTCCAATACAGAAGTTCCTGAATATATTGCCCAGTATCTCATCTGTGCTTATCTCACCGGTAATCTCGCCCAGATAATGAATAGCCTGGCGTACATCAATTGCTATCAGGTCTGTTGGAACGTTCTCATCAAGGCCTGTTATTACCCTTTTCATTGCTTCTTCAACATTTCTGAGTGATTCATAATGCCGGGCATTGGCAACAACTACCATATTATCGAGCTTTGGCAGTCCGGCCTGTGAAGACAAAGTAGTTCTTAATTCATCATATTCATTGTCTGACAGTGCCGACATGCAGACTACCGGTATGCCGTCCTGTTCGTCTGTTAATTCTTTTATTCTCACAACAGCGTCAGCTTCTGCCATGTCGGTCTTGTTCACCACCACAATCAGGCTCTTACCCCCTGTGATCATATTCTCTCTGAAGGACTCTATCTCTGCTCTGATCTTCTCCGGGGAAAGGGTGGCCTCGGTTACAAGTATTACCACCGAGGCAGCCATAATCTTGTCCATGGTTTTGCCTATTCCCAGGTTCTCAATCATATCATCAGTCTCACGTATACCGGCAGTATCGATAAATCTGTAAAGAACTCCATCGATAGTAAAAGTATCTTCAATTGCATCCCGTGTGGTGCCGGGAATATCTGAGACAATAGCCCTCTCCTCCTTAAGCAGGCCGTTGAGGAGTGTTGACTTCCCCACGTTAGTCCGTCCTGCTATGGCAACCGGAACACCCCTCTTAACCGCATTACCAACAGAAAAGGACGATGAGAGCTTTTCTGAGTAATCACGTACCCTGGTAGCTATATCGTGCAACTTTGTCCTGTCAGCAAATTCCACATCCTCTTCACCGAAGTCGAGCTCAAGCTCAAGAAGGCTTGCCAGGTTCAGCAATTCGGTTCTAAGTGACGAAATCTCCTTCGAAAATCCTCCCTTTAACTGACCTATTGCCAGCCTGTGCGCCGCTTCAGATTCAGAAGCGATAAGATCGGCCACAGCCTCAGCCTGTGAAAGGTCCATTTTACCATTCATGAAAGCCCTCTGTGTGAACTCCCCTGCACGGGCAGGGGAGGCTCCGTTCTCAATGAGGAGTCTTATTATCTGATTCTGTATATAGAAAGATCCATGACAGGCTATTTCAACCATATCCTCCCCGGTATAAGACTGCGGGGCTCTGAAGATGCTGAGCATTACTTCGTCAATTACATCCCCCTCACTGTTGGCGATATCTCCATAAACAAGTGTGTATCCTCTCTCATTGACGATTCTTCCACGCCTCCGCGCAATAAAGATGCGGTCGCAGATCTCAATACTCTGCTCTCCGGAAACCCTTATTACAGTTATTGCACTTCCGGGCTGGTGTACAGGTGCACATATGGATGTCGAGTCTCTAAGCATCATGCCTTTATTTTCTGTGCTGCAAATTTATGAAAGATTATCCAATGGTTAAGCAGACAGAAACAGCCTGGTAAGACAGAGTCTCCGCTAATTCAGATCCCAAATGAAATAACAGGCCTGGCTGTGTTTACCTGTCAAGATTCTGTGCGTCAAAAAGGGAATCGGAAGGCTTAACAGAAGTAGATAGATTTTCCATCTTCATTCTTGAGCTTCTTCCTGTCTGGTGATTGATAGCCTGCATATCGCTTACCATGTACCTTCCGTTGCTGTCAATAGATTCTACAGCAAGCACTTCTATCGTTTTGTAATGGACTCCGTTGCGGTCAAAGAATTCCATTTTTTGAAGCTGAAGGTTCTCCTTGCGGAAATAGTTGATCCTCTTTGCAAAGCCATACTGGTTAACGAGAGAGGCATCAGCCGGAATGCTTTCAATTACCCAGAGATCATCTCTTCCGGACTCTTCAAGATGTCTGCTGTTAAAATCAGATGATGGAGGAGAGCTCATATCAGAATTGGTGAATTCAGAACCCATAAAACTCTTACCCTTTTCTGATGAGACTATACGTCTTACCCGCTTCAATGCAGGTAGATAGATCCACATATCATCCTGCCTGTCAGTATAATCGTGTAGAAGAATTGAAGTGCCCTGAACTTCGGCCGGGGAAACAAATCTTATCAGGCGCTTTTCGGTACCGTCAGGATACTTCTTTGAAATCATGGTGTTGGTACGTATGCGCTCTGAACCATTTCTGTCAGTGATTGTAAGGGTCATCGTTGCCTCCATAGCATCGGCTATGGTGAGTTCGCGTGACCTCTCAAGTATTCTGTTTGCATCTTCTGTCTGAGCTGTGGCAATACCTGCTACCGCAAACCATAAACCTATGATAATAAATCTCTTTTTCATAATTACTATTCTGATGTTAATTTTAATTAATACTATACCATTACCTCATACCTTACACCTCCGCTCCGCGCGACAAAGGAGAGGGGAGGGGTTGTATTGTACCCCTTCGCCCTGAGCCCTGAGCCAATACTATTATTGCCGGCACCATCATCAGAGCTGCCAGCAGACATACGCCTATCGATATTATGATCAGGTAGCCAAAGAACCTGATTGACGTAAACCCTGACAAAATCAATACGGAAAATCCGAGCATAACACTCAGTGCATTGAATACTATTCCCCTGCCTGTTGTTGCTATTGCCCTTGCGACAGCATCAGCCGGTGACAATCCCCGCGTGGCTTCGCTGTTGTATCTCCATATTAAATGTATGGTGTAATCAATACCTATCCCTATTACAACAGATGAGAGCAACGCTGTTGCCGGATCAAGAGCTATTCCTGTCCATCCCATAATTCCAAGCAATATCGCAATTGAAGCAATCAGAGGAACAGCCGCTATCAAACCCTCCTTCCAGGATCTGAATATCAAAATCAGTAATAAAAATATTACTGTCAGCGCGAATCCTATTGAGTTTATTTGTCCCTTCACGATTTTCCCGGCAAATTCCTCCATGATGTATGCATATCCGCCAGTTACAACCCTGCCGTTTATCTTATCCTCCAATCCACCCGCCAGTGCAACTACATTTCTGATGTTCCGGGCCGAAGGATCACTAAGTCTGATCATCAGATGAGCCTTCGTGTAATTAAGATCTGCCAGTTGTTCAAAATCATCAGGATCACCGCTCATATTATAAATCTCAACGATTTGAGCCAGGGCCTCACGTGAGTCGGGAATGGTATTATAGTATGTCTCGGTGCTGTCAAACAGTGCTTTTGTCATCTCCCTCATAACACGCGCAATTGAGAAAACATTGCCCACACCGGGCTCATTCTCAACCATCCTGCACCATTCATCTATCACTTTCATGTTATGAGGATCAAGTATATCCCCGTCAATCATAACAGACACAGTCTGTGATCCTCCGAAATTGCTGTTTATTACTTCGGATGCCTTTTTGACAGGGTGTTTTGCCGGGAAGAAATTCTCCTGATTTGAGTCTACCCTGAGAAAGATTATGCCGGAACCAAGGAAAACCGTTAAAACCACGCTTACAATAAGAATTGAAAGGGGATTTCCTGCGACAAACCTTCCCGTGCGGGCAAGAATGCCTGATGAGCCGTCAGGAACAGCTCCGTTTCTGTTAACTACTCTCTTAGCCGGGCGGGGCAGAAATGACATCCAGGCCGGAATGAACAGAAGAGACAGCAATAGAGCATAACCTACCCCAAGTGCTGTCAGAATGCCTACATGACGGGCCGGGATTACAGAATGGGTCAGAAGACCAAGTACCCCGGCAATGGTAGTAAGACCAGTATACACTATCGGCTTTCTTAATGACTGCAAGAGCTTGCTGATTATCTGCTCAACAGAATACTCATCGCTGCTGTGATCAATTTCCTGATAACGCGCTATCAGGTGAATCCCGTAGTTGTTTGCAATAGCTATCATCATGACGGGTACCAGCAGGCTCAGTATCGTAAGTTTCCAGCCGAGCAGAGGTGCAAGGCCCATGGCCAGTGCCATCGACAACAGGACCACCGTAAAAGGAATCACGACTCCCCGCCACTCTCTGAATGAAACCCACAACAGAAGCAGCATAACAATTAGTGCCAATGGCACAATTACAATCCCATCACGCTTAACGTCCTTCATAATGGTGCGCCTGATATATGGCAGGCCCCCAACCATAATCTCTTCTTCTCCCCTGTGTGCTGACAGCAGACTGTCGATAGATGAAAGAGTCTCATCTTCAGGCATATTCTCATCGAGATATACAATTATGGCTGCAGTGCTGAAGTCTTCCGACACCACGTTGCCGGTTGCCAGGGGATTGTCACTGAGGACAGCCATAAGCTCACTCTTCTGATCGTCGTTGTACGGCATGAAGGGCACCGCCGGCTCAACTATCATAAAACCTTCTTCTCCGCGTATTCTTACAGAATTTGACAGTGACAAAACATCAGACACACCACGCACTTCAAACAAATCTGAGGTAATAAGAGATATCCGTTCAAGTGTCTCACGTTCAATCACAGTTCCATTCCGAAGCAGTATCATCACAATATCCTGTACTCCAAAGTTCTCTTCAATTGTGTCAGTAGTCGCCCTTGAATACATTGTTGTGGGCACATAATTCCTCATATCAGGATCGGTCTCACCGAGTGGAATAAGCACGGCACCGGCTGCCGAAAGCAACACCGAAAAAGCAACTATGAATTTCCGGTACCTGTAAATGAATCCTGTCATAGCCTAAAAGTCAACACGTAAAGCAAGATAAAGATTAGTTAAAGGCTTATCGATAATGTCGAATAACGACCCTTCCCGCCCTTTGTAAATATCAGCCCCGCCAATTATCAATACGCCGTCAGATGGCCTGTATTTTATTGAAGGAACCAGGGCCAGCTCTTCAGAAGTAAAATTATAAACCGCAACAATACCCGCGGTTACCCGTGAGGCTGCCATGTCTCTTTCTGCACGCAGACCTGCCGAGTTATAACTTTTCTCCAGCTGGTACATATACAACCGGTTAAATGCCATGGTCTGCATAGTAATGTATCCCTCTATACCGCCGGGAATCATCCCTATCTGTTCAGGAGTCAGAGGAGGCATATCACCAGGAAGAACAGGATCGACAGGGGTTGATTCAAAATCGGTTATGTACTTACCGGTATACTCAGCCCCGATTCGCAGGTCTCCAAGCATAACATCGCCTCCGGCAGACCATTTTACCTCAGGCATGGGAACATAAGAAGCCTCTCTGAATGAGAGTTCAGGTTTAGTATATGAAACTTCACCACGTAAGCCAAACCTTCCGGCTACTGCTTCAAAGTCAGCCCCCAGCCTGTTTATTCTGTATGGTGTAACAGACATTTTGATATCAACTGCAACAGCCTCATCTATGATATTGACGTCTGCATTATCGAACCTGATACCCGGAAGCGGATCATTGCCGTTAAACCATGATACAGAAAAATCAACAGCCCTGAGAAAGAAATCCAGCTTTATTCCGTAACCAGCCATAGACTCTCCGCCAAGCAAGCCGTCTATCTGGTTTATCTGCACACTTTCAGGCAATTCAAGCGGAGCTGTAATAAGTACATCGGGTCGGTAGAAGGGCGCCACGGTTCCCTCCACCGATATAAATGAAGCCGGTTTAAGAATCAGCGATGCAGCAATATTACCCAGATCCATGTCCTCAGCCTCGGGCGACCGCACGACCATGTTGCGGGGATTGAATGACGATACCGGGTTGTCAAAGTCAGCCCGGCCCCATTTAATGATTCTCTGGCCCATGACAAACTCAACACGTCGGCCATATACAGATATCCAGGCTTCCCTGAGCTGAAGAGAAGAAACACTCTGGCGAAACTCGCTTCCGTACCTGTACCTTACATCAGCATATGCCCTGAAGTTTAAGTCATTACGAAGATCCATCCTTACACCGGCATCAGCATATAATGACGAAAAAGGATCTGATTCATTATTCTTTATGATCTCACTGTACGACCCGCTCCTTATAAATCTGGTTATTATGCCCGTCAGACTCTGACCCGACAGATCTGAGGCAGATACTGCAACTAACAACAACAATAGAACAGAGGCTCTCATATCTTTTTAATGACAAAGAAAGAGAGAAGCAGGATGTTAGTCGTCCTGACCGCTGAAACGGGACAACTACCTGATGCTTTTGTTGTGCCAGCCGCACGGCAGACACTCCGTTAATGGTTTCGGGACAGGAGTAATGAAGCAGTTACTCTGCATCGGACACAGAAGAGTTCCTTCAGGGTATATGGAAAGGAAAGCCAGATAGTCAGCAAAAGACTGTTTCAGTAATACAAGGTAATCCTCTTTTCATTGCGAAGGCTGATCCCTGAGCTGCAAGTCACGGTATTCGCCGGGAGTCATTCCTTTCGTTTCCCGGAATATCCTGTTGAATGCAGACTTGGAGTTAAATCCTGAATCATAAGCAATTGCCAGAATGGTGTAATTATGGAACCTTCGATCGGCCAGTCTTATCGCGGCCTCATTGACACGGAACTGATTAATGAATGTATAAAAGTTCCTGCCGTGATACTCATTAAGGGTTTGTGTAATATGGTGGCGGCTTATGCCTGTCATGGCAGAAAGATCGTAAATGGTCAGATCTCTGTCGAGATAAGGCTTCTTCTGTATCATCACCTCGATGAGCTTAGTAAGGATCTCATCTGCCTCCTCAGGTTTAAGACCACTGCGAAGATATTTTCCATTCAGGGCCGGTTCGGGATCATTCTCTTCTGCCTCACCATCGTGCAAAGCGTAGGTAAACAGCTCAGGCTGCTTTACGCCGTAAAAACTCAGAGTAAAAGAGAAGAGTGCAACAAAGAAAAAGACGATGTAATATGGGTCAAATGGTATATAGTTACCGATGATGTTGATGCCACCGAGAATAAACAAAACCAGATACACAGAATAGAATGATATGGAAAGTATCTTCAGCCAGTTGAGGGTAGCAGCTGTAGATGTAAATGAGAGGCTGTTTACCAGGTCGCGCTGATGTTTTCTGATTACGAGAAAGGTCAATATACTGTATACCGAAACTGAAAGAAAGAAACTGACTCCATATACAATACGCAGCGATATCATACTGTCAGGACGGAAAAATCCGGTTGGGTTCCTCCAAAGCTGATAATCCCTGAGCCATACCGATACAGCGAAGAATGTCAGAAAAGGAATAAAATGGAGCAGGTTGATCATACTGAACTCATCTTTCTTTTTGGTAGCATGGCAGGCATAGAGGTACAGTAGAGGCCCGTAGGTAAAGGCAATAAAAGGGAAGGAATAGAACTGCAGAAGAGTGCGGTTGATGAGTGCGAATATCAGCTCAATGAAAATCAGAAAAAGCCATGCCGCCATCAGTTTGTTAGCTGTCGTGAAGGGTCGCTTTGTGGAAATAAGCAGCCCTGCAAAAAACGACTGGGCGGCGCCTATGTATAATATCGGCTCAATCTGTATCATCAGAAACGATGACTTTTTTACCATCTAAAGATAGCTAAATGAAATCATTTTGCCGTATATTTGAACCCGTTCACCCTGCGTGAGCAAAACCTAATCATTAATATCCTGCTTATGAGTGTTCTGGTAAACAAAAACTCTAAAGTCCTTGTACAGGGCTTTACCGGCAGCGAAGGCACCTTCCATGCACAGCAAATGATAGAGTATGGTACCACGGTGGTTGGCGGAGTGACCCCGGGAAAGGGAGGCCAGGTCCATCTGGGACTGCCTGTTTTCAATACTGTCTCACAGGCTGTTGAAGCAACGGGTGCCGACGTCTCAGTGATATTCGTTCCACCCGCATATGGAGCTGATGCCATAATGGAGGCAGCTGAAGCAGGGATTAAGGTTATTGTGGCTATCACAGAGGGTATTCCGGCCTCCGATATGGTCAGGGTAAAGGAGTACATCAAAGGCTACAGCTGCAGGCTTATAGGACCTAATTGTCCGGGTATCATCACTCCCGGCGAGGCTAAAGTGGGAATAATGCCGGGGTTCATCCACAGGAAGGGAACAGTAGGTGTAATTTCAAGGTCTGGAACTCTTACCTATGAAGCTGTAGACCAGATAACCAGGCTTGGATTGGGACAGTCGACCTGCATCGGCATCGGCGGAGATCCTGTAGTGGGCACAACAACTCTTGATGCAGTTAAAATTATGATGGATGATCCTGAAACCGAGGCTATTGTTATGATAGGGGAGATAGGGGGATCGATGGAGACCGACGCTGCACGGTGGATAAAAGAAAATCCAGGAAAGCCGGTTGTCGGATTCATAGCCGGACAAACAGCCCCGAAGGGTCGCCGCATGGGCCACGCGGGAGCAATAATAGGAGGGAAGGAAGACACAGCTGCAGCGAAGATGAAAATAATGCAGGAGTGCGGTGTGCATGTAGTCATTTCTCCGGCAGATATAGGAAAAAGTGTCGCGGAAGTTCTTAATCACAAATGATATACGTAAAAACAGAACCAGTATGAAACTACTTGAGGGAAAAACAGCCCTGATAACAGGTGCGTCAAGGGGAATTGGCCGAAGTATTGCCATAAGGTTTGCACAGGAAGGAGCCAACATAGCTCTTACAAACATAACCGAAGACATGCAGTTTTGTGAGGTCTGCGCCCAGTGCGAGAAGTTTGGAGTAAAGGTTAAAAGATATGTCTCCAACGCAGCTGACTATGAAAGCTCACAGAATGTAATCGAAGAAATACTTAAAGATTTTGAAACTATCGATATCCTTGTAAACAATGCAGGTATTACCCGCGATACTCTGCTGATGAGAATGACCGAACAGCAGTGGGACGAGGTAATCGCCGTTAACCTGAAATCGGTATTCAACCTCACCAAGGCGGTACTCAGGCCGATGATGAAGCAGAAAGCCGGTTCCATCATTAATATGAGTTCTGTTGTAGGTGTCTCAGGTAATGCCGGTCAGGCAAACTACTCTGCATCAAAGGCCGGTATTATCGGCTTTACCAAGAGTATGGCAAAGGAGCTGGGTTCGAGAAATGTAAGATGCAATGCTATAGCTCCCGGGTTTATTCTGACGGAAATGACCGACAAACTGCCCGATGAAGTGAAGAGTGAGTGGACAGGTAAGATACCACTTCGCAGAGGCGGAACCCCCGATGATGTGGCCGATGTAACACTTTTCCTGGCCTCTGACCTGTCATCATATGTTACAGGACAGGTAATAAATGTTTGCGGAGGTATGCTTACGTAATTAAATATTATTATATTTGCACTACACAGGGCGCCGATCCTTTAGCACGAGGAAATGCAGCGAGACATATTTATTCCACACACACACACTTTTTCTTCACACTAACGGCGCCCTGTTTCTTTTTTTCCACCCCCCGGAATCAACTCTCAATTCATAGCAGAAGTTTAAAATCCTTAAGGGTTGTCGCTCTGTAAAAATATTTATATTTGCAGCTGTTTTGCCTCCTTAGCTCAGTGGTAGAGCAGCTCATTCGTAATGAGCAGGCCGTGGGTTCGACTCCCATGGGAGGCTCAATGGTTTAGCAGTGTGAGGTTTGCGGCAGGATAGAAGAGAGAAGTGGTGTGAGATATGTGATGTATGGAGTGGGGTGTGAGGCAGACGACAAGAGATTAATGATAATGCGGGAGTAGCTCAGTGGTAGAGCATCAGCTTCCCAAGCTGAGGGTCGCGGGTTCGATCCCCGTTTCCCGCTCAAATTGCTTAAGATAATCAAGCATGTACTGATGGCGCTCCAGCGCCATTTCTTTTCCTGCTTCGGTGCTCATGAGATCCTTAAGCAGTAATAATTTCTCACTGAAATGCCCGATTGTGGTTCCTTCCATCTCTTCTCCATAAAGTGGTCTGCGGCGGAATCCCCCGTAAGTAAAGGCCCTGGCAATGCCGATTGCGCCCATGGCATCAAGCCTGTCTGCATCCATGACAACCCTGAGTTCCGGTGTTGACTCTCCTCTTTTGTCTCCCTTGCTGAATGATATGTTCTCTGCTACATAGATTATCCTGCTGATCAATTCTTCAGTAATACCCTCCCTTGAAAGAAACTCTCTTGTCTGGTCAATAACTTCAGAAGGATCAGCAATGAACTTGTGATCAGCAACATCGTGGAAAATGGCACACAAATCAAGCAGATCATCAGATGCTGCCTTCTCATGGTCGTTAATGAGACGTGAATTGTACCTTACCCTTCTGATATGGCTGATATCGTGGCCTGAATCATGGCAACCTGAAAGTTTCTCTATAAACTCTTCACACTTTTCAATAAACCGATTGCTTAACATTATGTCGAGATTTTAATTGCGTCTGAAACTTACAAAAATTAATTTTGCAGAATTATTATTTTTCAGGAATATGCCTGAATGACCGGGAAATTTTCATCGGGTTTTAACAAAAAAATACCTGTGCAGCATTTTAGTAAGTCATGTGGTTATATGAAAGCAGAAATTATATCAATAGGTGACGAGATTCTGACAGGCCAGACAACCGATACCAATTCGGTATGGATGGCAACAGAGCTTAATAAGCTCGGTATCGAGGTTACCGGTATCTCAGCAATACCCGATGATGCTGCCCGTATTACGAAGCTTCTGGGTAATGCGGTTAAAAGATCCGGGCTGGTACTGATTACCGGCGGACTGGGACCCACGAGCGATGATATTACAAAGGATACACTATGCCGGTTTTTCAATACAATACTGGTCAGAAATGAGGAGGTGCTTGCCAATATATCAGAGATACTGGGAAGGAGGGGAGTAAGTCTTAATGAAAACAACATAGCTCAGGCCAGCGTACCTGAAAACTGCACCGTCTTGATGAACAGGATGGGAACAGCCCCGGGAATGTGGTTTGAAAACGATAATGCCATAGTGGTTTCAATGGCGGGGGTACCCTATGAAATGAAGTACATTATGACAGAGCATGTAATACCAATGCTCAGAAACAGAGGTATTGCCTCTGAGATCATTCACAGAAACATAATGACATATGGCCTCCCGGAAGCCCATCTGGCAGAAAAATTATCCTCTTTCGAATCTGAACTCCCCGCAGGTGTCAGACTGGCATACCTGCCTTCATCAGGGGTTATTAAACTAAGACTTACAGCCCGATATTCAGACAGCAGCATGGCAGAGCAGGAGTTGGTCCGCCAGGTGGAGAGACTGAAGGCCGTGATACCTGATCTTATCTATGCTGATTCTGAAGTATCGCTTGAAGAGCATATTGGTAAAGAATTGAAAAATAGAAACATGACAGTATCCACAGCTGAAAGTTGTACAGGCGGCAGCATCAGCCGTATGATAGTGTCAGTGCCCGGAAGCTCAGCATATTACAAAGGCAGCGTAATTGCATACTCAAATGAACTTAAAGAAAATATTTTAGGTGTTAACCACGACACTATTGAAAGATACGGAGCTGTGAGCGGTGAATGCGCAGCCGAGATGGCTGAAGGTGTTATGAGACTGACAGGCAGCAGCATCTCTATAGCAACAACTGGAATTGCCGGTCCGGACGGAGGAAGTGAAAACAAACCGGTTGGCACCCTATGGGTGGCAGTATCATCGCATCTCGGAACGGAAACGCGTTCATTTACTTACGGAACAGACCGTAATCTGAATATCAGACGCTTCTCACTTGCAGCCCTGAACATGCTTAGAGAGCAGATTATCAGTATTTAAGCCGGGGAAGTAAAAAAGTGACCTGCATATTTGGTTAATTAAATAAAAATCACGTATTTTGCGACTCGATTTTTAAGAAAATCAGTTTCGTATTTAAGAGGTTAAATAATAGAGAGATGTCAAGGATTTGTCAAGTGACCGGAAAAAAGCCAATGGTAGGGAATAACGTTTCTCACTCAAAAAGAAGGACCAAGAGAAAATTTTATCCCAATCTGTTTATAAAGAGATTCTATCTTGAAGAAGAAGACCGTTGGATAAGGCTGAAAGTGTCGGCCGCCGGTATGAAGATGATTAACAAAAACGGCCTCCGTTCAGTACTGAAAGAGGCTAATGATAAAGGGCTAATTGAGAAAATTTAAATACCTGACGCGAGATGGCAAAGAAGGCAAAAGGAAACAGGGTGCAGGTTATTATGGAGTGCACCGAGCATAAGGAAAGCGGACAACCCGGAACTTCAAGGTATATTACAACCAAGAACCGGAAGAACACTCCTGACAGGATTGAAAGAAAGAAGTATAATCCTGTACTTAAGAAATATACTGTTCACAGAGAAATCAAATAAATCTCTAAATCATGGCAAAGAAGGTAGTAGCAACACTGAAAGACGGCAAGGGTAAATCATTCAGCAAGGTTATCAAGATGATAAAATCTGATAAAACCGGAGCCTATACTTTCAAAGAAGAGATAGTCCATAACGACCATATCAACGATTTCTTCACGAAAAAACAATAATCTCCTCTTTTATTGAGGGAGAGTTGATACTTAAAGCTTTCTTCCGTAAAGGAGAGAGCTTTTTTTACGAAAATAAATACATAAATCAAAAGCAGATGGCCTTGCTCGGTTTTCTTAGCAAAGAGAAAAAGGAGAACCTTAACCGGGGACTGGAAAAGACTAAGGAAAGTGTTTTCACCAAACTCTCGAGAGCTGTAGTGGGTAAATCAAAAGTAGATGACGAGGTTCTTGACAATCTTGAAGAGATGCTCGTAGCTTCTGATGTAGGGGTATCGACTACGATCAGGATAATTGAAAGGATAGAAGAACGCGTCAGCCGCGAAAAATACCTTAATGTCAGTGAATTAAACAAGATACTAAGAGAAGAGATTGCCGGTCTGCTTGAGGAGAGTAGTGAACGTGAACCTGCTGACTTCTCAGACACCCTGCCTTTTAAGCCATATGTTATTATGGTAGTGGGGGTTAACGGTGTTGGCAAAACGACCACCATCGCCAAACTTGCCAATCAGTACAAAAAATCAGGTAAAAGCGTTATGCTCGGAGCAGCCGACACCTTCAGGGCTGCTGCTATTGATCAGTTGCAGGTGTGGGCCGACAGGACAGGTGTGCCGCTGGTGAAACAGAATATGGGCTCTGATCCGGCATCTGTAGCATTTGATACATTAAAATCTGCCGTCGCAGCTGGCAGTGATGTTGTAATAATTGACACCGCCGGACGCCTTCATAACAAGATTAACCTTATGAATGAGCTCTCCAAAATAAAGAGAGTCATGGAAAAGGTAGTGGCAGATGCTCCGCATGAGGTCTTGCTTATACTCGACGGATCGACCGGACAGAATGCATTTGAACAGGCCAGGCAATTTACGGCTGCCACAGAGGTCACTGCCCTTGCTGTTACGAAACTTGACGGTACGGCTAAAGGAGGTGTGGTAATAGGCATTTCCGACCAGTTCAAGGTTCCTGTGAAATATATAGGAATAGGAGAAAAGCTTGATGACCTTCAGATCTTTAATAAGGCTGAATTTGTTGATTCACTATTCAATTAAGATTCCTGACCTGATACCCTGTCATGCATGATTGCAATCAGGAATTATAATAGATGCTTCCATGAAGTTTAATAAGGTCAATATCGTCACTCTCGGATGCTCCAAGAACCTTGTCGACTCTGAGAAGTTAATGGCGGGAATATCTTCAGGAGGGTACAGGGTATTGCATGATGCTCCTGTAGGAGCAGCCCCGATTGTAATAATAAATACCTGCGGATTCATAAGTGATGCAAAAGAGGAGAGCATCGACACTATCCTGAAATTCGTTGAAGCAAGAAAATCAGGCCTCATACATAAACTATACGTAACCGGATGTCTGGCCCAGAGATACAGGGAAGATCTTACGAGGGAAATACCTGAGGTAGATAACTACTTCGGCATATGCCATTTCGAAGATATTGTCAGGGAACTGAATATTGCTCCTGATATTTATATGCCTCATACGAGGGTAATTACAGGCCCGGGCCATTATGCATATCTTAAGGTAAGTGAGGGTTGCAGCCGCAATTGTGCCTTCTGCGCCATACCTATGATACGCGGAAGACATGTCTCGCGACCTGCTGAAGAAATTCTCACAGAAGCAAAATACCTTGCCGATATGGGAGTCAGGGAACTGATTCTGATTGCCCAGGACCTGACATATTACGGCTTTGATATCTACGGTGAACGCCGTATTGACTCACTTGTGAGACAGATATCAGACCTTAAGCTCTTTGACTGGATAAGGCTACACTATTTGTATCCATCTGATTTTCCGGGATCACTTATTCCGGTAATAAGAGATATTCCTGAGGTCTGCAGCTATATCGACATTCCCGTTCAGCATATAAATGATAAGGTGCTGAAAATGATGAACCGGAAACATAACCGTCAGGAAACAGTCAATCTTCTGAGCAGGCTTAGATCAGAAATACCAGGATGTGCCATACGGACTACCCTGATTGTCGGACATCCAGGAGAGGGTGATGATGAGTTCAGGGAACTGTATGATTTTGTAAAAGAATTTCGATTTGACCGCATGGGCGTATTCGCCTATTCACATGAAGAAAAGACACCCGGCGGCCGAAAATATGCTGATAACATCAGTGATATTGTAAAAAGGGAAAGAGTGGAAGCCTTAATGGATTTACAGCAGGAGATATCCACAGTTCTTAACCGTAACTTACAGGGAAAGATAATGCCGGTGATGATCGACGGAAGTGAAGGGGACTGGCTTACAGGAAGGACAGAATATGACAGTCCTGAAATTGACCAGGAGGTCCTCATTCCATTCAGTCCGGAAATAAAAACCGGAACCATCTATAATGTCAGGATAAATGATTCCGGTGAGTTCGATCTCTACGGAGAGATTATCAGCTAGTCTCCTTACCGGTTATTTCCGGTGGAGAGGAGACTTTCTTTACCCTGATTGTTATCTGCTCCTTCTTTTTATTATAACCCACATTTATCATATCTCCTTCGGAACCAGGGGCCTTGATGAGCACCTCAGCCATCGGATCTTCAAGGTATTTCTGAATTGCTCTCTTAAGCGGACGGGCGCCATACTGGGCATCAAATCCCTTATTGGCAATATAATCCCTGGCCTGTGCGCTTATTCTTAGCTGATAACCAAGCGATTCAACTCTTTCATAGAGGCCTTTAAGCTCGATATCAATAATTTTGTCGATATCTTCCTTGCCAAGTGAGTTGAACATCACTACATCATCTATCCTGTTAAGGAACTCAGGCGCGAATGTCTTATGAAGTGCTTTTTGTATAACGCTCCTGGCGTGATCGTCACGGGCTGTTTTTTTGGCGGCGGTTTCAAATCCGATACCCTGTCCGAAGTCAGAAAGCTGCCTTGTACCTATGTTGGATGTCATTATGACAATAGTATTCTTGAAGTCAATCCTTCTTCCAAGGCTGTCAGTCAACTGCCCTTCGTCGAGAACCTGAAGCAGGATGTGAAATACATCAGGGTGCGCTTTTTCAATCTCATCAAGAAGAACAACAGAATAGGGCCTGCGACGTACCTTTTCAGTAAGTTGCCCTCCCTCTTCATAGCCGATATATCCGGGAGGAGCCCCTACAAGTCTCGATACCGAGAACTTCTCCATATATTCGCTCATATCGATGCGTATCAGGTTGTCGGCCGAGTCGAACAGGAATTTTGCCAGAATCTTTGCAAGCTGAGTCTTACCCACGCCAGTCGGCCCAAGGAATATGAAGGTGCCAATGGGCTTGTTAGGATCCTTAAGACCGGCCCTGTTGCGCTGTATTGCCTTAACAATCTTTGCTATTGCATCATCCTGACCGATTACCGACCTGCGAAGCTCATTAGCCATCTGCAGAAGCCTGAAGCCTTCCGTCTGGGCAATGCGCTGAACAGGCACGCCTGTCATCATAGCAACAACCTCTGCAACCTTTTCTTCATCAACAATTTCGCGATTCAGGGCAAGTTCCTTTTCCCATTTCTTCTTCTCCTGCTCCATCATATCATGAAGGTCTCTCTCTCTGTCACGATAGCTTGCTGCCTTCTCAAAATTCTGGCTCTTTACAGCCATCATCTTCTCCTTCTTGATCTCATCAAGCTGCTCCTCCAGCTCAAGAATTTTTTCCGGAACAACGATATTCGAAATATGAACCCTTGACCCTGACTCATCAAGTGCATCTATCGCCTTATCAGGCAGGTGCCTGTCGCTGATATATCTGTTTGTAAGCTTTACACAGGCCTCTATTGCCTCATCAGTGTAAGTAACATTGTGATGATCCTCATACCTTTCCTTTATATTCTGAAGTATCGCTACCGTCTCTTCAATAGTCGTGGGATCAACCATTATCTTCTGGAAACGCCTCTCCAGTGCACCGTCTTTCTCTATATGCTGCCTGTATTCGTCAAGAGTTGTGGCTCCTATACATTGTATTTCGCCTCTTGCCAGTGCTGGCTTTAGCATATTTGCCGCATCGAGCGACCCTGTTGCGCCTCCTGCACCCACAATAGTATGTATCTCGTCAATAAACAGGATTATATTGTCGTTCTTGGCCAGCTCATTAAGTATTGCCTTCATTCTCTCTTCAAACTGTCCCCGGTACTTTGTTCCGGCCACAATCGAAGCCAGATCAAGAGTAACAACACGCTTGTTGAACAACACCCTTGAGACATTCTTCTTAACTATGCGCAAAGCAAGACCTTCAGCAATAGCCGATTTACCTACTCCCGGATCTCCGATAAGAACCGGATTGTTCTTCTTCCTCCTTGATAAGATCTGAGCAAGCCTCTCGATCTCCTTCTCCCTTCCAACAATAGGGTCAAGGCGACCCTCTTCAGCAGCCTTTGTCAGGTCAATACCGAAATTGTCAAGGACAGGCGTTTCAGAAGTCGGTTTTGATCCCGGTGACGATCCCTGACTGCGGCCCTGGCCTCCACCGTACCCCGGCATCTCCTCGTCATCCTCCCTGGGAAAATCGGCTTTGGATGACGGCGGATCACTCTCTACGGTGCGACGCACGCTAAGATAGTCTATATCTAGTTCAGTTAGTATCCTGGTCACCAGCGATCCCTCATCCTTAAGAATGGCTAGAAGCAGATGCTCAGACTCAATCGTGCCGCTCTTCATGGCTTTGGCCTCAAGATATACAAGCTTCAGAACTCTCTCAGTGCTCTTAAGAAGAGGTATCATATCGCGGTCTACAAGTGGTATGGGTTTGTCAACCCTGATGCTCTTCTCTATCGAGCTCTTTAATGACAAAAGGTCAGCCCCCTGGTTAATAAGAATATCAATTGCAAAGCCTTCACCGTCACGTAGTATGCCCAGAAAAAGGTGTTCAGGACTGATGTGGCTGTTACCAAGTCTTATTGCTTCCTCTTTGCTGTAGGCAAGTATATCTTTAACCCTTTGTGAAAATTGTGCGTCCATCAGAAAATTGTTTTTGGTATCGGTCAATCTGTCATGAAATACGTCAGTTACACCCAATACCCAGGTTTCAAAGTTACATTTTTTATGGATTTATAATATTGCAATTATCATGCCCAGTTTTAAACAGAATTTGTTAACAATTAGTTGCTGATATGCTCTGTGCGAGATGTAAAAATTAGTATCTTCGTGGGTTCTATAAAATTTTATGAAAAATTTATTTAATTACTTAAATATTAGTCTTTTATGACGGACAGGGAAAGAACCATCAAGGTAAATATTGAAGAGGAGATGAAGTCGGCTTACATCGATTATTCAATGTCGGTGATAGTAGCCAGGGCGCTGCCTGATGTAAGAGATGGTCTGAAACCGGTACACAGAAGGGTTTTGTTTGGCATGTCAGAACTTGGAGTGATGTCTAACAGACCCTACAAGAAGTCGGCAAGAATAGTAGGGGAGGTGTTGGGTAAATACCACCCGCATGGTGACTCATCGGTATATGAAGCCATGGTAAGGATGGCGCAGGAATGGTCCCTCAGGTATCCTCTTGTTGACGGTCAGGGTAACTTTGGCTCTGTCGACGGTGACAGTCCGGCCGCTATGAGATATACAGAAGCCCGGCTCAGACGCATTGCCGAAGAGATGCTGTCAGATATCGAAAAGGATACAGTTGACTTTCAGGATAATTTCGACGATTCCCTGCAGGAGCCGGTAGTACTCCCGACGAGAATACCCAACCTTCTCGTCAACGGAGCCTCAGGTATTGCAGTAGGAATGGCTACCAACATGCCTCCCCACAATCTGGGTGAGATAATTGATGCAACTGTCGCCTTCATTGACAATAATGAGATCACCATTCACGAATTGATGAACTATGTGAAAGGTCCGGATTTTCCGACAGGGGGTATCATCTATGGAGAACAAGGAATAAAGGATGCTTTCGAGACAGGCAGGGGCAGGATTGTGGTGCGGTCAAAAACCGATATTGAATACACTGCATCGGGCCGCGAGTGCATAATAATCAATGAGATACCATACCTTGTCAACAAAGCCGAAATGATAAGGAAGATCGCTGACCTTATCAATGACAAGAAACTCGAAGGGATATCATATATCAATGATGAGTCTGACCGCAATGGTATGAGGGTCGTAATAATACTTAAGAAGGATGCCACGGCCAATGTCGTTCTCAACAACCTTTTTAAACACTCTCAGCTGCAGACTTCATTCAATGTTAATAACATAGCCCTTGTAAAGGGCAGACCCAGAACGCTCAACCTGAAGGACCTGATCGACAGTTTTGTGAAACACAGGCATGAAATAGTGCTTCGCAGGACAAAGTTCGAACTTGCAGAGGCCGAGAAAAGGGCTCATATTCTCGAAGGACTGATTATCGCCAGCGACAACATTGATGAAGTTATCGCTATTATCCGTTCATCACAGACACCCGATATGGCCAGGGAGAGGCTGATGGAAAGGTTTTCTCTCTCTGATGTTCAGTCCAGGGCTATTGTCGAAATGAGGCTTCGTCAGCTAACTGGGCTGGAGCAAAGCAAATTAAGGGCTGAATATGAAGAGATTGTTAAACTGATAGAACATCTTAAGAGCGTCCTTGAGAGCTACGATCTGCAGATGCAGATTATCAAGGATGAACTGAACGAGATTAAGACTAAATATGGTGACGGGAGAAGGACACAGATAGTTCCCGACGCAGGCGAGTTCAATCCGGAAGACTTCTATGCAGATGAAGAAATGGTTATTACCATTTCACATATGGGATATATCAAACGCACACCTCTTACCGAGTTCAGAAGACAGAACAGGGGAGGAACAGGCTCAAGGGGAAGTAATACGCGTGAAGAAGATTTCATTGAATATCTATATATAGCCACCATGCATAATACCATGCTCTTCTTTACCCAGAAAGGTAAGTGCTACTGGCTTAAAGTATATGAAATTCCTGAAGGAACCCGTACATCAAAGGGAAGGGCAATACAGAACGTCATTAATCTCGAACAGGGTGATTCAGTAAGGGCGTTTATTAACGTCCGAACACTGCAGGATGAGGAGTATATCAACAATAATTTTATTGTACTCTGCACAACAAAAGGAATTATCAAAAAGACGTCACTTGAAGCATACTCCAGGCCAAGGGCTAACGGTGTATATGCTATTACGGTCAGGGAAGGAGATGAATTACTTGAAGCCAGGCTAACTAACGGGAATCATCAGATAATGCTTGCCAACAGGTCAGGCAGAGCTATCAGGTTCCACGAAACCGCAGTAAGACCCATGGGACGAACTGCTTCAGGAGTAAGAGGAATATCGCTTGCAAGCCAGGATGATATGGTAATAGGAATGGTAACAGTGGGGGAGAGCAATGAGGATATTCTGGTGATATCAGAGAACGGATATGGAAAAAGGTCATCAATAGAGGATTACAGGATTACCAACAGGGGAGGTAAGGGTGTAAAGACTATCAATATTACTGAAAAAACAGGAAAACTGATAGCACTCAAGGCCGTAACAGACACCTATGATCTGATGATAGTAACAGAAAATGGCACTATTCTGAGGATACCGGTATCGGGACTAAGAGTAATGGGACGTGCGACACAGGGCGTGAGGGCTATTAACCTGAGAGATAATGACTCCATAGCCTCGGTGGCCTATGTTGAAATCGAAACCAATGGAGATGATGATAATGAGATTCCTGGCAATAATACTGATGTTGTGGAAAATGGCAGGGAATTTGATAATTAATTTAATAAAATACTATTTTTGAAAAAAAAATTAACCAGAAAAAAGAGTGATATGAAAAAGGTAGTGCTGCTGTTATCAGCAATTGTGATTACAATAGGAGTAGAGGCTCAACGGGGAAAGGTAAACAGTGCCCTGAACTTTATTGAACAAGGTTCACTGGATAAAGCAAAGGAGAATCTTGACGAGGCCGTAAAGCACGCTAAATCAAAAGATTGGCCAAAAACGTATTATGCTTTGGGAAGACTCGCCATGGCCTCATTTGAATCGGAGAATTCCAAGTTTAAAAATTTCTTTAAGAATCCGCTGATTGAAGCGTATGAAGCTTATGAAAAATCGATGGAGCTTGATGACAAGGATGCTATGAAGCGGCTTCTTCAGGTGAATAATACATACGCGGTTCTTGGCAATATGTTTATTAACCTCGCGGTACAGGAATTTCAGAATGAGAACTACAGGGGAGCGCTTGATGCATTCAAATACAATATCAAAATATCAGAAACCGATGTCTATATAGGGATGGTAGATACAGGTATTATTTACAATGCCGGTCTCGCCGCCTATAACGGCAAATTTTACGAAGAGGCAATAGAGTACTTTGAAATGTGCACTGAGTCAGGATACGAGGGAACAGCTCCCTATACACTGATGTACTACTCGTATATCGGATTGGAGGACCTTGACAATGCACTGAATGTACTTAACCGTGCATTTAACAAGTATCCTGGCGATCAGGATGTTCTGCTGGTTCTTATTCAGCATTACCTCGACCATGATCAGACGGAAGAGGGTCTTGAATCGGTAGCTGTTGCCATTGAAAAGGATCCGGAGAATCCTTCGTTGCATCTTGCGGAAGGAGTCTTCTATATGAAGCTGGAAAACTATGCCAAAGCTGTTGAAGCTCTCGAAAAATCAGTGGAACTCAATCCTGAGGATTTTGCCACCCAGCTTAATCTCGGTATTTGCTACTACAATCTTGCCTTTGAAAAATATCTGGAATCCAACGAAATAATGGATGTTAAGAAGTACAATGAGGCAGTCGAACAGGTAAATGAGATGTTTAAGAAGGCACTTCCGCCGTTTGAGACAGCTCACAAACTTAATCCCGAAGATATCGATACCATGAAGAATCTGCGCGAACTCTACTACAGACTTCAGATGGAGGAGAAGTATCAGGAGATAAACAAAAAGCTAGAAGGCAAATTGTAAAGAACTTTATTTGACTTTTGCAAAGGGCTCTCTCATTACAGAGGGCCTTTTGTTTTTGTTGATATATCCAAAGTGGGGAAGAGGGTCTGATAAATGTGATATCCAATTTTTTTTAACCCTAGCAACCAATATTGCATTCTATTTAACATAATATTAATTATAGGC
>CAZMSH010000001.1:42132-260612 GCA_964568875.1 uncultured Rikenellaceae bacterium | reverse complement strand
CGGTACCGATGTTATGTTAAAGCTGTTTCCGGACGTTCTGCTACGATAACGGTAACGATTTTATGTTAAAGTAATTTCCACTGATTCCATCTGGTACCGATGTTATGTTAAAGCTGTTTCCGGAGGTTCTGCTCCGATAACGGTAACGATTTTATGTTAAGGTAATTTCCACTGATTCCATCTGGTACCGATGTTATGTTAAAGCTGTTTCCGGAGGTTCTGCTCCGATAAAGGTAACGATTTTATGCTAAAAGAATTTGTGGTCTGTCCTGAATAACTTACCTGCTCAATTTGCTTTACCTTCTTCAATGTAATATATTTACAGTGCATTCAATTCAGAACCCGGTGAATCCCCGCCAAACAGCAATAGAAATACTCCTTAAAGCCATTGAACAGGTCAATCCTGCTCATCTGATTAACCAGTCTGTCTCAATGACCGGAAACCTTCTTAAAATCAATGAAATCATTATCGACATCTCCCCGATCAAAAATATCTTCGTAATCGGTTTCGGAAAAGCAAGTGCTGCAATGGCAACCTCACTGGAACAGATTCTTCAATCAAGGTTAACCGGTGGCCACATAATTACTAAATATGGCCATTCAGTGCCTCTAAAACGCATTGGAGTAACTGAGGCCGGTCACCCGATCCCTGATCAGGCCGGCGTCGCCGCTACAGCCATAATAAGTTCAATAGCCGATTCTGCAGACAAGGACGACCTGGTGATCTGCCTTATCTCCGGAGGTGGCTCCGCCCTGTTGACTGACATTCCTGATGGATGCTCATTGGATGATCTTATAAAGCTAAACGACAGCCTTTTAAAGGCTGGTACTGATATTAAAGAATTAAATACGGTACGAAAGCATCTCTCTGCTGTTAAAGGTGGCTGGCTGGCTAAAAGAGCATTCCCGGCAAGAATCGTTAGCCTGATTCTTTCCGATGTAACCGGCGACCCGCCAGATGTTATTGCTTCAGGACCAACTGTCGCTGATACAACTACTTACAGCGATGCTGTTTCAATAATTAAGAGATCCTGCCTTGAATCACAGGTTCCCTCCCGCATTTTTAATATCCTGGAGTCAGGGGCATCGGGACAACGTCAGGAAACTCCAAAAGCTGATGATCCGGTATTCGGTAATACCTCAAATATTATAATCGGAAACAATAAGATGGCCCTGGAGGCAGCTGCAAGAGCCGCTTTATCAATGGGTTACGATTGCAAAATAATAACTGACCAGCTTACCGGTAATGTTACTGAGGTCTCTTCAGCTTTATTTGGAGAGGTAATGCAGATAAGAAACAAGCCGCTTAAGCAAAAATCCTGCCTCCTCTATGGCGGAGAAACAACAGTGAAGGTCACAGCAGATAACGGTATGGGCGGCAGAAACCAGCACCTGGCGCTCCTCTTTGCAAAGCTGCTGAATAATATTCCTGGAGTTACCTTTCTCTCGGCCGGTACTGATGGTACCGACGGTCCGACCGATGCAGCAGGTTCTGTCTCAGATGCTGCAACAGCGAAAAATGCTGAAATGCTGAAAATTAATATTGACGACTATATTAAACGGTTTGATTCATATAACTTCTTCAAACAGGAAGGCGGCCTTATTAAAACCGGACCGACACTGACCAATGTGATGGATATAATTGTTGTACTAATCGATGAATGACACAAAGACCGGAACCAATATACTTCTGAGAGTAATTCATTCATATATGCTAATATAATATATAAACAATTGAAATACTGAATATTATGAAGATAGTCGTGCTTGATGGATATACCCTTAATCCGGGCGACCTTAGCTGGGATGGTTTTGAATCACTTGGAGAATTAACCATTTATGACAGAACTCCTGAAGATAGGATAATTGAGAGGGCCGGTAAGGCTGAAATAGTGCTGACTAATAAAACCCCTCTGAGTGGCAAAATACTGAAACTCCTCCCCTCTCTGAAATATATCGGGGTTCTGGCTACAGGATACAACATCGTAGACGCTGAATCAGCTAATAATCAGGGTATTGTCGTAACAAATATACCTGCCTACGGTACTGCATCGGTATCACAGATGGCTTTTGCACTTCTTCTTGAGCTGTGTCACCATGTTCAGAGACACAGCGATGTTGTAATGCATGGAAAATGGAGCACCTCAAACGACTGGTGCTTTTGGGACTATCCCCTTGTTGAGCTACAGGACAAGAATATCGGTATCATTGGTTTTGGGAATATTGGACAAAGAACGGCAGATATTGCTACTGCCTTTGGTATGAACATACTGGCACATGACAGGAATGAAAGTGACCAGTCACACAGGAAGAATTTCAATTGGGCAGGTCTGCCCGAACTGTTCAAAGAATCAGATGTCATTACCCTTCATTGTCCGTTAACCCCTGAAACAAAGGGTATTATCAACAAATCAAATCTTTCCCTGATGAAAAGGACTACTTTTCTTATCAATACTGCGAGGGGACCTCTGGTTGTCGAGGAAGATCTGGCTAAAGCCCTGAATGAAGAGGTTATTGCCGGCGCCGGCCTGGATGTGTTGTCAGTTGAACCCCCACATAGTGACAACCCGCTCTTTAAAGCCAAAAACTGCCTTATAACTCCCCATATCTCCTGGGCCACCAGGGAAGCCAGAAGCAGGCTTATGGATATCGCAGTTTCCAACCTGATAAATTTTATTAACGGCAACCCTGTAAATATTGTCAGGTAAACTTCTGATTCCGAACAGCAGAGTTATAATATGAACTGCATTGCGCTGAGGTTGCGGTAGATACCTCCGTCGATCTTTACCAGTTCTTCATGTGTTCCGGTTTCGACTATGCGGCCGTTGTCAAGTACCACAATCTTGTCTGATTTGCGGACCGTGGAGAGCCTGTGAGCAATAACGATGGAGGTTCTGCCCCTCATCAGCTTCTCGAGGGCATCCTGAACAAGCCTCTCAGATTCTGAGTCGAGTGATGATGTGGCTTCGTCAAGAATCAGTATCCTGGGATCTTTGAGTACCGCCCTGGCAATCGCTATACGCTGCCTCTGGCCTCCTGAGAGCTGCGTGCCACGTTCGCCGACAACAGTATCAAACCGGTCAGGAAAGCGGTCAATAAACTCAAGTGCATTGGCCTTCTCCGCGGCTTCAGCTATCTCTGAGTCAGTGGCTCCCGGCCGGCCGTAGCCGATATTTTCCCTAATGGTTCCGCCAAAAAGGAAAATATCCTGCGGAACCAGGGCCAACTGCCTTCTGAGAGCCGACAAACTAAAAGAGGTGCTTAGCCTCCCGTCGAACTCAATAGCTCCGGCAGACGGCTCGTAAAGGCCCAGCAGCAAGGTCGTAATGGTGGATTTACCGGCACCGCTGGGACCGACAATTGCGACCATCTGGTTACGGGATATCTCGAGGTTAATATTTTCAAGCACCTTCTCTTCAGGTCTGGAGGGATAGCTGAAAGAGAGGTTTCTGATGCGTATATTTCCTGTAATTATCTCTTTTTCTGATATTTCAGTAATATTTTCAACTCTTTCAGGCTCTTCGTCAAGTAGTTCAAACAGCTCCTCGGTAGCACCCAGAAACTTCTGTATCTGGGTAAATACCCCGGCGAGGCCGCCAATGGTTCCGCCGATAAAACCGGAATAGATAACAAAGGAGAAGAGCTCACCGGTATTGATTATTCCGGCTGCCATCATGGAGGCGCCCTTCCAGATCACAGCAACGAGGGCACCGAAGATGCCGGTGATCATGAAGGCAGAAAAGGCTCCCCTGTACTTCCCCCCTTTGATACCTGTAGCTGCTGCTTCATTGGTTCTTACCCGGTATCTTGCTGTTTCGTACAGTTCATTGGTAAAGGCCTTTACACTCCTTATTCCCTGCAATGTCTCCTCAACTATGGTGTTTGATTCGGCAATCTGTTTCTGCACTTTCCTGGCATAACTTCTGATGAAGCGGCCAAAGAACACGGCTAGCAGGATTGCTGCAGGCAGAACAGCAAGCATGAAAAGGGTTAGTTTCCATGAAGTAAGGACAAGCAGTGTCACACCTCCGGTAATAACAATTATCTGCCTGATGAATTCGGCAAGGGTATAGGTAAGCGTATCCTGAAGAAGTGCGATATCTGCGGAGATGCGGCTGTTGAGCTCCCCTACCCTGTGGCTGTCGAAATACCTGAGCGGGAGCCTGATAAGGTGATTAAAGGTTGTCTGCCGTAGCGATGCCAGCGTTTTTTCAGTTACGTTGACAAAAAGAACCACCCGGAAGTATGAAAAGAAAGACTGTACCAGCAGGGTGATAATAATAAGAATCGCTATCAGGTTCAGGCTTTCGGCGAGGCGTCCCTCGCTGCCGGCGTTGACAAGTTCACCAAGCAGCCGCGGAAATACCAGGCTGGCCAGACTTGAACCCACAAGAAAGAGTATTCCTGCAATGAATTGAAGCCTGAAAGGTTTCATGTAACTGTAAAGACGAAAAGCATTCCTCAGTCCTTCGAGGGTGATCTTCTTCTTCGGGACATCGTGATAACTCTTCTTCATTCCGGAGCCTGATTAATATACGTTAAGATAACAACCATCTGAGCATTTGGTTGACTGAACCAATGGAGACAGCTGAATACTATATCTTTATATCTATTATATAGAAAAATACTGCCATAAAATGTGATATACTGCCCGCAAGCACGAACAGATGCCATACCAGATGAGCATACCTGAAGCGGGCCCTGAAAAAGTAAATACCAAAAGTATAGCAGATTCCTCCTATCAATATCCACATCCATCCCATAACTGGCAGGGTTTTTATCAGGGGAACCAGGGCTATCAGTACCAGCCAGCCCATCGATGCGTAAAGAATTATATAAAAAGTACTTACGCCCGAAGCATATTTGACCGGCTTCATGAGCTTTATAACAATACCGGTAAACGCAAGCCCCCACTCGATTCCGAAAATCACCCACCCGAATGCGCCATGGAGGGTGATCAGGGCCATGGGAGTATAGGTTCCTGCAATAAGCATGAATATTGCTATCTGGTCCATTGTGAAGAAAAACTCCTTCGTGCGGCCTGCCGGCAACCAATGGGTAAACATTGAAGAGAGGTAGAGGATTACGAGCGTGGCACCGAAGACTGCTGTTGAAACAACGTGCCAGGCCGTACCCACCCTGGCTGAGTAGACAACCATCAGCACCAGTGCTGCGATACCCAGCAGGGCGCCGGTAAGATGCGAGATGGCATTAGCCAGCTCCTCCCCTTTTGTGAACTTATCTTCCTTTGTAATTGATTGTGTCATTGTATGAATTTTATATTTTCCTCATTCTGAGGGATACCGGAGTTATTTCGAGGTATTCATCTTCCTTGATGTATTCCATTGCCTCCTCGAGTGAGAACCTTACTCTGGGTGCAAGCCTGATATTGTCATCTGATCCTGACGCACGCATGTTGGTAAGCTTCTTTCCCTTAACTATATTGACATCGAGGTCAGAGCTTCGTGTATTCTCGCCCACTACCATTCCCTTATAAACCTGCTCACCCGGCTCCACGAAAAACCTTCCCCTGTCCTGAAGCCTGTCTATGGCATAGCCTGTGGCCATTCCGGCTTCTATTGATACCAGCGACCCATTCTGCCTCTCCTTCAAATCGCCTGCATATGGAAGGTATCCCCTGAACCGGTGATTTATAACTGACTCGCCCGAAGTAGCTGTCAGCAGATTGTTTCTTAATCCGATCAGCCCGCGTGCGGGTATTCCGAACTCGAGGTGCAGCATGTCACCACGCGGCTCCATCAGTTCAAGAGTTCCCTTTCTCTGTGTTACGTAGTCAATAACCTTCCCTGAATGCTCCTCAGGGACGTCTATGACCAGTGTTTCAAAGGGCTCGCATATTATCCCTTCAATATCCTTCATTATCACCTGGGGTTTTCCGACCTGAAACTCATAGCCTTCACGACGCATTGTCTCAATGAGTATTGACAGATGCAGTACGCCCCTGCCATGCACAATAAAGCTGTCCTCCCGGTCCGTAACCATAACCCTCAGCGCCAGGTTCTTCTCGGTCTCCTTCAGAAGCCTGTCCCTGAGATGCCTTGAGGTGACAAACTTACCCTCCTTTCCATAGAATGGTGAGTTATTGATAGTAAAGAGCATACTCATTGTGGGCTCATCTATCGAAATTCTAGGCAACTGTTCCGGATGCTCGTTGTCTGCTATGGTATCGCCTATCTCGAAATCGTCGATGCCCACAACCGCGCAGATATCACCGCTTCTAACATGGGTTACTCTCTCGCGGCCCAGGTCCTTAAACGTATACAGCTCCTTGATTTTTACCTTCTTAGACACCCCTGCCTTTTTGCAGAGGGTACATTCATCGCCTTCCCGTATGTCTCCCCTGAGTACTCTTCCAATAGCGATCCGGCCCACATAGCTCGAGTAATCAAGCGAGGTAATCTGGAGCTGCAGTGTTCCGGGCCTGTATTGGGACTCACCGACCACCCGTATGATAGTATCAAGCAGGGGCCTTATAGATTCAGTTTTTTCCTTCCAGTCATGGCTCATCCATCCGAATTTGGAGGAACCAAAGAGGGTTTCAAAATCCAGCTGATCATCGCTGGCATTAAGATTAAACATAAGGTCAAAGACATCCTGCTGCACCTCTCCGGGTTTGCAGTTCTCCTTATCGACCTTGTTTATCACCACAATGGGTTTCAATCCCAGATTAACGGCCTTGCCCAATACAAACCTGGTTTGAGGCATCGGTCCTTCAAGTGCATCAACCAGAAGGAGTACGCCGTCAGCCATTGTGAGAGTTCTCTCAACCTCACCTCCGAAGTCAGCGTGCCCCGGCGTGTCAATAATGTTTATCTTGACACCCTGGTATTCTACCGCTATATTCTTGGCCAGGATTGTAATACCTCTTTCACGCTCGAGTTCATTGCTGTCGAGGATTAATTCTCCATGATCAGTTCTGTTGTCAATAGCGTTGCACTCTTTTATTATCCGGTCAACCAGTGTTGTTTTGCCATGATCAACATGGGCTATAATTGCGATGTTTCGTACAGACTTCATTTGTGATAATTTCAGGCCGTAAAAGTAGTAATGCCAGGTCGATTTAATGGTATAATTCGAGGGAAATTAGTTTATGATAAAAATTTCATATATTTCGACATAATTTAAACCAATAAGAATATGAAAAAGCTGATTCTTACACTTTTGACGGCAACTCTGCTTCTGTCATGGACAGATGCTTTCGGCCAGCTAAAGATCAAAGTCGGAGAGAAAGTTCCGGAATGGGCATTCCCCGATGCTGATAAAAAGGATTTTACCATGAGCTCATGGGATGGAAAAGTTCTTCAGATTAACTATGTTGATCCGGATGAATCAGATCTTAATGATGAGTACAATGATTACCTTGACAAGGCTGTGGATATAGATAAAAGAATAGACAAGGAATATTTCAAGGGATTCGGCATAGTTGACTGCAAGTCAACGTGGAAACCAAACAGCCTCATAAGGCTTATCGCAGGAAATAAGGCAAAGAAATATGATACTACCATTCTGTTTGACTATGATGGTGAACTGCAAAAGACATGGGGAATGCCAAAAGACAACTACAGTGTCGTGATTGTTGATAAAAACAGGGTATGCAGGGCGGTTTACTCAGGCAAGATAGACTCATCAGAATATGAAAAGATTGTGCAGCTGATAATACAGCTAACCAAAGAATAGAGGAAGAGACCGGCTGATGCCGGTTTTTTTCTTAATAATCGTTCCGCAAGAACTGATACCCACTGCCCTATGATACATCTGCCAGGACTGGTGATTGTAGCCGGAACCGGACGCAAGGTTGGCAAGACAACTGTTGCCTGCCGGATAATCGAAAGGTTCCGCAGTTACAATATCACGGGAGTTAAGATCAGCAGTCATTTTCACGAGCCTCAGGAGCATCTGAAACTTATCCATCGTCATACTGACTACATAATCTGGGAGGAGATCAGCAGCACTGTGGACAAAGATTCTTCCCGTATGCTTGCATCAGGAGCTACCCGTTCGTTCTACATCCAGGCATGTAAGGGAAAATCTGTACCTGCATTTATCAAATTACTTGAAGTAATACCTGATGACAGTATGATTGTTTGTGAATCGCCCTCACTGGTAGAAGGTATTATACCAGGTGCTTTGATAATAGTTAGAGGCGATGAATCAGACAGTAGAGCAAGCAGCGCCTTCAATAAAGAGAAAGACCTCTCTATACCGGAAGGGATAAATAGTTACAAAATAAAAACATCGGAAATTTTTAAGGGGTTAGCCATTCCCCTGACACTCAATGATAACGGATTCTCAATTAAGGGATTGAAGAACCTGTAATGATTTCAGCTTCGATGCACCCGTGATGATATAAATACTAAAATAGATTTCTAACTGTAGCCTGGACTAAATCACGCAGGCTTTTCATGATATTGGAAAGAGTATCAAATATGCCATTATGCCTTTACGCCCTTACACCCCCTCATCAATGTCTTGAATGTCGCTGCCCAATCTGCTCTTGATTCTCTGAAGATCATGCTTAAGTCCGGCAACAGTCCTGATAAGCTGCTTTTCGGGAATTACCGGGTCAGGTATTTCAGAGCTGATATAATTTACAAACCGCCATATTTCCTTAACCTCAGATATATGCACTTCATAAGGATCGTATAGAGGATTAAGGGAATAGAGTACAAGCCTGCCACCCACTCCTATCTTGTTCTCAACTATCTTGAATACAATGCCGTCGTCGAGCGTAAAGACAATATAGGCCTGCCCTGTAATAACGTTATACCAATCCTGCAAAAACTCTCCGGTGACCCATGATCCTTCAGGTATCGGAAGCATTGAATCGCCTGTAAGCTGAAAGGTACGGTACTTCTTTTTGTCAGAAAGAAAAGGAAGCCTGAAAGAAGGGAGTTCACTGATAAACTCAGGATCAGCATAGCCGGTGGTGTAACCAGCTTTGGCCTTTTCAGGCACCAGCTCAATGTTCTCATTATTCGACTGATCGGTAGTTGTAGCCAGAACCCTCAGATTACTGCCCCTTACAAACGCATCATAGCCTCTTTCAAGTTCGCCAAGCTGACTCTCCGACAACCTGGTAATATCAACCTTCAGAAGTGTATCAACCGAAATGTTGAAGTACGACGAGAAAGAGACAAGAACTTCAATCCCGGGTTCGGCAACGCCGTTCTCATACCCGCTGAGAGTCGACCGCTTAAGACCAAGACCCAGTGCAGCCTCATCCTGCGTACGGCCTCTCCTTTTCCGTAAAAATTTTATGTTATCTGCAAAGTACATAATAAGATTTTTTTGATTATATTGTAGTCATTAGTTTGATTAATTTCTAATCAAATATAAAACAAATAAACTAAAACAGCAAGAAAAAAAGAGTTTTTTCGGGGGAACCAAAAGAAAAAAACAGACCTGAAAAGAAGAGGTTAACAATAAGATATGAAAAGGAACATTCTGACATCAGGAAGCGACAGGTCGGTACTTCATCTCGATCTGGACACTTTCTTCGTATCGGTGGAAAGGCTGGTTGACGGCAGACTCAATGGCAAGCCGGTAATAATCGGAGGTATGTCTGACCGGGGAGTAGTTTCAAGCTGCAGTTACGAAGCCAGAAGATACGGGGTCAGATCTGCAATGCCCATGAAGATGGCAGCACACCTTTGTCCTGATGCAGTTACAATAAGAGGCGACATGGAGCTCTATACCAGGTATTCACGAATGGTTACCGATATAATTGCAGAGAAAGCGCCAGTATATGAAAAGACATCGGTAGATGAGCACTACATAGACCTTACCGGTATGGACCGCTTTCATGGTTGCAGAAAGTGGTCGCACGAGCTGAGGAACTATATAACCAGAGAGACCGGCTTACCTATATCTATGGGGTTATCGGTGAACAAGACAGTATCAAAGATTGCCACAGGAGAGGCCAAGCCAAACGGTGAAAAAGAGGTCTCCAGGGAGATGGTACTCCCCTTCCTTGATCCTCTTTCAATACGGAAAATACCGATGATAGGAGATAAAACATACCATTTGCTTCGTTCGATGGGCATATCTGACATATATACACTCAGAAACATACCTCCGGAGATGCTGGAGGCACTTATGGGTAAAAACGGCACCGAGATATGGAAAAGATCAAACGGCATAGACAACACTCCCGTAATAAGTTATTCCGAAAGGAAATCAGTAAGTACCGAGCATACATTCGAGAAAGACACCACTGACATTATCATGCTCAACCAGCTTATTGCCTCAATGGTGGAAAAACTGGCATATGAGCTGAGAAGCAAGGAGAAGCTCACATCATGCGTCACGGTAAAGATCAGGTACTCAAATTTCGACACCCACACCCTTCAGAAGCGTATAGCATACACATCGTTCGATCACGAACTTGTCAGCGTGGCAAAGGAACTGTTCGGCAGGCTATACCGGCGGCGAATGCTCATACGGCTTATAGGCGTCAGGTTCAGTCATCTGGTAAACGGAGTGAGGCAGCTTGATATGTTTACCGACACACCTGAAATGGTAAGCCTCTACATGGCTGTAGACAGAATGAGAAAACGGTTTGGAAGGAACGCCGTCCGCAAAGCCATAAGTATAATGACAGAAGAGGAACGGCAGGAACGCGATTTGAAAATAGTCGCTAATGATATGAAGGAGAGGCAGATGATGGAAGAGCGTATTAAAAAATATGTAGTTTTCCAGGGAAGATAGATGTTTATAAACTGTCACTCATATTATAGTCTTCGATATGGCACAATGCCGGTTGAAAATCTTGTTATGGCAGCTGCAGCCAACGGACAGGAATCGATCGTGCTTACCGACATAAACAACAGTTCAGCAATGCCTGAATTTGTAAGGGAGTGCCGGAAGGCAGGCATCAGACCGGCAGGAGGCATTGAATTCAGAACTGGGAACAGACTGCTTTATATAGTCATCGCACGTAACAATGAGGGATTCAGGGAAATAAACGGATTCCTCTCGCGGCATAATATTTCCGGGGAACCTCTCCCCTTTCCTGCTCCCGGGTTCCGCCAGTGCTACATAATCTACACTCTTACTTTATATCCTAAACGCAAACTATTTGATAATGAATTAATAGGCGTCAGGCTCAGCGAGGCCGGCCGGCTGCTGACGCTGGCTACGGCAATCAGCCCCTCTTCAATGGTGGTACTGCATCCGGTTACCCTGGCCTCACCTGATGACATTGACATACACCGCTGCCTGAGAGCCATTGATAACAACATACTGCTCAGCCGGCTGGATATCACACAACAATGTGCTGCCGATGAGTATTTCATACCCGGGAAGGTGATTACCGATCGTTTCAGCAGCTATCAGGAAATAGTTGACAACACCATCCGGCTGATTGAGGATTGTAGTCTTGATTTTGATTTTGACAGACCCAAAAACAAACAGGTATACTCCGCCAGCCGGGCTGACGACAGGCTGCTGCTGGAAAAGCTTGCATGGGATGGCATGGTATATCGATACGGCAAAAACAATGCTGAAGCCGCCCGCAGGGTAAGACATGAGCTTGACATCATCGACAGGCTCGGCTTCTCCTCATATTTTCTCATCACATGGGACATAATAAGATACTCCATGTCGAGAGGTTTCTATCATGTGGGACGTGGCAGCGGTGCAAATTCTGTCGTTGCTTACTGCCTGAAAATAACCAATGTTGACCCTATAGACCTAAACCTTTACTTCGAAAGATTTATTAATCCGGCACGCAGTTCACCCCCGGATTTCGATATAGATTATTCATGGAAGGAACGCGACGAGGTAACTGACTACATCTTCAAGCGTTACGGCATGGAGCACACAGCTCTGCTCGGCACTATGAACACCTTTCGCGGCAAATCAATCGTGCGCGAGCTGGGAAAAGTGTACGGACTGCCGAAGGAAGAGATAGACAGCCTGATAGACAATCCATCACTGCCCCTGAATAAAAGCGATGTATCAGGGATAATCTTTGGTATGGGGGCCAGAATCGCAGACTACCCCAACATGAGAAGCATTCATGCCGGTGGTATCATTATCTCTGAAGAGCCGGTTGCCTGCTATACCGCGCTCGATTTCCCTCCCAAGGGGTTTCCGGTGACACAGTGGGACATGTATACAGCTGAGGAGTTACGATATGAGAAACTCGACATCCTCAGTCAGAGAGGGATAGGCCACATAAGTGAGGCAGCATCGATAATCTCTCGCAACCGGGGTGAGGATGTAGACGTACATGCCATACAGAAGTTCAAGAACGATCCGCTCGTAAGGGAGTACCTGAGAAAAGGCGAAACAAAGGGATGTTTCTATGTTGAAAGTCCGTCAATGCGCGGACTGTTAAACAAGCTGAAATGCTCAGACTACCTGACCCTGGTGGCCGCAAGCTCGATCATAAGGCCCGGTGTGGCCCGGTCGGGCATGATGAGGGAGTATATCAACAGGTTCCATAATCGTAACGGATTCAAATATATCCATCCTGTCATGAAGGAACAGCTCGAAGAGACCTTTGGGGTGATGGTATATCAGGAGGATGTGCTGAAAGTGTGTCATCATTTTGCAGGACTTGACCTTTCTGATGCTGATACTCTCAGAAGGGCCATGAGCGGAAAATTCAGGTCAAAAACGGAGATGCAGAAGATTATCGACCGGTTCTTTTCCAACTGCAGGCAACGTGGCTACCCTGAAGAGATAACCAGGGAAGTATGGCGTCAGATAGAGTCATTTGCCGGATATTCATTCTCAAAGGCACACTCAGCATCATATGCAGTTGAAAGCTTCCAGAGCCTGTACCTCAAGGCACATTATCCCCTTGAATTCATGGTAGCCGTGATAAATAACTTCGGAGGCTTCTACCGGACATGGGTTTACGTACACGAGGCAAAAAGATGGGGAGCAGTGGTCAATCTGCCCTGCCTGAATAAGAGCACCTACACTACTGCTATATATGGCAAGGATATATATCTGGGATTCATTCATATATCCGGAATAGACAATAAGCTTGCAATGTCCATAGAAGCCATAAGAAGAAGCGGAGGGGATTTTGGCGGACTCGATGATTTCATTATGAGAAGCGGAGCCGGAACAGAGCAGGTAGTGCTTCTTATCAGGGCCGGGGCATTCAGGTTCACCGGTAAAACAAAAGCGATACTGTTATGGGAGGCTCATATGCTTGTAAACGGCAAGAATGGTTCACAGGTTCCTACCCTCTTCTCCCCTTCTGTCAGGAAGTTCAATCTGCCCTCCCTGGTAACCGGAAAACTTGAAGATGCCTATGATGAGACTGAATTACTGGGATTTCCCGTTTCCATGAGTTGGTTTGACATGCTTGTAACCCGGTTCCGTGGAGAGATATCAGCTTCAGAAATGATGGGGCATATTGGAAGAAGAGTCAGGATGGTTGGCCATCTGGTAACAGTGAAGTATATTAAGACTATCAGAAATGAATGGATGAATTTCGGCTGTTTTATTGATCCTGATGGCAACTACTTTGACACAACCCATTTCCCGGCATCCCTCAGCAATTATCCTTTCCGTGGCAGCGGCACATACCTGATTTACGGAAAAGTGACTGAAGAGTTTGGCTATCCGTCGATTGAGACAGAAAAACTGGCAAGGCTCCCTGTTATGCCTGATCCGAGATATTAGGGTCGTCAGATCCATCGGCAGGAGGGTTAATAGCAGTTGCAGCATCAGTACCACCAAATCCTGTTATCCTGTATACTGAAACATCCGACAGGCTTTTCATCCTTCTGAATCCCGACCTCCATAAAAGTATTAAAAGCGGAATAAAAAGGATCAGGTACATTGATTTGCCGGCCATTAGAATAAAGTCATAGGCCCCATGCCAGATAAAAGGAATAAGAAAAGCCAACCTGAGTTGTTTTTTCCTTTCGTCAGGGTAGAATTTTGCCAGGCCAAAATGATAACCCATTGATATGCCAAATATTGCATGAGCAGGAACAGCAGTAAAAGCTCTGAGCATACCGACCTGATATCCTCCCCTGTAGACATAAAGCATATTCTCAACTGCGGCAAATCCCAGTGATATGAAAACTGCATACACAATTCCGTCGAACTTCTCATTAAAATCGCGCGATCTCCAAATCAACAGAATATAAGCGAGATACTTGAATCCCTCTTCAGTAAAGGAGGCGACCACAAAGGCATGATAGAAATGATACATTATGCCATCCGGATTTCCCGGCATCAGCATTAGAAACCTCTCAACGGCAATCACAGGAGGCACGATCAGTAATCCTGCAACCAATGCAATAGTCAGTCTTCCTGCCGGTTCCCTCTCATACTTATCACGAATGAAAATATAAAGGGCAATTATGATTACCGGCGCAAGTGAAACAAACAGAAGGCTCTTTATCATATTGAAGATATTTTCTTTACTGGTCCGTCCTGACAGCTCTTGAGACTCCCCTGATCAGCCTGATTTTCCTTATGAGGCCGTTCAGGATGTTTATATTTGGTACTGTAAGTTGTATAATGCCCTCAAACAGTCCTTCGTTCATTCTGTAATTAAAGCTCCTGACCGTTATTTTCTGCTCACTGAGAATATCAGAGATTCTTGATACAATACCAATATCTTCAATTCCTGAAACCTTGACTGACGTGACAAATGCATGGCTTTGATGCGATTCGGTCCATCTTGCCGGTACAATACGGTAAGGATACCTCGAAATCATATTGTCTGCATTCGGGCAGGCAGTTCTGTGTATCTTAATACCATCTGCAATTGTGACAAAACCGAATACTGCATCTCCATAGACGGGATTACAGCATTTTGCAAGTTTATAATCTATACCCTCAACCCTGTTCTCAATTATGAGATAGTCTGTATATTTTGGTTCTGCAATCTGCGTACTACTCCTGTCGGATATTGACTGTGTAATTCCCTGCGGTTTGGCGGATTCTTCGGAAAGCTTTAGTAAATACTCCTTAAGTTCAAGCAGGTCAATATCTTCACTGCTTATCTTGAAATAGAGATCCTGTGCATTTTTCAAGCCATATCTTTCAAGCAGGCTGTTGACGGCTATATCTGAAAAATTAATTTTCCAGTTTTTCATGCGTCTCATCAGTATCTCTTTGCCTTCAGCCGCAGCTGCCACTCTCTCCTCATTCAGAGCCTGTTTGATTCTTGTTCTGGCTTTTCCGGTTACAACTACAGATAGCCAGTCTCTTTTTGGCTTCTGGTTTTTGGCAGTAACCACTGCCACCTGATCACCGTTTTTAAGGGTGTATTTCAGAGTGACATTCTTGCCGTTTACCTTGGCTCCGACACACTTTGAGCCAACCTCTGTGTGTATGTCAAAAGCAAAATCGAGAATGGTTGCACCTGCCGGCAATTGCCTCAGTTCCCCTTTGGGTGTAAAGACAAATACTTCATCTGAATAGAGATCTGATTTAACACGTTCAATAAAAGTGTCGTCGGCCCCGGCTGATGATTCAAGGTGCTCCTTCATCTTCTGCAGCCAGGCCTCGGGCCCCCCTCTGTCTCCTTTGATTCCCTTGTAACGGTAATGAGCGGCCAGACCCTTCTCTGCAATCTCATCCATTCTCCTGCTTCGTATCTGAACCTCCACCCATTTACCACGCGGACCTACTACTGTTGTATGAAGAGATTCATACCCGTTTGATTTGGGTATCGAAATCCAGTCACGTAAGCGGCTTGGATTAGGTTGATAGATATCAGTTACCAGAGAATATACCTGCCAGCAATCTGCCTTTTCCCTGTCAGGTTCTGAATCGAGAATAACCCTTACGGCGAATATATCATATACCTCCTCGAATTCCACTCCCTGTTTCTTCATTTTCTGCCAGATGGAGTGTATTGATTTGGTTCTGCTTTTAATGGTAAAACTGAGACCTGACTTCTCCATCTTCTCCCTGATGGGTGCAGTGAACTCTTTGATGAGCCTGCTTCGGGCCGAACTCGTCTGTCGCAACCTGGCTTCAATGTAATCATAATCTGAAGGTTCAAGTTGTTTCATCGAGAGGTCTTCCATTTCCGATTTAAGGTTGTAAAGGCCCAGACGATGTGCTAGCGGAGCATAAAGAAAATATGACTCAGAGGCAATCTGAAGCTTTACCTTATCGTTGGCTCCTTCAATATGACGTATCTCGTCCAGTCTCTCCGCGAGTTTGATTAGAATTACTCTTACATCGTCGGCAAGACTCATAATGAGCTTCCTGAATCCTTCTGCCTGGCTTACGGTACTCCTTATCTCTACGGCATTTATCTTCCTTATCCCTTCAAGAATAGTGGTTACCTGCCTTCCAAAATTACCGGAAACCCATTCATCTGTCAGCTCATTATAACCAGTGGCATCATGCAATAAAGCAGCAATTGTCGAACTTGTACCCAGATTCATTTCAGCTGCAATAATTCTTGCTACAGAAAGTGCATGTATAACCGGACTTACTCCTGTATTACTTTTCTGACCCTCACAGGCCTTTATGGCAATGTTAAGGGCTTTCCTTATACCTTTTATGTCGTCACGGGTAATAGAGCCCGCAAACGACCTCAGAAGGCTTCTGTAGCTATTATTAATGCTTTGTTCTGTATTGATATCCATCTGATAATCTCTGACAAGCCGCTAAATTACTTATTCTTGCTCCAAATTTATATTTTTGGATCAAATTTGCCGAACCATGAAAAAACGGAACTTCCCTCACACTTATGTCATAATCTCTTTGATAATTGTTATATCTGCTATCCTTACCTGGGTGCTGCCCGGGGGCGAGTACAGTGTTCCTCAGTCATTAGAACAAACAGATCATCTGTCAATTCCTGAGTATAGTCAGACTGACAGTAATCCTCAGACATGGCAGGTTTTCGCAGCCCTATACAAAGGATTTGTAAGACAGAGCGGTATTATTGTCTTCATACTTATGATTGGCGGGGCTTTCTGGATTATGAATGAGACAAAAGCTATTGACAGTGGCATTATGTCATTTCTGGCTTTCTCAGGCAGGCTTGAAAAAATCAAAGCCTTCAAGGCGTTGGGTGTTAACAATATCATTCTTACACTGATTATGATGCTTTTCAGTCTCTTTGGAGCCATCTTCGGGATGAGTGAAGAGACTATTGCGTTCATAATCATCCTGGTTCCTCTTGCAATATCAATGGGTTATGATTCCATAACGGGCGTAGCTCTTTGCTTTGTTGCTGCAGCACTTGGTTTTGCTGGCGCCATTCTCAATCCATTCACAATAGGCATTGCGCAGGGTATTGCTGAACTGCCTCTCTTTAGCGGATTGGAATACAGGCTGATATGCTGGCTGGTAATCAATGTAGCCGGTATTTCATATATACTGTGGTATGCAGCCAGAGTGAGGAAGAATCCCGAAAAATCAATAGTCTATGAGGAGGATATATACTGGCGTAACAGGAGTGTTTCGGAGGGAACTTTTTCAGTTAAACCTTCATCAGGCGCTACATGGATTGTATTCGGGCTGGTACTGACAACGCTGGTAATCTTTTCGGTAATAAATCCTCTTTCAACGCTCAAATTCGGAGATCCCGGTTCCGGATCAGGATCAGCCGTAACACTACCTCTATTGCCTGCCGTATCTATTTTATTCATAATTACCGGCATTGCTTCATTAAGGAAATCATCTCAGATGTTTATACTCAACCTTCTTCTTTTTACTATTCTGATACTTGTAATAGGTGTGATGGGGTATGAATGGTATATTATGGAAATTGCGAGCCTCTTTTTTGCGATGGGATTACTCGCAGGAATTGCATATAGCCAGAGTCCAAACAGGATAACAAAGCTATTTATTGAGGGCGCATCGGATATTCTCCCTGCTGCACTCGTTGTTGGCCTGGCCGGTGGAATAATTGTGATACTGGAGGATGGAAAAGTTGTCGCCACAATCCTTCACGGGGCCTCAACGGCAATGAAGGATGTCGGGGACATTGCATCGGTGCAGATAATGTACGTAATTCAGACGTTGATTAATATCGTTATACCTTCCGGTTCGGCCAAGGCGGCCCTTACCATGCCAATTATGGCACCATTCAGTGACCTTATAGGGGTGTCAAGGCAGGCTACGGTTATGGCATTTCAGTTTGGCGACGGATTTACAAATATGATAACCCCTACCTCAGGTGTGCTTATCGGTGTCCTGGGTGTTGCCAGAATACCATATGAGAAGTGGGTAAAATGGGTTACCCCTCTTATAATCATCTTAGCATTGCTGGGTGCATTGCTGCTGATACCGACAGTAACAATGACCCTGAAAGGATTCTGAAAAGCCTTGTTATAACAGGCCCGCCAAAACAGGTACGTTATACGCTTCTTATCTACCTGAAACTTATTCCTAACCCTGCAGTGAATACATTATACTGTGACCTGGTGTAATCAGCATGTATGGTAAAGAGGGCGAACTTAAGCCTGAATCCCAGATTGGCTCTTAGTCCTGAAAAGTCCTCTATTTCTATACCTGTTATATCATTAACAACACCTGCGTCAGTATAGACTACAGATGGCGGCAGGCTTGAAGCATCTGCAGTTGGCAATGGAATGTTTCCGACTACGTCTGCCACCGTCCTGCTGCTGGCGTAGCCTAATCCACCATAAATTGTGATTACAGGAAGATTGAATGACCCGATCAGACTGGCATTCCATCCTTCTACCATGCCGGTAACCTTCTGTCCTGTAAAATCTTCAGAAGTATAATTCACATAATCCGCATAAGAATCAGGGTAGATTTCCAGTCCGATATTAGTCTTAAGTCTTGTATATCCTCCGAAAACAGAGATATCGAAAGGCATTAATTCATTACCCGGTATATACTGGATTATACTGTGTAAAAGGCCTACTCCCCAAAGGCTTACATCAGACTCATCGTAGGTAAGCTTAGGTATGAACCGGACCTTAATCTCAGAATTAAGGGGAAGGCCGATTCCTACCTGTGCCATTGGGACGGGAATGAATTTCAGGCCTGTTCCTGCCGGAGAGTTTAGCCGCGCCAGTTCAACATCATATCCACTGATATTGCTGACATAGTGTAACTCCGGACCATCCTGTTGCTGACCTGCAATAGTCGGCGCGATAGATGTCCCTGAAGGATTGACCAGTGTAAAATGCTCAAGACCCAGTTCTGCAAGATCGAAAGTGGTTTCACTTTCAGGAACAAGCCCTGCATTTATAGTGATGGTTATATCAAAACCACCAAATTTGTGAGGTTTTGCCGTATTGTACCAGCCTCCGCTAAAACCGGCACCAAAAGCCTTGGCCCATGGTGATATGTAAGCCTCAATCAGTTTCGTGCCATCGTTGATGCCTCCTTTGAGGAACTCTCCGTCAATCTGACCGTGGAGTGAAAAATTAAAAAAGAATAACAGGGCTGCTATTGCAGAAATTTTTGAGATTTGATGCTTTTTCATACTCTATAGCTTTTGGTTCTATTTCTTGTTAATGCATAAATATAGACAAAAGCTGATGAATAGTGGTTGCATCACCGTATTACTTTTTTATCTCCTGCTTGCGATCTATCTTTTCAAGCTCTTCAAGCTGCTCTATGCCCATGCTTTTGGAAAGAGCCGAGATACTCTTAATATCTATATCACCTCTTATGGAAATAAGCGCATTCGATCCTGGACCTCCTGAAACCATAATCAGCTCACTTATCCTGTTCCCATTCTCCTTTATCATGAATTTAACGATGTCAGCACCTTCCCGTATCTCCATAAGCTCCTCATAGTCTTTGAAATAACTACTGCCACCCAACTCATTGTACAGATTGAGGGATTTGCTGATAACCGGATCATCGACCGACAGGATTCTTATGGCTGTCAATCTGCTGACAAGATCATTCACCTCCTGATCTTCCTGTGACAGATCAGAAAACATCTTAAGCATTCTGCCTGAAATATATACTGCCGTAATTCCATCCTTTCCGGAGTACTTTTCAAACAGATCATCTATTGGGTTCCTTTGAGCATTGGCAGTCACAGAAACTACCAGCACAATAATCGCAAACAACACACTCTTTTTCATTTTCTTTTACTTTTTTTCATCAATTTCTGATCCCAGTTTACCATATATGTCTTCTACCACGTTAAAACCTTTTCTCATGAGCCTTCCAGTGGTTTCAACCGTTGACATCTCATCAGCAGCTCTGTTAATCGACTCAAGACCTGACAGAGCTGAAGTGCCCCTGTTCATCTCCGAGGAAATAGTATGAAGAGCCCTTACTGTTTCGGCATATGCGAGTTCCGGAGAACTGAATGTATCAGCCGGTTCATTGGCATTTCCGGCAAGAAACCATATAGATACCGCTGCAATTACAGTTGCTGCAATGCCTGATAGTGACCAGTATAGCTGTCTTACATTACTTCTTTTATGTGGCTTTCCGTCCCTTCTGACGTTATTGATTATCATCTGCTCAAAGCCTGGTGTCGGTTCATTTTCTTCCGACATTCGCAGAAGCGAGCATATAACCTCCCTGTCAGCCTCAAACTCCTCCGGCAGGTCTTCAGACAACAGGTAATCCATTAAATCCTGCTCTTCCGCCTCTGAAGTCAGACCTTCATAGTACTTTTCCAGCACTTTTTGTATATCCACATTCTTCATATTCAACCCTCCTGTATTCATCTCTTAACATTTTTCTCGCGCGGCTGACAGTAACCCTGACATTGTTAACGCTCTGTCTCAAAGCCGCCGCTATCTGTTCATAGTCCTGACCCTCTATATCCCTCATTCTTATTATCTCTGAGTAATTCGATGGCATGCTGTCCAGAATAGATTCAATCGTCTCTGCCGTTTCTGCTCCTCTGATAACCTCAAACGGTGTCGGAAAAGCATCTGAAGTTAAACCAACAGAATCATTGCAGGCTGCAATCTCAGGTTTCCTTTTCCTGATAATGTCAAGACAATGGTTTCTGACAATTGTAACTGACAAAGCTTCAATATTATCATACTGCTCAAGTCCTGTTCGCATTCTCCAAAGTTTCAGATAGGTTTCCTGAACTGCATCTTCCGCATCCTCTTTCGTGCGGAGGATGCGGAAAGCTACAGAATAAAGCCTGCGGGCACTTTTAAAAACAATATTTTCAAACTCTTTTTCTGACATTATCGTCCGCATTAACTGCGGAATAATTAGTTCAGCCCACTATCTTGCACCTATCTGTAAGTAATATGATCATTAGTGACAAAATGAATATCAGATGAGAGCTTCTTAATATCATCTGAGCTCATTCTGCCTTTGATCTGAATTATTGCGTTGTCATCACCACCCACTATCATTAAGAATTCCACGAAAACATCACCATCGGCTTTAACCAGTATTTTGGCCTTATCGCCGCTGCTGTTTATATCCATAAACTCTTCGTAGGAAGACAGGTCAAGCTCTTTCAGGACGCGGCCATAAAATCCCTCATCCTGTTGCCTGTTGTTGTCATCAGGAGCAAGAATTCTTATCCTTGATATTGAAGACGCAAGAAAGGCAAGCTCCTGGTCCTCTCTGTCGAACATTGCCGCCAGTTTTAAAAGTCCACCATTAATATTTACGGTAATGTAACCGCTTTTGCCCTTGTAACTGTCAAATATGGCATCAACCGTGCCCTGTCCCGACAGGGTCAATACCGTTGCCGTTAATACTACTGTCCAGATTATCCTTTTCATGACTGTTTTGTTTTGGTTAATAAATCTTTTCCCTAAAGACGGATGAATTAGGAATTCATTACAACAAACAGCAAAAAAAAAGAACATAGGCAAATCACATACTGATAATCTGGTATTTAATAATGCTATTTAAGAGGAGAATCGGGTTCTCTTGCCATCTCATTATAATAAACCTTGTCAACGAAGTCAGGTATTATACGCTGAAACATTGCCGTAAGACGACCTTCCCAGGTCAGATGTTTATTGCGTTTTCTCTTAACTATCCCCTTTACAATCCATCGGGCCACATATTCGGGTGTGTCCATATTGTTTTCATCCCTGGGTGAATCCTTTTGTTCACTGCCATCTGCCTTGAGAGCATGATATCTGATTTCCGTGGCTGTAAATCCAGGTGATATTATCATTACATGAAGTCCTTTTTTCAGGTTCTCAATTCTGATAGTCTCCAGAAATCCGTGCATGGCAAATTTGGAGGCCGAATAGCCTGTTCTTCCCGGCAGACCATGGAAGCCGGCAATTGACGAGACACCCACAAGGGAGCCCTTTCCTTTTAGAAGATAAGGAAGTGCGTATTTTGTACAATATACTGTGCCCCAGAAATTAACATCCATCAGTTGGCGAAGGACGGAGAGATCAACCTCACTGAAGAGGGCCCTCATTGATATTCCGGCGTTATTGATCAGAATATCTATCCCTCCGTATGTCTCTACAGCTTTTTCTGCCAAAAGCCTGCAATCTGTCTCGCATGACACATCCGTTACGACATAAATAGCTTCACCACCCAGACTGTTAATCTCATCAACAATACTCCTGAGTTTATCCTCCGATCTGGCCGCCAGCACCACCTTAGCGCCCATTTTTGCAAACTCCAGTGCAGTAGCCTTTCCTATTCCCGATGAAGCTCCTGTTACTATAACTACCTTATTAATAAATCTTTTGATCATAACACCCTGGTTACAAAATATTTAATATTACCTCCTGATTCCCTTTTAAAATAATGAGCGGTATATATTTGAAAAAGTAAAATTTCTTTTGGTCAAAAATAAAAAAAAAAGTAACTTTGCACTCGCAAATTAAAAACTGATTCAGTAGCTCAGTTGGTAGAGCACATCCCTTTTAAGGATGGGGTCCTGGGTTCGAGCCCCAGCTGGATCACAAAAAGCGAGAGGATAATTTGAAAAGAGGCGGATTTGATATCTGCCTTTTTTATTTATTAGTAACGGCAAAACAAATGACCTTTCTATTTTGACAGTACCGGTATCTGCCTGTTGATAGACTCTTCCAGGGAGATGAGGGTTTCCGTTCTGACAATACCCTGAATAACCTGTATCTTATCAGTTAAAACATTTCTCAGATGTTCATTGTCATGGGTATATACCTTAATAAACAGTGAGTAGTTTCCGGTTGTATAATGGCATTCAATTACCTCAGGAATTTCCTGCAGCCTGCTGACAACCTCCCTGTAGTTGCCAGGATAGTCGAGAAATATACCTATGTAAGCACATGTCTTGAATCCTACCATTACGGGATCGACCTTGAATTCGGATCCCCTTATCACTCCTACTCTAATTAGCCTTTGAACTCTCTGATGGATTGCTGCTCCTGAGACATTGCATTCCCGTGCAACTTCCAGGTATGGTATCCTGGCATTCTTGGTGATGATATCCAGAATCTTCCTGTCCAGATTATCAATCTGTAAGTTTTCAGCCATAAACGGTAGATTTTTGTTACTGATTAAAAATAATCCAATCTGTTTACTTTACAAAATTTATCAGGTATAAAACAGTCTCTGTTGACAATTTTTAAATACTCAGGGAACCGGTGATCTCACTGACTCTTCCAATATTATGTCGCGTACAGTAATCATTTATACCGTCGATAATCCTGACTGAACTATCCGGTTCCACAAATGAAGCTGTACCAATCTGAACTGCAGAAGCGCCTGCTAACATAAACTCAATTGCATCTGATGAATTCATAATCCCGCCTAGTCCGACAACAGGTATGGCAACAGCCTTTGACACCTGCCATACCATTCTCAGCGCCACAGGTTTAACAGCCGGGCCGGATAATCCGCCCGTAACTGTCGCCAGTTTGGGCTTTCGCGACTCACTGTCAATTGCCATTCCCAGCAATGTATTAATAAGTGATATGGAATCAGCCCCCTCCTCCTGGGCAATTACAGCAAATTCATTAATATTAGTCACATTAGGCGAAAGCTTCACCATCAGATGACGCTTCCAAATCTTTCTGATCTCCCGTATTACCTCCCTGGCACTATGCCTGTGCGTTCCAAATGCCATGCCCCCCATTTTAACATTCGGACAGGAGATATTCAGCTCAATGGCATTTATTTTATCAAGATCAGCGACCCTTGCAGCAACCTTAATATACTCCTCAATATTGCTGCCGTTAACATTGATGATAACCTCTGTATCATACTTTGATACTACAGGATATATCTCTGTTGCAAAGTGTTCTATACCTTTATTCTGGAGTCCGACTGAGTTGAGCATACCTGATGCCGTTTCTGCCATCCTTGGGTAAGGGTTACCCTCACGTGGTGCAGCAGTGATACCCTTGAGAATTATCGCTCCAAGTCTGGAGACATCGAAAAAATCATCAAACTCAGAACCGTAACCAAATGTTCCTGAAGCGGTAATTACAGGGTTCTTGAGTCTCAGACCATTTAGGTCAACTGAAAGATCTACCATTTAAGTTCCTTTGTGTTAAAAACAGGTCCGTCAATACAGGTACAAAGATTTCCCCTGGTTGTTTCAGTTACACAGCAGAGGCATACACCGAAGCCACATGCCATCAGATTCTCAAGGGAGACCTCGCATTCAGAGCCCATTGACGTGGCAAGACGTCCGGCTGCCTTCATCATCGCATCAGGCCCGCAGCAGTATATCATATCGAATGATGACGCTGCCAGTTTGGGATGATCTGTAATAAGACCTCTTTCACCGGCGCTGCCGTCTTCTGTCGTCAGCCAGATATCACCAATGTCTCTGTACTCTTCCAGGCGCATTATCATGCCGGAGCTTTTGAAACCCAGAAGAAACTGAGGAATAATCCCATTTTTTCTGATCACCCTTCCAAGGTACAGGAGAGGAGCTATACCACATCCGCCACCCATTAACAGTACTCTGGCTCCCTCCTGCGGTATGGAAAATGAATTGCCCAAAGGAAAAACTACATTTAGAGAAGTCCCTGATTTATATTCGGTAAGCTTTTTGGTGCCGGCACCGACAACATGGATTAGAAGCTTCATGTTACCTGTTACGGTATCATAGTCGTGAACTGAAAAGGGACGCCTCAAAAAGGTGCTGCTGCTGCCATCAATCCGTATCTGAATAAACTGACCGGGGTGTATCTCAAGACCAGGCATGCCGGTCTCAAGTGTCATTAAATAGAAATCGTTACTTAACTTAATGTTCTCCAGAACCTTCAGATCACGGATAAACCTGGACATAGCTGCTTATTTTTTCCCAAAGATAGCCTTATCATCGCTAACCTGAAAGAGTAGTATGAAAATTGGTTCCGGAAAGCTGGTCATCCAGGCCTGTATTCCTCAAAACTCTTATCCCGGTAGAAAAATATAATCCGATCAGGTATCCTTGAACCTGTTGAGGCAGGTTTAACCTGAGGTATATCTTCCGGTACCGAGGACCCGGAAGGCAATTCCTCATTCATATAGTCAGTCATCGGACGGTCTCTGTCTTTATAACCTTCCTCAACCTCCTTTTCAACAGAAGCAGGTGAATCAGGGATATTATCAAACAGAGTGGGGTGTGCAACTGAGCGAAACATAGGCTCCTTACCAAAGAGCAACCACTCGGGCGACAGATAGGAATACCTGGTAAGCATCTTCAAAACAAAATCAAGACTCGGGTTGTTCCGCCCCGATAAAATATGTGAAACACCCGAGGGTTGTACCCCAATCTCTTCAGCAAACTGAGCCGAGGTCTTGTTCTCGCTGCTTAAAAACCTGATTATCCTGTCTTTCATAACAATAATTATTACATACTTAATTACAAATGTAAAACTTATATGATTTACATCAATAACTTTATTTGATTTACATTTGTAATTACAGTATTTGTGTCAGTTTAATTATACTTCTAAATATTGAATCAAGAGTACAAAACAGGACTCTTTTTATTGGAGTACTACTTTACATTAGATATATAATAAACTGATTAACATGTATATTATGGGTTGAATCTAAATTTTATTGCAGACAGAAGGACTCTAATGTCGTTATTATAGTATTTAATAATGTATATAAATAGTGGTATTAGTCTGATTTAGAGTATTATATGAATTGTATTAACCAATATCAACTCAAATTTACATCTATACATCAATAATAATTACATATGTATAATCAACCAATATAAATGGATGCTGTCAGGTTGATTACAAATGTAATTATGACTACTTGCACGGCTTTTACCGTTAACCGGGAACTGGATAAAGGCTTTTATTAAGTTAAAATGAAAGAGAAAGATAAATTCACGCGCGGATTACCAGGTAAATATGAACAGACAGTTCTCAGAGGGTTAAAACCATACTTAAAAGCATTACAAATAGCTGATTAATATGGTTATAGGTATAGATATAACTATTATTAATTTTAAGCCATGAAAAAACCGGGGTGGTGTGCCCCGGTTAGATTTCATCATATCTGGTTAATTGTCGGAATAATTGTCCAATGGTTATTATATCACAGGCTGCTACCTGATCAGTTGTGGTTGTTTTTTGATTCACTTGCCTCTACAATGGTAGCTACAGTTGCATCGCCGGTAACATTTGCCACGGTACGTATCATATCCAGAGGCCTTTCTATTCCCAGGATAAGAGCGAGTCCTTCTGCTGGTATACCCACAGAGCCCAGTACGATGACAAGCATTATTACAGCCCCTCCGGGTACTCCCGGTGCCCCTATTGAGGCAAGTGTTGCCGTAAGTACAATGGTAAGCTGCTGGGTTATGCTAAGGTCCAGTCCGAACACCTGCGCTATGAATACTGCTGAAATCGCCTGGTAGAAAGAAGATCCGTTCATATTTATGGTTACTCCTACCGGTAGAACAAAATTTGCCACTCCTTCTGATATTCCAAGCTTCGTTGTACACTGCTTTATGGTAACAGGCAGTGTGGCGGCGCTTGAACTGGTAGTAAACGCGACCAACTGAGCGGGGAATATTGCATTCAGAAAATCCTTGATCCTGGTTTTGGTAAACAACAGAATCAGTAGTGGATAAAAAACTATGAGCACTGCTACAATACCAAAGAAGGTAATAAAGGCATATTTTCCGAGAGCAACGAACAGCTGCACATCACCGGCAAAGTCGGTAATAAGTGCCGAGAGCAGTGCGAAAACTCCTATCGGGGCAAATGCCATAATAAGATCAACAATTTTGAGCATAATCTCGTTAAGGCTGTCAATTAGATTATGGACAACTGTCACCTTCGATGCCTCCAGTAATATCATGGCTATTGAAGACAGAACCGCAAAGAAAATAATCTGCAACATTTTGGTATTGTCTCCTGCTGCCTTGAAAATATTGTCAGGTACCATATCCTCAAAAAAGAATAGCGGCGATTGTTCCCTCACGCTTCCTGCCACCTCCTGTTTCTCCTCTGCGGAAGTAGAATAGACCTCCTGCAGTTCCCTGCGTTTCTCCTCAGAAAATGATTCACCCGGTTTAAATGTGTTAACAACCAGTAAACCAAGTACAACAGTGACTGCCGTAGTAACTACATACAGACCAAGGGTTTTAAGACCAATCCTTGACAGCTTGGCTATATCAGTAACGCTGGTGATACCTTTTACCAGCGAGATAAAGATTATCGGAACTGCAATAAGCTTCAGGAGCTTGATAAATATCATACCCCATGGCTTTACCCAGTCGGTAGTGAAATTTTCAAGATTGGTGCGCGTCGCTATCAATCCCCAGATAATCCCCAGAAACATCCCAATAAGGATCTTAAGCCATACAGGGTATTTTTTCTTGTTTGACTTCTTCATATAGTGCTAATTAAATGGTTTTGAATCAGCATTCTCCGTGGCATCCTCCGGCATTACCCTTGCTGCTGCAGCCGGAACATGAAGAGCCATGGTTACTACCTGCGATTTCGTCCTCAGTAGCATTTCTGACCTCTATTATCCTTCCGGTAAAACAGAGATCACAACCAGCCATGGGATGATTGAAGTCCATACGTACGGTCTCTGGTCCAATCTCACTTACAACACCATCAATTCTTCTGCCCTGAGAATCAGCCATAGGCACTGTATTTCCTACAAAGCATACAGACTCATCAAGTTTTCCCTCTTTGTGGAACACTTCAACAGGTACGTCAATGATCATCTCTTCTCTTCTCTCTCCGTAACCTTCTCCTGCGGGAACGGTAAAACTGAACTCATCGCCGGCCGCAAGAGAGGCAATGCCTGACTCAAATCCTTGAATCAGCCTGCCGGCCCCATATACAAATGAGAGTGGCCTTTCGGGATTGAGTTCTTCAATTATTTTTCCATCCTTGTTGTTCTCCCTGAGCTCATACAGCAAGGAGACATGTTTGTGCTTTTCTACTTTCATATCTTTTATTAAACCGGCAAAAATAAGATTATTACTTCTTAACTTAAAATTGAAAGTGATGTTTTGAGACAGAATTGCGAAAGAAGTGTCAGAAAACAAATCCAATTCTTATTTCAGGATTGCTGTAGATTTCGTACCCGTTGTCGTTAAGGGCCCATAATACTGTAAGAGTGAGAGCTGAGCGGGTACCCATCTGCTGGCTTATGCCAAAGCCGGCCAGTGCCGTATGAACGAAAAACCTTCCTTCAGCTGTATAGCTCTGCCAGAAGTCTCTCTTGAGGCTCAATCCTTCATATTCAATATGAGAATATATTCCTATGCCTACTCCTATCGGAATCAGGTTGTTAATGTCCTGAATAAAAAGGAATTGTGTATACGCCCTGGGTCCCCAGATGTCTGTTTTGCCGAATGGATCCTTGTAAAACTGATAGGTAGGGCCCGCCGCAATTGCCAGTCTGGGCAGAACCCATATTCCAACTGCCGGCGAGAGCTGTATGTTTGTGTAGGTTCCAAACTGAAGGCCCATATTCCCTGCAAAGAAAACTCTTTCCCTGAGCGGTGGTGCATCACCGCGGGAACCCTGCGCTGCTGTCTCGGATATTCCGCCCAGGAGTATCACCCCGATTATTACGGCGATTCCTGAAACTCTTCTCATACCTATTTGCATAGAATAATTCATTCTCGGTTTCGATGCATTTTATACCTTTACCCAAAAAGTCCGAAATTTAAACGAAAAAACCATAAATATAATATTTGGAACCATGAATATACTTATTAACGGAGGAACAAGGGGAATGGGCAGGGCAACTGTTGAAATCCTGTCTGAAAACCGTGAAAACAGGATTCTGGTCACAGGCAGAAATAAAAATGCCCTTACAAGCCTGAAAGAGAGCTCTGTCAATAAAAACATATCCACATTCGTATCAGAGACCCCTTTGACGGAAGAAAGTCTTGAATCGCTTAAAAATCACCTTAAAAGGGAAAACATCAAACTCAACGTCCTGATCAATTTTGCAGGTATATTGTACAAGTCTCCCTTTGCAGAATCGGAAGAGTTAAAAGCGAGGGAGATAATTGAAACCAACTTTTTTGGTCCTGCACTCCTGATCAGGCAACTGATTCCGTTCTTCGGCAGTGGTTCGCATATCGTCAACATAGGTAGTATGGGAGGATTCCAGGGTAGCATTAAGTTTCCGGGTCTCTCGTGGTACAGTGCCTCCAAAGCGGCCCTGGCATCTCTGACTGAATCACTTGCTGCTGAGTTTACGGAAATGGGAATCAGTGTCAACTGTATCTGTCCGGGAGCCGTTCAGACTGAAATGCTTGAAGAGGCATTCCCGGGTTACAAGGCCCTGGTAAGTGCCAGTGAAGCAGGAACTTTCATTGCTGATTTTGCAATAAACGGTAACCGGTATTTCAACGGTAAAATATTGCCTTTCAGCCTGTCAACTCCCTGAATATTCTTTCACCTCAATCTGTCCGTTCAGGGCCATTAGTCCGTTGAAAGCCAAAGCCTTCAACTCATCCTCACCAGGATAGATAAACACCGGAGCCAGGAATCCTGTTCTCTCCCTTATTATATCAACGTGTGAGGTCTGATAAGCCATTCCCCCGGTAAGGACTATTGCATCCACCTCTCCCTTAAGCACTGCTGCCAGGGATGCTATCTCCTTTGATATCTGATAAGCCGCAGCATCGCGTATAAGTCTTGCCTCAGCATCGTTCTCCTCAGCTCTTTTACAAATATCCCTGAAATCATTTGTCCCGAGATATGCTACCATGCCACCCTTACCAGTAATCATCGATTTTATCTCATCCCTGGTATAACGTCCACTGAAGCAGATATCAACCAGCTGACCTGCCGGAAGTCCCCCTGATCTCTCTGGCGAGAACGGACCTTCGCCATTCAGGGCATTATTAACATCAATTACTCTTCCCTTTTTATGAGCGCCTACACTGACACCTCCTCCCATATGAGCCACAATAAGATTAAGGTCCTCATACCTTTTGCCAACCTGCCTGGCATGCGTCCTGGCAATAGCCTTCTGGTTCAGTGCATGAAAGATTGAAAGCCTTTTGAATTCAGGATGTCCTGCTATCCTTGCCAGAGGTTCCAGCTCATCGACTACTACCGGATCAACTATATATGCTTTTGCGTTGCCAAGGGAGGATGCAATGTCATCAGCTATCAGGCCACCCAGATTACTGGCATGTTCACCCATCAGACCCTTGCGCAGATCTTCCTTCATATCTTCATTGACCCTGTATATACCTGATTCAATAGGTTTCACAAGGCCACCCCGGCCCACTACTGCCCTGATTAAACCTGTACTGACAGCTCTCTGCTTCAAATCAGCCAGAATCAGATCTTTCCTGAATGAATACTGATCGGTTATTTTTTTGAAATTTTTCAAATCCTCACTTGAATGACGAAGTGTTACATCGAACAGCATCTCCTCTTCTTCAAAGACTCCGAATTTTGTAGAGGTTGAACCGGGGTTTATTACCAAAATAAGCCTCTTGTTCATGAGATTAAACTTTTTAATGATTATTATTCAGCCATAAGGCATGAAAGTGCAATGCAATAATATTTTGATCTTTCACTTTCGCTTCTTGACATTACGACAACAGGCTTTGATGGTCCGCAGATAATACCCGCCAGCTCTCCATGACCAAACAGCATAACTCCTTTGTAAAAGGGATTACAGGATTCAAGATTGGGGAACAACAGTATGTCTGCATCACCTTCAATCGGAGTAGGTACTCCTTTAATACCTACACTGGCCGGATCGCAGGCAAGAAACAGATCGAGTGGTCCGTCAATAATACAGTTACTGATCTGCCCTCTTTCGGCCATCTTGCACATAGCAGAATAGTCGAGGGTGTTCTCAAAGTGCCTGCTTACCTTCTCAGTGGCTCCAATAAGCGCCAGCCTGGGTTTTTCTATTCCAAACCTGTGTGCCATCCCGATCGCATAGTTTGCCATCGCTACCTTCTGGTCAAGGTCGGGGAATGGAATTACTGCAGGATCGGTTACAAAAAGCAGCTTTCGGTAAGCTGGTATTTCAATTGCACAGACATAGGTCATCACTGCTTTGGGGGGCAGAAGGCCCTTCTCCTTATCCATAACAGCCTTAAGGAACTTATCAGTGCCTATCAGACCCTTCATGACAATATCTGTCTCACCACTTTTGGTCATTGAGACAGCTTTCTCCGCGGCCTGAGTCTCATTCTCAGCAAGGACAATTGTGAAGCCTTCAAGACTGAAGCCGGTCTCTCTCACAACCCTCTCTATTTCTGATGATTTCCCGATCATAACAGGCTCAGCAAAGCCTTCATCGCATGCCTTTCTTAAAGCGCCGACAGTATTGGAGTCCTGTGCCCAGGCAACTGCTATACGATACCGTTTTCCTGCCGATTTCACATGTGAAATCAACTCATCAAGTCTGGTTATCATTGAACCGGAAAGTAAGTTAAACACTAACTGGCAGCAGCTGCCAGAATTATGCTGTAGTATTTGGCTTCCTCAGAATCTGACCGTGAAGTAAGTACTATCGGAGCACTGGCTCCGAGAATAACTCCTGCCACTTTGGCCTTGGCGAAGAAGACAAGTGATTTATACAATACATTACCAACCTCAATATCAGGCATTAACAGCAGATCTGTATCTCCTACCACATCACTCATTATTCCTTTATGCCTGGCACTCTCAAAGCTTACAGCATTGTCAAATGCAAGCGGACCGTCTATAATGCAATTCTTAATCTGGTCGCGCTGATTCATTTTTGAGAGAAGAGCCGCATGCAGGGTGGCCTCCATATTCTCATTTACCATCTCTACAGCTCCCAGAACCGCTACCTTGGGCATTGACACTCCGAGCCTGTTAAGGCATGATACAGAATTATTGACAATGGCTATTTTCTCCTGCAGGTTGGGTGCTATATTCATCGCTACATCAGCTACTGCAATCAGCTTATGATATGTCTTTACCTCAAAAAGGGCAAAATGGGAAAGCAGGTTACCTGTCCTGAGTCCCCAATCCTTGTTAAGCACCGCTTTCAAGAGTGAGGATGTTCCGACTTTTCCCTTCATCAATACGTCTGCTTCATTATTGCTGACCATCTTCACGGATAGCTCGATGGCTTTCTCCATGTCCGGCTCATCAATAATGGTAATATTACCGGCTTCATATCCAAACTCTTTTACAAGAGTCACTACCTCAGACTCTCTTCCGATAAGCACAGGTTCAATCAGGTGGTCGCGGTGAGCCTTCATAACCGCATTCAGAGAGAATGGATCCTGTGCGGCGGCAAGCACCAGCCTTTTCTTTGATCCTCTGGCCGCAATATTCTTAAGATCGCTTAACTTTTTTATTATCATAGTCTGGGGGATTATTGGGTTATTTCAGGAGGCCTAAAGATTCAACAATATTCTTTGTATCAGTCGCAATTACAAGTTCTTCGTCTGTGGTAACAACCATAACCTTTACCCTGCTTGAAGGTTTTGAGATGGTAATATCCCGGCTCTTCACGCCGTGGTTAGTCTCCGGATCGAACTCAATACCAAGATATTCCATGCCGGTGCAAACCATCTTCCTCATGTTAAAGTCATTCTCTCCAATCCCACCTGTAAATATCAGAAGATCAATACCATTCATAGCAGCAATATAGGCACCTATAAACTTCTTAACCTTATAGGCATACATCTGAAGCGCGAGCTGGGCAAGCTTATTACCCTCTTCAGCAGCCATTTCGAGGTCACGCATATCAGAAGATATCTTTGATATACCTGCAACACCACTCTTCTTGTTTATGAGGTTATTGACGCCTGAAACACTAAGATCCTCCTTGTCAGCAAGATATAGAAGAACGCCGGGATCAATTTCACCTGTACGGGTACCCATTATCAGACCGTCTACAGGAGTGAAACCCATCGAAGTGTCGATAGAAATTCCGTTATTAATTGCGGTAATTGAAGCACCGTTGCCCAGATGACAGGTTACAATCTTCAGGTCCTCAATATTCTTTTCCAGCATCCTTGAAGCCTTCAGAGCAACAAATTTGTGGCTTGTTCCGTGAAATCCATACTTCCTGATCCGGTACTTTTCATAATACTCGTAGGGGATTGCATACATATACGCATAATCGGGCATCGTCTGGTGGAATGAGGTATCGAATACAGCCACCTGAGGAACGCCTGATATCAGCTTTTCTACAGAAAGAATACCTTTAAGGTTTGCCGGGTTGTGCAATGGTGCCAGCTCGCATACTGCTTCAATGTCTCTCTTTACATCACTGTCAATGAATACGCTTTGCTTGAAGTTCTCTCCTCCATGTGCCACCCTGTGCCCAACAGCCTTAATCTCATTGATATCACTGATCACACCGTGATTCTCGTCGAGAAGTGCGCTGACAACCAGGTTGATTCCTACCGTATGATCGGGTATATCAACTATTACATGATATTTCTCCTTACCTACAGGTTTATGAGTCAGAATTCCGTCATTAAGACCGATGCGCTCTATGAGTCCTGTCGCCACTAATTCAGCACTATCGTTCATTTTAAAGACCTTGTACTTAATTGACGAACTTCCGCAGTTTAATACTAATACGACCATGATTGATTAAATTTCTTATTTGGGTTGTTATTTATAATTTTTTATTACTGACTCTGTTTTGTAAGCTTCTCCGCTGCCTGGTTCGCAGTTATAGCCACGAGACTGACAATGTCACTCACTGAACATCCTCTGGAAAGATCATTGATTGGAGCTGCCATCCCCTGCAATACGGGACCAATGGCCTCTGCGTGTGCAAGCCTCTGCACCAGCTTATAGGCTATATTGCCTGTCTCCAGCGTAGGGAAAACAAGCACGTTAGCCCTGCCGGCAATCTTACTGCCAGGGGCCTTCTTCTGTCCTATCGACTCAACGATAGCTGCATCAGCCTGAAGTTCCCCGTCAATATCAAGCCACGGAGCCATTTCGCCTGCAATTCTGGTTGCATTTACAACCTTATCTACCATAGGATGTTTTGCGCTTCCCTTTGTTGAGAAACTTAGCATGGCAACCCTTGGTTCCCCGCCTACGATAGCCCTGTAGGTTTTAGCAGTAGAGACGGCTATCTCTGCCAGTTCCCTTTCTGTCGGATCAGGATGAACGGCGCAATCGGCAAACATTATCATTCCGTCGTCACCAAACTCCTTATCCTTCAGTATCATAATAAAAGCTCCTGAAACGACTGATATGCCGGGAGCCGTTTTTACAAACTGGAATGCCGGTCTGAGTACGTCGCCGGTGGCATTGTCAGCACCTGCAACCTCACCATCAGCATCACCTGCCTTAATCATCATTACAGAAAGATATAGCGGGTCTTCAATGAGCCTTGAAGCCTCTTCTTTCGTCAGGCCCTTACTCTTCCGTATTTCAACCATCATATCAACATACCTGTCTTTATCAGGGTGATTTAAAGGGTCAACTATTCTGGCTGATGAGATTGAGGTGAAACCCTTTGTACTGGCCATTTTGTTTATTTCATCAGGATTGCCTATCAGGATTACCGAAGCAAGATTCTCCTTCAGAACTGTGTCGGCTGCTTCAAGGGTCCTGGGCTCCAAACCTTCCGGCAACACAATACGCATTCTGTTTTTACGTGCACTTTCTTTAATTTTTTCAATTAATTCCATTGTATATCAATATTTTAAACGTCTTCGAATCTCCGACCCAAATGTACAAAAAAATTGTTCTATTAAACAACTAATTTACATATGATTAAAATCAGTAACGACATATTCTAAAACATCGGGAAACCTGATGCTGCCGGTATTAATTTGATGTGATAGTTTTTGTACATTTGGGAGTTTAAGATTTAAGGATGATTTCTGGCGACAGGCTTGATGCACTCTCCCTGGAACTCGAAGGGGAGCTGGCATATGACGATGCAATACGTACAATTTACTCAACCGATGCCTCGGTGTACCGGTTATCTCCTGTTGCAGTGGCATGGCCAGCCAATTCTTCCGATCTCAGAAAGCTGATCAGATTCTGCCACGACAATGGAACGTCACTGACAGTAAGGGCGGCAGGCACTTCCCTGGCAGGTCAGGTTGTAGGAGATGGAATTATTGCCGATATATCACGGCACATGAACGCTATACTCGAGTTCAACCCTGCCGAACGATGGGTCAGGGTCGAGCCGGGCGTGATTCCCGACGAGCTCAATTTATTCCTTAAGCCTCACGGACTGCAGTTCGGACCCGAAACATCAACATCAAACCGATGCACCATTGGTGGCATGGCTGGCAATAACGCCTGTGGTCTGCACTCCCTGGTATACGGTTCAACACGTGAACATTTACTTGAGGTAAAATGTCTTTTGAGTGATGGTTCAGAGATAGTTTTAAACAACATAACCCCTGTAGAAATCACTCAGATTGCCGCCGGCAACAGCCTTGAATCAAAGATATACAGTGAGGTCAGCGCAATCCTTTCCAACCCTGCCAACGCCGAAAATATCAGAAACGGCTTCCCCGATCCCTCTATAACCAGAAGAAACACAGGTTATTGCCTTGACATCATGCTCAATACTGAGCCTTTCACAAAAGGAGCGCCCCCGTTTAACCTGTCAAAACTATTTGCGGGATCTGAGGGAACATTGGCAATTGCGACAGAACTTAAACTTAATCTCGTTCCCCTGCCCCCTCCGGCCAAGGGCCTCCTCTGCGTTCACCTCAGAGAGCGGTCAGAAGCATTCAGGGCCAATCTTACAGCCCTGTCTCATAATCCATCTGCGGTAGAGATGATGGATGACAGGATACTAAGGCTGACAAAGGACAACCTGAGCCAGAGAGATAACAGATTCTTCATTTCGGGGGAACCGGGAGCAATCCTCATAATTGAAATCAACGGGAACAGCGAAAAGGAGGTCGCGGAGAAGGCTGAAGCCATCACCATAGACCTTAGAAAAGAGGGCTTTGGCTATCATTTTCCTCTTATTACAGGTGAAGATACTGCAAGAGTATGGAATCTCAGGAAGGCAGGACTGGGCATTCTCTCCAATATGGAGGGAGATGCCAGGCCGGTATCACTGATCGAAGATACTGCAGTGAGACCTGAAGACCTTCCAGACTATATGGAGGAGCTTACAACAATGCTGGCCAGGTATGGAAAGGATACGGTACTGCACGCTCATATAGGAACCGGTGAACTGCATGTCAGGCCGGTACTTAATCTTAAGGATACTTCCGACGCTCTGCTTTTCAGGGAAATAGCAATGGAAAGTGCTCTGCTGGTCAGAAAATTCAGAGGTTCGCTAAGCGGAGAACATGGTGACGGAAGACTCAGGGGTGAATTTATTCCTGTTATTCTGGGAGAAAGCAACTACAGACTTCTCGAACGAGTGAAAAGAGCATGGGATCCGGCAAACATTTTTAATCCCGGTATTATTACAGGTGCCGCTCCGTCAAATTCTCACCTGAGGCATGATTTGTACACTTCAAATGCTGAACCCGACACCATACTCGACTTCAGCAATACAGGAGGCATTGTCAGGGCTGCTGAAAAATGCAACGGATCAGCTGACTGCCGGAAATCGGTTAAAATTGGCGGAATAATGTGTCCTACCTTCATGGCTACCGGCGATGAGAGGTTATCAACCAGAGCCAGGGCCAATATTCTGACTGAGTATCTGCCTGGCAAAAAAACCAGCGATTGGAACAGCCGGGAGATATATGACATTCTGGACCTCTGTATTTCATGCAAGGGCTGTAAAGCAGAATGTCCCTCAGGTGTTGATATTGCAAAAATCAAGGCTGAATTCCTTCAGCATTGGAACGAAAAGCATGGTATATCATTAAGAACATGGCTAATAGCTAATATAACCTTAATTAACAGATTAGGTTCTTTAATTCCTTCACTTTTTAATCTTGTCATATCCCGAAGACTGACCTCTTCAATTATCAAGAGCATTGCAGGATTTGCGCAGGAAAGATCCATTCCTTCATTACATGGAACCACCCTTACGAGATGGCTAAGGAAGAATCTCGACTCACTCAATCCTGTAAGTCCTGTTGCTGAAGTCTGTCTTTTCACGGATGAATTCACCGATTATAATGACACTGATGCGGGAATAATGGCAGTCAAGCTTCTTACCAGGCTTAATTACAAGGTTCTGGCGGTTAAAAGCAATGTCAGTGGCAGGACTTACATCTCAAAGGGACTGCTGAGAGAAGCAGCGTCTGTTGCTGCAAAAAACATTGAGACTTTCTATCCCTACGCAGAGAAGGGAATTCCATTGATTGGCATTGAGCCTTCTGCAATATTGTCGTTCAGGGACGAATATCCTGACCTTGTAAGGGGTGAAATGCAAGAGAAAGCCATAAAATTAAGCAGTAGCGTTTTGACATTTGAAGAGTTCATATCCGGAGAATTCAGTAAGGGTAACATTAAAAGCCAGAGCTTCACTGACAACAGTGCCGAAATATTTGTTCACGTTCACTGTCAGCAAAAAGCAGTAAGCACCTCCGTCCCCACCCTGAAAGCTCTTTCAATACCGGCAAATTACAGAGTCAGGGAGATAAAGTCAGGATGTTGCGGCATGGCAGGTGCCTTCGGTTATGAGAAAGAGCATTATGAATTATCCAACAAGATCGGTGAACTGGTATTATTTCCTGAAATCAGAGATGCGGGCAGTGAGGTGCTGTTATCAGCACCCGGAACAAGCTGCAGACACCATATTTCTGACGGTACCGGCCGGCAGACAAAGCACCCCGCCGTGATACTATACGAAGCATTAAAGGTCTGAGAGTTAAAAAACCACCCTCCTCTGTTCATCAGTAAACCTGATTAAGAAGGGTGGATGCAGTTGCAATAAGAAGTTAGTTTAGGCGATCAGGCCTTATTGCTTAAGTGTATTGTAATACTCTGTAAAAATTGAGGTAATCAGTGGCTTATAATAGAGCCAGAAGAAACGTCTGGGATCATTCTGGTCATTTTCAGAGTAGTAGCTCTTTTTCAGAAGACCGTGCTTTGACAGGTATGATGATGAATAATTGACATCATTAGTGGCAAAATCCCCTGCGAAATAGTAGTTCCTGTGCTTTTCAGGGTCAGCTATCACAGCCGGGAATACATCTGAAAGGAAGTTCTGGGCAAGAAGGCTGTCACCGGCGGCATTTGTATGTATCTGGAAATATGAAATTATATCATTTTCCCTGCTGTCAATAACTTCAAACCATTGAGTGAAAGGGACACAATCAGCAACACCAAGTCTTTCAATATCCTCCTCTGCGGTTTTAACCATTGGCAGCGGGTTAACCAGATGCTTTTCGTCCTCAAGAACCACTATTTCACGGTTTTTAACAAATACAATGCCCTTGCCCTTAAATGTCCATGGCTTACCATAGTATTTCCTGTACATACCTGTCATCCAGATGGGGAAATCAGGATTCCTTACCGTATCGAGGGACTCGAAGTATTTTGCTGTCCAGCCTGTTGATTTAATTCCAAGCATCTCCTCCACCTTATACTTCTCAAGGTCAGCAGTTGGAAAATCGAAGCTGTTGTATTCGAGTATCATCAGCTTATCGCGCTTCTGCATCTCCACTAAAAGCAGCTGGTCGTTGTTGTTAAGTCCCCCGTAGATTTTTCTGGTTCTCCTGGTTCTGTTGACAGTCTGGTACCATTCACTGAAGAAGACCCCATATGTGTCTGCAAAATAGACAGCATCATATGTTTCAGCAAGATCAATCAGTTCTGCAAGCCTGTAATCTCTTCTTTTGTGCTGTCTCTCCCTGAGGGGCTTCAGAGGGAAGAAACCATAATAATCCTTCTTGTAAGAGTAGTTACTCTTCTTCTGTCTGTCGACAAACCTTTCATTGTTAAATATCCAGAACAGTGATCTGTGGGTGTCCCTTTCAAGGGTAGGTACCGTTTTATTCAAAACCAGAATATTCAGTGGTTTTTTCTCCTGGAAAGCCCATCTTACCACACTATAAACAGGGAAGGCGAGTATTACTACCAGGATAATGATTACAATCAGGAGAGGCCTTTTCATAGTTAGTCTGATATTTGAATATACTCAGATACTTGATAAATATTTTGTTACATCTATATTATAATCTGTCAGGGTCAGAGAAATTGATTGTTAAAAGTATTAATTTATTTTATTTATTGAAAAAAATTTTTAGCCAAGTTATTAAAATTTATTCAAGTACCAAATGGTTCAACTTTTGGGCAGTTCAGAATTTTCTATCCCCCTGTAAATGATATCTGATTGACACATCGATACAAGTATCCCATAGATAATTTAATATAAACTTAACATAGGATAAGTCATACGGATAAGACCAGTTACTAATTTCGCAACAAATTACAGACAAATGGAAAATGTATACATTTTTGTTCTGATAGCACTGGCTCTTCTGGCTATATCAGACCTTGCCGTAGGAGTGGCGAACGATGCAGTGAACTTCCTCAACTCGGCATTCGGATCAAAAGTTGCTCCCGTAAAAGTCATTCTGCTGATAGCTTCGGTGGGTGTGCTTGTAGGGGCTACTTTTTCATCAGGCATGATGGAGATAGCCAGAAAAGGCATATTCAATCCGGCTGCCTTTTCCTTCAGCCATGTTATGATAATTTTCGTAGCAGTTATGATTACTGATATAATCCTGCTCGATCTCTTCAACACCCTTGGCCTTCCAACTTCAACTACGGTCTCAATTATTTTCGAACTGCTCGGAGCGAGCGTTGGCGTTGCCCTGGTAATAGTATCGGCCGACCCTGACAGCTCAGGCATTTCTGGCTATATCAACTCTTCAGGCGCCCTAACAATTATCTCAGGTATACTTCTTTCCATTGTAGTTGCCTTCACCGTGGGAATGGTTATCCAGTATATCACGAGAGTGATCTTTTCTTTCAACTATGAAAGCAACTTCCGTTACCTTGGCTCAATATGGGGAGGCATAGCAATTACTGCCATTACATACTTTATAATTATAAAGGGAGCCAAGGGTTCCGCCCTGATGAAACCGGAAATGGTTGAATGGATAATGAACAATAGTGGTAAGCTGATGCTCTTCAGCCTTGCCGGCTGGACGATCTTTCTTCAGGTGCTGTATTCCCTTTTCAGGGTCAATATACTAAAGATTATTGTTCTTGTAGGGACATTCTCACTGGCTATGGCATTTGCAGGCAACGACCTGGTAAACTTCATAGGCGTCCCGCTTGCCGGCTATGAATCGTTCAAGCTATGGGTAGCCAGTGGAGAAGCTCCTGAGATGTTCAGCATGACCGGTCTGGCAGGAGCTATCAAAACACCTACAGCCTTCCTCCTGCTGTCAGGACTGGTCATGGTTCTTGCTCTCTGGTTTTCAAAGAAAGCACGCTCGGTAACGCAGACCGAAATAAACCTGAGCAGGCAGGATGAAGGTATTGAGAGATTTGAATCGACACTGTTTTCACGCCTCCTTGTCAGACAGGGAGTGGGTATCGGCAGATTCTTCAGTTTTATACTGCCCGACAGGTTAATAGCCTGGCTTGACAGCCGATTTGACATGACTGAGTCGGCCAGAAAACAGAAAGAACAGGGAGCAAAGTTTGACTTGCTTAGAGCTTCTGTGAACCTGACAGTGGCAAGTGCCCTGATCGCAATAGGAACTTCATATAAACTCCCCCTTTCTACTACATATGTTACTTTTATGGTAGCAATGGCCACCGCGCTGGCAGACAGATCATGGGGACGTGAAAGTGCGGTTTACAGAATATCAGGTGTCGTTACAGTCGTATTGGGTTGGTTCATAACAGCCTTTGCAGCATTTACCATCTCATTGCTGGTGGCCCTTTTCCTGAGCAAAACAGGATTGGTGGGTATTCTGATCCTGCTGCCTGTGGTTGTAACAATAATTCTGTACAGCTACCTTGCCCATAGAAAAAGGACCAAAAAGGAGGAAGAGACCGAAAAGAAATATGTTGCTTTAAAGAGCAAAGCGTCAGATTATGTTCCCGAGTGCCAGAATTATTTGATTTCCAATATAATAATGATGTCAGGACTGTTTGATAAAAGCATTATTGGCCTGATAAGGGAAGATCGCAAACGGCTGAAATCGGTGCGCAAATCAGTTGCTGAAATGAATCAGGACATTAAACGGCGCAAAGACTCAGTTCATCTCTTTATAAGAAAGATAAGTGAGGAACATATAGAATCAGGTGCTTTTTACGTACAGGTCTTTGACTATCTGAGAGAGGCAGGCCACTCAATAACCTATCTGACGGGTCCGATCTTCAATCATGTTGAGAATAACCACCCCCCCCTGTCGCTGAATCAGCAGAAAGAGCTGAGAGGCCTTAGTCTGGAGTTCAACGAGTACAGCAATTTTATCATATATGTCTTGAAGTCAGGCAATTTTGATGAGTTAAGCGGAATGCTTGCCAAACAGTCTCAGTTTATTGCTGCTATTGAGGGAATTAAAAAGAAGCAGCTCAGCAGGATCAAAAAGGGAGAAAGCGGCACCAAGGCGGGAGTCCTGTACCTGAATGTTCTCAACGAGTCAAAGAACCTTGCACTTCAGTTAGGCAACCTTATTAAAGCCTACCGTGATTTCAGCAGATCAATGACGAAATGACGTGACTGCTGAAAAGATTTATAAAGGGAGGCCGGTGTGGTCTCCCTTTATTTATACTTTTGTAGAAAAAAGTGAGATGTTCTCAAACCAGCCACTGGCAGAAAGACTAAGACCCAACAATCTCGATAATTATTTCGGGCAGCCTCATCTTGTCGGCCGTGGCAGTGTGCTGAGAAAAATAATAGAATCAGGAAACCTGCCTTCATTTATTCTTTGGGGACCACCGGGAGTTGGTAAGACAACACTTGCCGTAATAATAGCAAATCAGCTTAACAGGCCCTTCTACAGGTTATCAGCAGTCAATTCCGGCGTAAAGGAGGTGAGGGAATGCATCGAAAAGGCCCGTAATGCAAGATTCCTCGATCAACCCAATCCAATTGTCTTCATCGATGAGATACACCGGTTTAACAAATCGCAGCAGGATTCACTTCTCGGGGCAGTCGAACAGGGTGTGATAACCCTGATAGGTGCCACAACCGAAAATCCCTCCTTTGAAGTCATTGCCCCTCTCCTTTCACGTTGCCAGGTGTTTATTCTAAAGCCACTCGATGATGAGGTTCTGAGAAAGATGATTGACAATGCACTGAAGCATGACTATTACCTGAAAAAATTCAGTATCAATATACTGGAAGATGATGCATTGATACGATTAGCCGGCGGGGATGCCAGAAAACTTTACAATGCCCTTGAGCTGTCAATATCCCTTGAGGCCGGAGAAGCAGGTGAAGATGCCATACTGGAAATAACCAACGAGAAGGTACTCGACCATGTACAAAAAAACCTGGCCCTCTATGACAAACAGGGAGAGATGCATTATGACATAATTTCCGCCTTCATCAAGTCAGTAAGAGGCAGCGATCCCAATGCAGCGGTGTACTACCTTGCAAGAATGGTTGAAGGAGGTGAAGATCTGAAGTTTATTGCACGCCGCCTTGTCATACTTGCAGCTGAGGATATAGGACTGGCCAATCCCAACGCACTTATGCTGGCCCAGTCAGCCTTTGAAGCTGTCAACGTTACAGGCTGGCCTGAATCAAGAATTATACTTTCAGAAATTGCCATTTACCTTGCCACATCTCCCAAGAGTAACAGTGCATATATGGCCATCAACAAAGCACAGGAGGAAGTTCAGAAAACCGGGAATCTTCCGGTGCCGCTCCATCTCAGGAATGCACCCACAAGCCTGATGAAAGAGGCCGGATACGGTAAAGACTATAAATACGCCCATAACTATGAAAATCACTTCGTCAGGGACAATTACCTCCCTGATGCTGTCGCCGGCAACTCTTTCTATGTTCCGGGTGACACAAAAAGAGAAGAAGAAATAAAAATACGTCTCAGGGATATGTGGAAAGGAATCTATGACTATTAATGATTATATTTACTTTCTAATCCTTAGTTATTATAAACCCACTTAGTATTTATATAAACCAGCTTAAGATGAAAAGATCAATTATTATCATGCTTATGATTGTGGCTATCATGCCACTTAACGCGCAGACACTTGAAGAAATCGTAAAGAAGAACTATGAGGTCTCTGCAATGGAAGCATACAGAAATGCAACTACCCTACAGATTACAGCCAAGGCTTACCAGGGTGGCATGGAGATACCTACAATTATCTCAATTAAGAAGCCCAATATGGTAAGGATTGAGATGACCGTTCAGGGAATGTCAGTAATTCAGGCATATGATGGTGCCCGGGGGTATATGATTAATCCCATGATGGGCAGCAGTGATGCAATTGACCTTCCCCCAGCAGATGCAGCTAAACTTAAGGATCAGGTCATGTTTTCCGCTGACCTGGAAGCATATCTCAAAGATAATATTCTGGAAATGGCAGGTGAAGCAGCAGTCGACGGAAAACCTGCATGGAAAATAAAAGCAACAATGCCTGGCGGAGAAATAGTAACAGTCTATATAGACAAGTCGTCATACCTGCAGGTGAAGTCAGAAACTAACGTTAACCAGATGGGTATGGAAATGGCTGTTGAAACATATATTTCTGACTATACCGACTTTGAAGGATTGAAGTTTCCAAGAACAACGACAACCTATGCCAATGGTACGGAAATGGCAATGATAATGATTGACAAAGTAGTCAAGAATATTCCAATGGATGATAATATGTTTAAACTTAAGTAGTTAAAACAATAATGTACAAAAGGCGCTCCGATTGAAGCGCCTTTTTTTATATTCAAACAAAGCAGCCGGTCTGTAAGCCGGGTTCTGTCCAGTAGCTCTCTCTCAGAAAGAGGCTGCTACGGTTTCCGTCATTTATCTTGGCCGTTCATTACTGGACGGCTCATGCGACCTACCCCCCGGCTCGGACGAGCAACCCTCAGGCGCCGGTATACATGGTCTTACAACCCATGGGACGTACGGCTTCCTGCATCACTGCAGGAACCGGTGAGCTCTTACCTCACCTTTTCACCCTTATCCGACCAAAATGGTCAGGACGGTTATTTTCTGTTACGCTGCCATACCCTTGCGGATATCTTCCCGTTAGGAAACATGGTGCTCTTTGTTGCCCGGACTTTCCTTTCCGAAACGATCTGTAACGGAACGACGGAACGACCTGCTGCGCTGCAAAGATAACAAAACCTATTAATAATACGCTACACTCTTGACATTCAGGAATTCACAGAAACCTTCATACGACAATTCCCTGCCAAAGCCTGATTCCTTCACACCTCCGAAGGGCAGAGCCGGATCTGACCTCATGAATCCGTTTACCGCAATACTGCCCGTATCAAGAAGCTCTATCATCTCATCAGCAAGTTCCTTATCATTTGTCCAGACTGATGCCCCGAGCCCAAACCGGCTACCATTGGCAATGGTTGCGGCCTCTTCGGCTGTCCAGAACCTGAAAATCGGTGCTACCGGTCCGAATACCTCTTCCAAAGCAACAGGAGCCAGCCGCGGAATATCAGTCAAAACCGTCGGCTCATAAAATGCAGGTCCGTGAATACCCGGCCGGCCGCCGGAAAGAAGGGTTGCTCCCATCTCAACACTCTCTCTCACCTGTCTGTCTATCTCATTCATTGCATTAACATTGACAAGAGGCCCTATGAATACTGCGGGATCAGCAGGGTCACCCCTTTTCATCCCTGCCACAAGCTCAAGGAATCTGTCAGTAAAGCGGTCATATACTGATTGGTGGACAAGCAGACGTTTTGCTGCAATACAACTCTGGCCGCAATTCTGGAATCTTCCTGTGACAGCGCCCTCTGCTGCCTTTTCAATATCAGCATCAGGAAAGACAATGAATGGGTCGCTGCCGCCAAGCTCAAGTATACATTTACGGATATACTTACCTGCCAGTGAGGCGACCTTTGAACCAGCTTCATTACTTCCGGTAAGTGCAACACCCCGGATCTCAGGCAGGGCAATTAATCTTTCAATCTGCTCATGGTCAGGTAACAAAACCCTGAAAAGTGATTCAGGAAAACCTGCTTCCTTCATGGCTGCCTCAATTGCAAATGCACATGAAGTAACATTTGATGCATGTTTTAGCACCGCCGCGTTGCCGCCGGCAACAGCCGGCAAAACAAACCTGAAAACCTGCCAGTAGGGATAATTCCATGGCATTACCCCCAGTATCAGACCCTGTGGATCATATCTGACATAACTCCTTTCAGCTGACGAAATGCGCTCCCCGGGCGTGAGAAACTCTTCCAGCCTGGAGGCATAGTACCTGCTGAGGAGCGCACACTTTTCAACCTCAGCCAGTGCCTGCTGAACAGGCTTGCCCATCTCTGATACCATCAGCGATGCATGGTACTCCCTCTTCTGTACAAGCACTTCCGATAAATTCTCAAGAAGCCTGATTCTTTCAGTGACAGAAGAAGATTTCCACTCTCCCCATCTCCTGTGAGTCTCTTTTATCTTATCAGCCAGCTCGCTGTCATTGTCTGAAGGCCAGCTGCCAATCTTCTCCAGGGTGTAAGGATTAATACTGATATAAGCCATATATTTTCCGCCTTTTGTTTGAAGCTATATATTAAGTGAACCTGTCACGAAGGATAACAAAAATAGTTAAATTTGCTCCATTTCTGAATTGTAATTGTGAGTATTCAGTAAAGTGACATAGTATTACCTAAATTATTTTGTGATCAGAATACTGTAATGAAAAATATCAATCTGGAGGATTACTCCTACACTCTTCACGAATCAAAAATAGCAAAATACCCCCTGAAGGAAAGAGATCAGTCATCTCTCCTGCTAAGCCTCTCAGGAAAAATATCTCATGACAAGTTCCGGAATATAGTCAACTACCTCTCCGGTAATGACATCCTGGTGTTTAACGACAGTCGGGTTGTCAGGGCCAGAATCCATATGAAAAAAGAGACCGGAGCAATGATCGAGGTCTTTTGTCTCGAACCGCACCTGCCAATCGACTTTGAAAGGAATTTCGCATCGTACGGACCGGTTAAATGGAAGTGCCTGATTGGCAACCTGAAAAAATGGAAAAGCGGACTGATATCCAAAAAGTTCACTCATAATGGAACCGAGCGATATGTATGGGCCAAACGCCTTGAAAAAGCAGGCGACTCCTGGATAGTAGAATTTGACTGGAATGACAAATCACTGACATTCAGTGATGTATTGACACTTACCGGCAGAATACCGATCCCTCCATACTTAAACCGTCCGGATGAAGATTTAGACATTGACAGGTATCAGACAATATATTGTAAAACTGATGGTTCCGTAGCTGCACCTACAGCAGGACTTCACTTCACGGAACGCGTCTTGAAGGATATTGAGAGTAAAGGTATTAAGAAGACATCGGTTACCCTGCACGTCAGCTCAGGAACTTTCAAACCTGTTAAAGGTCTGAATATCACCGATCATGAGATGCATACCGAGCATTTCTATGTTACACCGGAGTCTATAGAGGCGATTAAGTCCGGACGGGTAATATCTGTTGGAACCACCAGTCTCAGAACACTTGAAAGTATCTACTGGATCGGAGTAAACCTCATATCAGCCAGATTCAATCCTGCCATCGGTCCATACGTCGGGCAATGGGATCCTTACGGTCCTCACCGTGATATATCCTCTGCTGAAGCTCTCGATGCCGTACTCGGTTATATAGAATCACTGCCGACGCGAATACTCGAAGCCAGAACAAGCCTGATAATAGTGCCGGGATACCGTTTCAGGATTGTAAAAGGACTAATAACCAATTTTCATCAGCCTAAAAGCACCCTGTTACTGCTGCTTGCTGCCTTTGCCGGTGAGAGGTGGAGGGAGATATATGATTACGCCCTCAAGAACGATTTCAGGCTTCTGAGCTACGGAGACAGCTCCCTGATAATTCCCTGAGATATACAGACCTGGTGATAAATATAACGGGAAAGCCCTTATTCAGCTGTTATGCCGTGAAATCCAATAATATTACGATTTCATCAGTCGCTTGAGTAAAGATACAAACTCAGAAATATCCTCTTCCGTGGTATCCCAGCTTGTCATCCACCTGTATTCAGATATCTCCTCATTCCAGGGATAGAAGAAAAAATGTTTCCCAAGCTCTTCAGCAACAGTTGAAGGGATTATAACAAAAATCCCATTTGACTCAACCTTCTGCGTTACGGTCACTCCCTCTATGCCGCGAATTTCATTGTAAAGCCTCTGTGCCATTGCATTAGAATGTGAAGCCAGCTCCTTCCAGAGATCATTTCTGAACCATGCAATGAATTGTGCCGAAATGAACCTCATCTTCGAAGCCAGGTGCATTCCCTGCTTTCTTATGTACATGAAATCATCAGCCAGACCTGACCTCAGAAAACAGACAGCCTCACCGGCCATCATGCCGTTTTTTGTCCCGCCGAAAGAAAGAATATCCACACCGGCATCGGTTGTAAAACTCCTGAACGGAAGAGACAGGGAAACCGCTGCATTTGAGATGCGGGCACCATCCATATGCAGTAACATATTATGCTCATGTGCAAAATCTGCCAGCAGCCTTACCTCTTCCGGCCTGTAGACTGTTCCCATTTCAGTAGTCTGCGATATTGATATAACTTTTGGCTGAGAGTGGTGTTCAAAGCCAAAGCCGTGCATGTGTCTTTTAAGAAGGCCCGGTGTCAGCTTCCCGTCAGGGGTATCTACGGTGAGGACTTTGCATCCCGAAAACTTTTCAGGAGCCCCGCACTCATCCTGCTCGATATGGGCAGTAAATGCTGTAATAACTGAATTCCATGGGCGGGTAACCGCTGTAATCCCGAGTACATTGGCCCCGGTTCCGTTAAAAACAAAAAATACTTCACAATCGTTTCCAAAATGGTTTCTGAAGATACCCTCTGCCTCACGGGTATATATATCGTTCCCATAACCTATTGTATGACCGTTATTTACACGCGCCATCTCTTCAAGTACCAGAGGATGAACACCTGCATTGTTATCACTTGCAAAGCCTCTTTTGTTCATTGATCGGAAATTTTGATTACGGATTGCAAAAATAACCTCTATTTCCGTTTTTACCCACAAAGCCGTCCTCAAATCAATATTTGACCCTTAAAAAAAAAGGGTGCGTCTGGTTATTGTTTCAAATTCCTTTCTATTTTTAGACTCTGTTTATCAATTAACTAAAGCTTTGAATATGAGCGGGAAATTTGAAACGATAGATGTCATTATCTTTGCGGCCTACGCGCTGGGAATCATTGGATTGGGTTTATGGGTTTCACGGTTCAAAAAAGGGGCCGAAAGAAATGCAGAGGACTATTTTCTTGCCAGCAAAAGACTTCCATGGTGGGCAATAGGTGCATCGCTGATAGCCGCAAACATATCTGCCGAACAGTTTATAGGCATGTCGGGGTCTGGTTTTGCAATAGGCCTTGCAATCGCGTCATATGAATGGATGGCGGCAATTACCCTCATTATTGTAGGTAAGTATTTCCTGCCAATTTTCATTGAAAAAGGGATTTACACTATACCCGAGTTCGTTGAGCAAAGATTTAATACCACTTTGAAAACAATACTCGCAGTTTTCTGGATATCTCTTTTTGTTTTTGTCAATCTGACTTCTGTGTTGTTTCTGGGAGCCAAGGCCCTTGATACGGTAATAGGCAATGGAGACGGACAGATGATTACCATTGCAATATGGGGCCTTGCCTTCGTTGCAGCTGCCTACTCCCTCTACGGCGGGCTGTCAGCAGTAGCATGGACAGACATAGTGCAGGTTGTTCTTCTGGTTACCGGTGGATTGATTACAACCATGATAGCACTCGATAAGGTCACCCCCGATGGGGGCATTATTGAAGGCTTCAGGCATGTATATGATACTGCCGGAGACAAATTCCATATGATACTTAAAAAGGACAATCCTGAGTTTGCCAATCTGCCGGGCATAGCCGTGCTTATCGGGGGAATGTGGGTGGCTAACCTATACTACTGGGGATTCAACCAGTATATTATCCAGAGAACACTTGCCGCAAAATCGCTGAAGGAGGCACAGAAAGGTATTGCATTCGCGGCTTTCCTTAAAATGCTACTGCCACTGTTCGTGGTAATTCCCGGTATCATAATGTACGTTATCTTTTCGCAGCAACCGGGAACTACGGTAATTGAGGGTGTCAGCGAAGCATTTACGAAAGCTGACGGAACAATCAACTTCGACAAATCCTATCCGTGGCTTATCGGGAATTTTATTCCCGTAGGCCTTAAGGGTCTCGTTGTGGCGGCACTGGCAGCTGCCATTGTATCGTCACTGGCGTCTATGCTGAATTCAACTGCTACCATTTTTACAATGGATATATACAAACCCTATTTCAATGTTGGTGCTTCTGACAGAAAGACTGTTACCGTAGGAAGAATTGCTGTCGGAGTTGCTCTTCTTACTGCCTGCCTTATCGCACCACTGCTGGAGAGCATTCCACAAGCTTTTCAGTATATCCAGGAATATACAGGAATGGTTAGTCCGGGTGTGCTGGCCGTATTCCTGCTGGGCCTGTTCTGGAAGAAAACCAATACCAGGGGAGCCATAACCGGAGCCATACTGTCAATACCGGTTGCAGCTCTTCTCAAGACAAAGGCCGTAGCACTGCCTTTCCTCGACCAGATGTTCTACACAACCATAATCACCATGGCAATTATAATCATGGTAAGTCTCTCTACCAACAAGAGTGACGATGACGGAAAGGGAATTATGCTTACCTCTGAGACCTTTAAAACCAGCAGGGCATTTAATATCTCAGCATATATTATCTGCATTCTGCTAGCACTACTATACACTGTGTTTTGGTAGGTAAAGGTCACACCCTCATCAGGCGAATCGTAATTGATGCTTCGCTGACTGAAGTACAAGTCTAACCGGTGAAATGCTGACAGTAATGAGGTATTTTATCTTTCTGAGTTATAAGGGTACCGGCTTTCATGGATGGCAACGCCAGCCAGAAGCTATGACAGTTCAGCAACTCATTGAAAAGGTCTTAAGCCTCAAGCTGGGAGCAGATACCCCGGTAACGGGTGCGGGACGTACTGATACAGGGGTGCATGCACAATATTACTGTGCCCATTTTGACTCTGACAGAACCGATCTGGCAGGTAACAGCGATTTTGTGCACAGCCTGAATAGTTTTCTGCCCTCTGAAGTGGCAATCAGGAAAATAGTGCGGGTAACTCATGATGCAAGCGCGAGATATAGTGCTGTTTCAAGAACCTATATTTACAGGATACTTAGGGAAAAAGATCCGTTTCTGGCAGATACCGGCTGGTGTTATACAGGTGATCTTGATGTTGAATCAATGAATCATGCAGCCGGCATATTACTTGAATATACTGACTTTGCCAGCTTTTGCAGATCAAACAGCGATGTCAGAACCACCATATGCAGAATAACCGAGGCAGTTTGGTATCAGAACCAGCATATTCTGGAATTCAGGATAACTGCAGACAGATTCCTCAGAAATATGGTCAGGGCCATTGCCGGAACAATGATTAATATCGGCCAGGGCAAGTTATCACCAGATGAATTCAGGCAAATAATTGAGGCAAGAGACCGGACGAAGGCAGGACAATCTGCTCCAGCTCAAGGACTTATGCTTACAGATATAAGGTACTCTGAGGAGATATTTATTGACTAAAGATCTGTACTGTTCCAGATATCCCAGGCTCTGTCGGCCTGTGACTCAAGCATATTCTGACCATTCATAACCCTGCAGCCTCGCCTCACACCCTCCTCCATGAATTTTGTAACTGCCGGATTGTAAACCAGGTCATAGAGAAAGTTGTTATGCGACAATAAATCATAATCTAAGGGCGGCTTAGCCTCAGTGTCCGGGAACATGCCAACAGGAGTCGTATTTATTATCAGTTTCGAACCGGATATCATCTCAGCAGTAAGTTCTTCATAAATGATTTTATCCCGGGCAGGATGCCTCGATACCACATAGTAACTAATGTCAAGCAATCTTAGTGCGCAGGCAACGGCTGCTGATGCTCCTCCGCTTCCCAGGATCAGAGCCCTGTCTGTATCTTCCTTAATATCATCAGGCAATGAAACTATGAATCCGTAAACATCAGTGTTGAATCCTTCAAGCAACAACCCGGCACCTGATCTGCGAGCTCTGATGACATTTACCGCTCCGGCTTCCTTTGCCGTATCATCAAGTAAATCAAGATATTTTATTACTTCCTGTTTCCATGGGATTGTAATATTCAATCCTTCCAGGTTCGGGTCAGTTTCGAAAAGATGTCTTATCTGACCAGCTTCTCTGACGGGATACAATTCATATTTACAGCCTGTTATATTCTTCTGTTTGAATTTACTATTGAAGTAACCAGGAGAAAATGAATGTTCAAGTGGAAATCCCGCCAGACCAAAATGCCTCATACTTTCTCTTTTTTACCAGCAGCATTTACAGACACAAGAAGCAGGATGCCTGCAAAAAAGACAATAAGGGAAGGCACCAGCATCGGATCCCCTGCTCCTGACAACCTGTATGTGCCGGGCAAGATATTCTTTTCAGCCAGTACAATTACTTCACCATGGGCACCCTCCATAAAAGATGTAACCAGCTTCCATGGCCAGACTTTGTTTAGTGATCCAATCATGAAACCTGCCAGAGTGGTAATAGTGACAGAATGGTAGTTATGCAGCAACCAGCTCAGAAGATTTGAAAAGAGTACCAGTCCGGTTACCGCACCTGCAATAAAGATCAGCAAAACCGGGAAGTTAAGTTCACTTACAGCTGTTATTATAAAAATGTATTTACCGAGCAAAAGGAGTATAAATGCGCCAGAAATACCCGGAAGTATCATTGCACATATTCCTATTGAACCTGAAATGAAGATGAACCACCATGTCTCAGGTGTTGAAGCAGGAGAAATGGTTGTAATCAGCCAGGCTGCAATAACGCCGGAGAAAAATGCAATCCATTCTTTCGTCCTGATCTTCCCTGCTGTTCTTATGACGTAGTAAGATGAGGCAAGTATAAGGCCAAAGAAAAATGACCATATAACTATCGGGTAGGTTGCAAGAAGCCATTTCATCAATTTTGCCAGAGAGAATATGCTTATCGCCACACCTCCAAATACAGACAATAAAAACCAGAAATTGATTTTATTGAATAATTCTGACCACCTGCCCGTGAAAAATAGTTTCAGCGCTTTTAAGTCAATCGATTTAACTGATTCGATCAACTCCTCATAAATACCTGATATAAAAGCTATTGTGCCGCCCGACACACCGGGAACAACATCAGCGGCGCCCATTCCTGCTCCCTTAAGAATGAGTTTCAGATAATCGAATGGTTTCCTCATCAGCAGATTATTTTATCAGGTGATCCGGAAGAAATTGAAAGAAAGTATCACCTCGCAATCCGCATCTCAGTGATTCCAGTGGTATAATCTCTGCCGGGGCAATGTTTCCGAGATTGACATCAGCACCAAAATGCCTGATGAACCAGGCCTGTTGTGATTTTTCCGGAGCCTCCCAGATTACGTTTTCAGTCCCTACTTCCTCTGAGATTATGCTTATAAGCTCGTTATTGACAGACCCGTCGTCATTGTATATCCCAATTGTACCAGACTCTCTTGCCTCGGCTATAACCTTCACTGATCCGGCCTGAAGCTCTTCCTTCATCATGGCAACCCATTGTTCGGGCGTGTAGACTACATCTTTTTTTTTGGAACCTACCTCAGATATTACTGTAAACTTCTTCGATAACTTCTCGATATAACCCAGTTTCTCTTTTCTATCCATTTCCCAGGAACCGTCAGAGACCTCCACTAATGTTATACCGCTGTTTTGCACATAACTTACAAACTCGCCGAACATATTCCTAACTGCAAATATTTCAAACATGGTTCCCCCGAAATAAGGGACAGTACCTGCATTAAGATATATATCAATTTTCTCGCGGCAACCAGGAGTAAGGTAAGCAGTTCCGAAGCCCAGTTTTACAAAATCGGTATACAGTTTTCCCACGGACATGAAGTCCTCAGCCTGCCTGATGCTTAAACCCTTATCCATAACCATGGTAAGACGCTTTGACCTGGGTTTTGCCTGACGGTCAGGAATAAAGGGAATTTTAATCTCCATATCAGATGTTTTTAATCAGTTCCCTTAATTGATCTGTAAGAAGGTTGTCGGGATAAAAGAACCTGAAATCGTTGAAAAGCTCATTATCAGCGCCTGATGCACGTTGAAGGTCATCATACGCTTCCCTGGTTTTTCCGGCAGCCAGATGGCATCCGGCAAGTATGTAGTTGAGTCCCGGAACATCACCAACTATACGGTGGGCTTTCTCGAAATGACGCAAAGCTTTTATTTCCGAACCCGTCTGAAACACTATACTGGCCAGATCAATCCATGCCTCATCAAAAAACGGATCTGCCTTGAGGGCCTTTTTTAGATTCCTGATACATTCCTTTATCCTGCCAAGCGAAAAGAAGGTCTTAGCCAGCATATGGTACGACTCAGGATTCTTGTCATCAAGTCTTATGCATTTTCCGAACAGCATAACCGCATCATTGAAGGCACCTGTACGGAATGCCACGATGCCCAGGCCAAACCATGCTTCTGTATATTCAGGAGTATCTTCAATGGCGTCCTGAAAATACTTTCTTGCCATATCAAACTGATCCAGTTTTTCATAGCATTCAGCGATATAGGTCATAGCTTCAGGACTCTCACTTTCAAGGTCAAGATACTCATGATAAGCAGAGAGCGCCTCTTCATATCTCTCCTGGTTGCAGAGAATATTTCCCTTGTTGAAAAGGGCAAATGTATTGACAGGATTAACGGCGAGTGAATAATCATAGGCTCTGAGTGCCTTATCATATTCTTCAAGTTTATTATAGACTATGCCGATATTGTACCATGCACTGTCTGATAAGGGCTCCTCCTCAAGGTACGTTTCGTAATATCTTGCTGCATTAATAAGATCGCCTGTTTTTTCATATGCAAAAGCCAGATCGTAATAATGTGCATGAAAGTAAGGTTCCTTTTCGATCAGTTTATGCATATAGAAAATCATATCCTCATAGAAATTCAGGTTTTGAAGGATACTGGTTACAGCATAAAGTGTGTTTTCGGGCTCTTCAGTATCCGTCATGATTGCAGTATCAAACATCCTCCTTGCACCTGCGATATCACCCAACATACCCAATGCCGTTCCTTTGATAAGATATATCTCATGATTTCCGGGTTCCAGGTTCTCCAGCTTCCTGAGCAGCCTGAGTGTCTCAACCGCCCTGCCCTTATCAAGCCATACCCTTGCCTGTCTCAACTGTATTGATACTGAATTAGGATGCTGATATACTGCAAGTTCAGCAGCATCCTGTGCCTTGGCGGGATTATTGCACTCCAGGTAATAATCAATAATCAACTCAAAATCAGAAACATCGAAAAACAAATTCTCATTATTCTTCCTCATCCTCTCATAGCGTCTTATCACATCCGCTATATCCTCTTCATGTGCGAATCCAAATCTCTCCTCTTCCATAGGATCTAAAAAATATGGCTGTAAAAATACATCTTTTTGACAGAAGACGAAACTGTAAATCTACCAGTTATGAACAGGTGTCATATTTTTTTCACCTGTGACGCAACCAGAAACCACACATTTTCATCTTATAGTTGTAAAGTGACACCTCTAAACCTATAATATCATACCCTTAAATTAACCTGAATTCAACCTTCATGAAAGCCGGGACCTTAAAAATCCCGGTTTTTTTGCTTTATTTTGACGTATCTTTGTGATAAACAAGTTTTGCCATGACTAAGAAAAAGTATATCGGTCTGACAGTTACAGCAGTGATATTATTATCAGTAATAATATCGCCATCATGTAATAAACCGCGTGAGATGCTTTATCTGTTCGGGACATTCCCTGACACCTGTATCAATCTCTCGGGCATAAACACACAGTATGATGATTATAATATGGATCTGGGCATAATATGTAACGCTTCATCTGCCATATTTTCTTCAAACCGGAATTCACAGGGAGGCCAATTTGATCTGGTCACCGGCCTGATTGAGTATTCGTTTGACAAGTACACCGGTCTTTTTGATATAAGATCGGAGATGTTGAGTGACCTCTACCTCACAGCCCTTGTCACAGCCGCTAATACTGAATTTGACGATCTCGGTCCCTACAGGATGTTAAGCAGGGAGGAGAGTTATGAATACCTTTTCATTACAACCGGGGGAACCGGAGGAGATATGGATATCAAATACATGAGATACCTGCCCGATCTAAGTCCTGTTATCCCTGACTTTGGATCCTTACAGCCAATGAATGTGATTAACTCTTCAGATGATGATGGTTACATCTCTTTTGATGTTGCACAGGAGAGGTTGTTTTTCCATTCAGACAGGGAGGGTGTATTCAATATATTTACCACCCAAAAGCCTCAGGGAGTATCTCATTATGAGTGGTTTGCTGGAGAAACAGCGACAGTTACCAGAATCGACAGCATAAACAGCGAGTATGATGACAAATGTCCTCTGGTAATCAGGAATCTAATGGTATTCACATCGAACCGCCCCGGAGGCCTGGGAGGATATGATCTCTATTATTCAATCTACAAAGATGGTAAATGGGGCTCTCCGATAAACTTCGGCCCGACAGTAAATAGTGAATCAGACGAATACAGACCTGTTGTCGGCTACCACCCTGATTTTTCCAACTACTTTCTGATATTCTCATCAGACAGGCCCGGTGGTGTAGGTGGTTTCGACATCTGGTTTGCAGGTATTGAAATTCCCGGTCAGCCTGCAATTATAATGAAATAGAGGATTACCTCAACGAACAGGCAAGCAGGGTGTTCCTTAACAGAGATACTATGGTCATTGGTCCCACCCCCCCTGGTACCGGCGTTATATAACCGCAACGGGGAGCAACCGATTCAAAGTCCACATCACCCATAAGTTTCCATCCTGACTTTGTCTTATCGCTCCTGACCCTCGTGGTTCCGACATCAATAACTGTTGCTCCCTCCTTGACCATATCGGCAGTAACAAAACCAGGGCTCCCCAATGCTGCAACAAGGATATCGGCTTCAGAGCAAATCTCCTTTATGTTCTCTGAGCGGCTGTGAACGACAGTCACAGTAGCATCAACACCTTTACGGGAGAGTAATACACTCAGAGGCCTGCCAACTATGTTGCTTCTGCCAATGATTACACATCTCTTCCCACTGGTTTCTATCCGGTATCTTTCCAGAAGCTCCATGATACCATATGGAGTAGCTGAAATAAAGGATGGAATGCCCAGAAGCATACGACCCAGGTTGACGGGATGAAAACCATCCACATCTTTTCCGGGAAGTATCGATTCAGTTATTCTTTCTTCATTTATATGAGAAGGTAATGGTAACTGTACAATGAAGCCATCGATCGAATCATTTTCATTAAGCTCTTTCACCTGATTGAGTAATTCCTGCTCTGTTACTGTTTCAGGCAACCTTATCAGTGTTGATTCGAAGCCGACCTCCTCACAAGACCTCACCTTGTTGGCAACATATGTCTCGCTGCCGCCATCGTTGCCTACCAGAACCGCAGCCAGATGAGGCACCTTCAATCCTGATTTCCTGCGACTGAGAACCTCGTCAGCAATTTCCTTCTTAATGTCGGAAGCAACCTGCTTCCCATCTATGATCTTGTACATAACAGATATGTTTTAACGCCTTCCTGCCAGTTTTGCGAGATTTCCGCCCCCACGGGTAGTCATCTGCTTCATCATTTTCCTTGTCTCCTCAAACTGCTTCAGCAACCGGTTCACCTCCTGAACCGTTGTTCCGCTTCCCTCTGCTATACGCTTCCTTCGGCTTCCGTTAATTATATCGGGTGCAGCCCGTTCTACAGGAGTCATACTCCTGATAATCGCTTCCACCCCCTTGAATGCATCATCGTCAATATCAAGGTTCTTGATGGCTTTACCTGCTCCCGGTATCATAGACATCAGATCCTTGACATTACCCATCTTCTTAATCTGCTGAATCTGATTAATAAAATCGTTAAAATCAAACTGATCGCGTGCAATCTTCTTCTGCAGTTTTCTTGCCTCCTCAGTATCAAACTGTTCCTGCGCTTTCTCAACGAATGAGACAATGTCGCCCATTCCGAGAATTCTGTCAGCCATCCTTGATGGATAAAATATATCAATGGCATCAAGCTTCTCCCCTGCACTTATGAATTTAATGGGCTTGTTTACCACTGATCGTATTGAAAGAGCAGCTCCTCCTCTGGTATCTCCGTCAAGCTTGGTAAGTACCACGCCATCAAAATCGAGTCTTTCATTAAACTCACGGGCCGTGTTGACAGCATCCTGTCCCGTCATGGAATCAACAACAAAGAGTATTTCATGAGGATTGACTGACTTCTTGATTGATGCTATCTCCTCCATCATCTGCTCATCAATTGCCAGCCGGCCTGCCGTATCTATAATGACAAGATCGTGACCACTCTTTTTTGCCTCCCTGACGGCATTGGTCGCTATTGAGACCGGATTTTTGCTGCCTTCTTCGGTATAGACGGGCACAGATATCTGCTCTCCAAGCACCTTAAGCTGGTCAATGGCCGCAGGCCTGTATATGTCTCCGGCAACAAGAAGCGGATTTTTTCCTCTCTTGCTCTTAAGCATACCTGCCAGTTTGCAGCTAAAAGTAGTTTTACCCGATCCCTGAAGGCCTGCTATCAAAATTACTGACGGATTGGTTTTAATATTGATCTCACTCTTCTCCCCTCCCATCAGGTCAACCAGTTCATCGTGAACTATCTTGACCATCATCTGTGAAGGCTTGACTGACTTAAGAACATCCTGGCCCAGAGCCTTTTGCTTGACTGTATCTGTAAACTGTTTTGCAATCTTAAAATTGACATCGGCGTCAAGCAAAGCCCTGCGTACCTCCTTCAGAGTCTCCGCAATATTGATTTCGGTTATCCTACCCTGCCCCTTTAGCAGTCTGAACGATCGCTCCAGCTTATCACTTAGGTTCTCAAACATATCACTGAAATTTCATTTTTTCTATCACATTCTGTCAGGCATCTCAATACCCAGCAACCACATTGAAGAGTTAATCACATATGCCAGCTTAACTGAGAGGTGTATCCTGAAATCACGTCTGTCGCTGTCAGGTTCATTCAGTATGGAATACTCATGGTAAAACTGGTTGAACTCCTTTGCAAGGTCATATACGTAGTTTGCTATCAGAGAGGGATTCATCTGGGCAGCGGCATCAGAAACCACAGACGGGTATCTTCTCAGCAGCCTGATTAACTCAGTCTCCTTGGGAACCGGAGATACAATAATATCAGCATAATTCTTTACAGGGAGATTCATCGACCCTGCTTTCTTTAGTACCGAATTAATACGGGCAAAGGTGTACTGAATAAAGGGCCCGGTATTTCCATTGAAATCAACTGACTCTACCGGATTGAAAATCATGTTTTTCTTTGGGTCGACCTTCAGAATAAAGTATTTCAGTGCGCCAAGTCCAACCTTCCTGTATACCTCGCCTTTCTCAACATCGTCAAGGGAATCAAGCTTACCAAGCTCTTCCGAAAGGGCCCTGGCTGTTACCAGCATCTCATCCATAATATCGTCAGCATCAACTACGGTTCCCTCTCTTGATTTCATCTTACCATGAGGCAATTCAACCATACCATATGAAAAATGATTCAATCCACCGGCCCAGGGATATTTCATCTTGGTAAGCAGGGCCCCAAGAACCTGAAAATGATAATTCTGTTCATTTCCAACCACATAGATCATGTGATCAAAACTGTAATCCTCATACCTTATTACAGCAGTACCCAAATCCTGTGTTATGTATACAGCCGTGCCGTCAGCTCTTTGCAACAATTTGTGATCGAGGCCGACATCGGTGAGATCAGCCCACACTGATCCATCTTCATTTCTGTAGAGCAATCCCTTTTCCAGGGCTTCAAGCACTATCTCTTTTCCTCTGAGATAAGTGTCAGACTCATAATATATCCTATCAAACTCAACACCCAATCTATTGTAGGTTACGTCAAATCCTTCGTAGACCCAACCATTCATTTTATGCCACAGAGCTACCGTCTCTTCATCTCCAGCTTCCCATTTTCTAAGCATCTCCCTGGCTTCAGCAATCAGCGGGGCAGTTTCTTTGGCAGCAAAAGGCTCCACTCCCTCTGCCACCAGTCTCTCAACCTCCATCTTATAGTTGCGCTCAAACATAACGTAGTATTTCCCTACGAGATGGTCACCCTTGATACCTGATGATTCAGGCGTTTCTCCTTCTCCGTGCCGCAGCCATGCCACCATAGACTTACATATATGTATGCCCCGGTCATTGACAATATTTGTTCTGACAACCCTGTTGCCTGTGGCTGAGAGTATCCTGGAGAGAGAAAAACCCAGCAGGTTATTCCTTATGTGACCCAGATGCAAGGGCTTGTTAGTATTCGGCGAAGAGTATTCTACCAGTGTTACCGGTGCATCTTTACCTGGCTCTTTAAATCCGTATTTTTCATTTTTAAATATCTCTCTGAATGTTTCAAGCCAGAAGGTATCTGCAAACACAAGATTAAGGAAACCTTTTATTACGTTAAAGTCTTTTATATAATCATACTTTTCAGCCAGGTATTCCCCTATGGCATTTCCTGTCGCCTCAGGAGTGTTCCTTGAATAACGGGTAAGCGGAAATACTATAACGGTAAAATCACCTTCAAACTCTTTTCTGGTCTCCTGTATCTGTATCGAATCAGGTTCAGGATCACATTCGTACAATCGCTTTACAGCATCAATAATATAATCTTTAAGTCTTCCTTCCATCTGCCATTGATTACCAGCGTGCAAATATAACACTTTATGCCTTATCATCAGATAACCATTCAGGCGTATAAACATATTCTGCCGGCAGTAATACTCATTGCTGAAATAACCTCTATGATTAGATTAAACGATAAAATTATTTGACCATTCAATGTTTCTTTTTGATGAAAGGTTTAGCTTGGAAAATAAAGAAGAGTTATATTTACATAGTTGTTACTACAAGATTATCATCCCGTAATGAAAGAACTGGAAGATTTACACATCGAAGCTACCACAAAAACACCATCGGCAGATTTGATATCACAAACTGGTGAGCTAACACTCACCGGCCGATCTATTCCGGAAAATGCGGTACGAGTGTATGAACCGGTTTTTGAATGGGTTAAGGAGTATATTAAGAGTCCCAGACCTGTAACAAACCTGAGACTCAATCTTGAGTATTTCAATACCGCCACCTCCATCTGGATCGCAAAGATAGCCAAAGAATTATCTACCATTTCCAAACCTGATTACGTACTTTTTATCCATCTCTATTTCAGTATTGAGGACTTTGAAGAAATGGAGAGTGATGATATCAAAGAAGAACTTGCACCTATTACCGACATGGTTGCCAACGCCCAGTTAAGCATCGGTATAAAGATTTATGGCATAGATGATAACGGTGTAATCCTGAAGGAGCACCTGGTATTTATGTAATCATTGTTCAACTCCCGCCATCAGATTTTCACCTTTTTGACTAATTTTATTGCATTAATGACTGCCTGACGGTTTATCTTATTATGATGAAAATAACACCTATTGTTATTGAGAATGAACAAATCTGAGAGAATCAGACATGACAGAATGCCGTGCGTGGCAGGAAGATTCTATCCTGCAGTCAGGGAGACACTCGTAGAAGAGCTCGAAGTGCTTTTCAGTTCTGTCGGGGAGACCATTAAATACAGTAATGTCAGAGCAATTATATCCCCTCATGCGGGATATGTTTACTCGGGTATTGTTGCAGCTTCTGCTTTCGCTGCAGTTCCACCTCATCATGTCTATGATAACATCGTTCTGATAGGGTCAAGCCACAGAGTCTCATTTAATGGAGCCTCGGTTTACAATGCAGGTGATTATTACACCCCGCTGGGCAAAGTAAAAGTCAACAGGGAAATTGCCGACAAACTGATAAGCGACTCCGGTTATTTTTCCTATAAGCCCGAAGCGCATCTGAATGAACACTGCCTGGAAGTGCAGCTCCCTTTCATTCAGCATTACTTCAAAAAACAGCCACAAATTATTCCGGTTATCATTGGCACGTCAGAAATTAAAAGTATAAGAGAGATTTCCCGATCGTTGCAACCTCTGTTCAGTAGCGGCAATCTGTTTATTGTGAGCACTGATTTTTCTCACTTCCCGGGTTATTCAGATGCACAAGAGGTAGATGCTGAAACTGCAGGAGCCATATTAACAGGCTCGCCAGAAAAGCTCATTGAAGTACTGCGCAAATACAAAGAAAAGCCCGTAGACGGTCTGGCAACAAGTATGTGCGGATGGTCTGCAGGTCTTACTCTGATGTATCTGACACAAGCTGAGCCTGATCTGGAATACAAACATCTGATGTACAGAAATTCAGGTGATACCAGACATGGCGACAGAAATAGTGTCGTCGGCTACCATTCATTTGTCATAAAGGAAAAGTCTGACAAGCCGGCAGATGGCGTTCTTATCAACAAGGCAGAAGCCAGAATGCTTGTCAGCATAGCTAGAAAAGCCATTGAATCTGCACTGGGATCAGGTAATGACATTCCTGACTCCGGGTCGCTGCCGGAAGCTCTCAGGAAGCCATCAGGTGCTTTTGTCAGCCTGCATCTGGATGACCAGCTACGGGGGTGTATCGGGAGAATAAGCTCAAACGAGCCGTTGTGCGATCTTGTAGCCAAAATGGCATACGCTGCTGCTTTCAGCGATCCCAGGTTTCCGCCGCTATCCCTTGAAGAGTATAAAAAAACCAAACTTGAAATATCTGTCCTGTCTCCCATGTCTAAAATCAGTGATATAAATGATATTATAATAGGAACACATGGCATTTATATAAGAAGGGGGGGCAATTCAGGAGTAATGCTTCCTCAGGTCGCAAAAGAGAGAGGCTGGAGTGTTACACAGTTTCTTGAACACACTGCAGAAGGAAAAGCCGGTATTGGCAAAGAGGGCTGGAAGGATGCTGAAATATTTATTTTCCGGGCACAGATAATTGATGATAATGATCAAGAGATAATATGAGCAGTAGCCAGCATACAGAACGGCTGAAATACCAGAGAACAGAAGGATTGATCTCAATATTTGCCAATATCGCCCTGTTTGCATTAAAATACTGGGCTGGTATTGTTACCGGATCAATAGCCATAATTGCGGATGCATGGCACACTCTTTCTGATTCAGTCAGCTCTTTTGTTGTTGTATTAAGTGCAAAAATCTCATCAAAACCAGCTGACAAGGATCATCCATTCGGACACGGAAGGATAGAACTCATTGCATCTCTGTTTATTGCAGTATTACTCTTTATCGTCGCTTACAGTTTTATTGCCGAGGCATGGGAGAGGTTCAGGACAGGCAGAATGGTTGAGTACGGCCCGGCAGCAATTACAGTAACCGTGATATCAGTAGTTGTTAAAGAATTGCTTGCTCAATATGCATTCCGCATGGGCAATAAAACAGATTCTGAGATACTCAGGGCAGATGGCTGGCATCATCGGAGTGATGCGATTTCATCACTGGTAATTCTCGTTGGTATTTTTCTTTCAAAATATTTATGGTGGATTGACAGTCTGCTGGCAGCATTAGTGTCGCTGTTGATTGGATACGCAGCATCGAGGATCGTTGCCAGAACAATAAGCTCTATTCTGGGCGAACCGCCTGAGAAGGCTCTGATAAGCAAGGTAAGGGCCATAGCTGCTGAATCTGGCGATGACGCTACAGACTTGCATCACTTCCACTATCACAACTACATTTCACACTCTGAGCTGACATTTCATCTCCGTCTGCCGCGTGATATGTCAATAGAGGAAGGACATGATATAGCCGACAGGATAGAGTACAAGATCAGGGAAAAGCTCGGTATTGAAGCCACAATCCATATAGAGCCGGTAAAACAATCAGCCAATGAAAATTGAAGAAGCACGCAAGAGAATAGACTTGCTTAAGAGAGAAATTGAGCGACATAATGACCTCTATTACAAAGAAAACCAGCCTGAAATCTCCGATTTTGAATATGATATACTGATTAATGAACTTGAGACACTTGAAAAGAGATTTCCTGAACTCAGGACAGAGGATTCTCCTACCCAAAAGGTAGGAAGCGATATTATTCTTAAAGAGTTCATTCAGGTTCCGCATGAATATCCTATGCTATCTCTGGCAAACACCTATACCCATGAAGATCTGGCTGAATTTGACAGAAGAGTAAAAAAAATTTCTGGTGATGAACCCAAATATGTTTGTGAACTGAAACTGGACGGAGCTTCAATAAGTTTAAAATACAGCGGAGGCAGGTTTATCAGGGCAATAACCAGGGGCGACGGAGAAAAAGGGGACGACGTCTCATCCAATGTACTGACTATTAAATCCGTACCAAAGAGAGTGAGCGGAGAATTGATGCCTGATGATTTTGTAATCCGTGGTGAAATAATAATACACAAAGATGACTTCAGGAAAATGAATGAAGCAAGGAAAGAGGCAGGTGATCAACCTTTTGCCAATCCGAGGAATGCAGCCGCCGGGACCCTTAAACTACTCGATGCGGGTCTGGTTTCACGAAGACCCCTTGATTGCTATCTCTATTTTCTGTTAAGCACCGATCTGCCAACCGACAGTCACTACGAGAATATGAGACTTGCCTCAGAATGGGGTTTTAAGGTTTCCGATTCAATGAAGATATGTGATAATATTGGTGAAGTAGTTGATTATATTAACTTATGGGAAAGCAAAAGATACGATATTGACTACGAAATTGACGGAGTTGTTGTAAAGGCAGACAGTATCACACTGCAGAAGAAGATGGGATTTACATCAAAGACTCCCAGGTGGGCTGTTGCCTACAAGTACAAGGCAGAGCAGGAGAAAACCAGACTTATGAGTGTCTCTTTCCAGGTCGGTCGCACAGGAGCGGTCACCCCGGTGGCCAATCTTGAACCGGTTCTTCTTGCAGGCACAACAGTTAAAAGAGCATCACTGCATAATGCAGACCAGGTTGAACTTCTTGACCTGCACTACAACGATATGGTTTATATCGAAAAAGGAGGAGAAATAATTCCCAAGATCGTTGGTGTCGATATCACCCTGAGAAGCAAAGATGCAGATAAGGTGGTATTTCCTTCTTACTGCCCGGAATGTAAATCGGTGTTGGAAAGGTCAGAAGGAGAAGCAGGCTGGTACTGCCCAAATGAGAAAGAGTGTCCGCCACAGATCAAAGGAAAGATTGAGCACTTCATCTCAAGGAGAGCAATGAATATTGAAGGCCTGGGTGAAGAGACCGTGGCCATGCTGTTCGAGAAGGGCCTTGTCAGAGACAGTGCAGATCTTTATGATCTTACCGTCGACAAGCTTTCAGGTCTGGACAGGTTGGGAGAGAAATCTGCAAACAACATTGTCACATCTGTAAGGTCTTCGGTCGGGGCGCCTTTTCACAGGCTAATCTTTGCTCTCGGAATCAGACACATAGGAGAAACAACAGCCCGCACGGTTGCATCCAGTTTCAAAAACATTGACAGGCTAATGGATGCATCTGCCGAAGACCTGATAAGCGTAACAGATATAGGACCCAAAACAGCTGAGAGCATACGGAATTTCTTCAACGACGCAGACAATATTGAATTGATTGGCCGGCTTAGGGGTCACGGACTTATCATGTCAACAGAAAAGGAGAATATCGAAGAGGTGGAAGGTGGGGTCTTATCGGGTAAAAGCATTGTGATTACCGGCATATTCACAAACCATGAAAGGGAAGAATACAAGAAGATAATTGAAAAACACGGAGGTAAAAACCTTTCATCGGTAACCACCGGAACCACCTTTATACTCGCCGGCGAGAAACCCGGACCCTCGAAAATTGAAAAAGCAAGAAAGCTCGGAATACCTGTCCATAGCGAGGAGGATTTCCTGAAAATGTTAAAGGAATCACAATAGTGAAAGAAGTCGGATATTTTATTAAAAAAAACGGTAGGTTTGCAATATGGTACTTTTCAGGAAACTAAGAATAAATGCCGGAAACCGGATGTTGAAAAGGAGAGCGTCCAAAATGCAGAGAAAGCGCCGGTTCATTAATATTGCTGATGCTAAATCAATTGGAATTCTTTGGGATATAGAAAATGTAGAGGATCTCTCTCCTATCAGTGATTTTATTCTCCAGATGAGCGAACGAGGGATTAAGACTGAAATTCTTGGTTTTTACGGGGGAAAGGAGCTACCGGATAAACTGACGGCAATCAGATATCTCAACTGTCTTAAGCGGGAGGATTACTCTTATCTTTACATTCCGAAAGCAAAAGAGGCAGAGCAATTTCTTACATCCCGGTTTGATATACTGATAGAGATATGCTTCAGGGATATTTTCCCTCTAAGATATGTTTCAACGCTCTCAGAATCAAAAGTAAGGATCGGACCTGGTTTCAACGGAGATGAGATCAGAAAGCATAACGACATTCTGATAGAAACAGGTAAAGACCACAATGTAAGGGAATATCTCAGACAGGTAGTAATATACCTTGAGATGATAAATCCATGATCACAGCCCCAATCAGGCAGGCGGTGGTGAGGCCGTATCTGTTTTCCCGTGACAATGCTTGTATTTTTTGCCACTGCCGCACGGGCAAGGATCATTCCTTCCCACTTTCTTCTCTACCCTGACAGGTTCGACTCTCTGCTGACGCTGCTGTTGCTGCGATGGATCGCCCCCTCCCGATGCTGCAAGCTCCGGACGTGACGTTCTGAGATTGCTCATGTCAGTACGTCTTCTTCTTTGCGCCTCCTGCACCTGGTCTGTCGACTGGGTAGGAATAAAACCTTTCATAAGTGTACCGAGAACATCCTTGTTGACACGACTGAGCATCGACTTGAAGAGTTCGTATGATTCAAACTTGTAAATAAGCAACGGATCCTTCTGCTCATAGGTTGCGTTCTGTACAGATTGCTTCAGCTCATCCATCTCACGAAGATGCTCCTTCCATGACTCATCAATTGTCGAAAGTACTACTGTCTTCTCATAGGAGCGGGAAATCTCAAAGCCTTCTGTTTCTATTGCAGCCTTAAGGTTTACAACAACCTGGAAGAGCCTTACTCCGTCGGTTACCGGGACAACAACATTTTCATAAACATGGGACATCCTCTGATATACATCCTTTAGTACCGGATATGCCTGCTGTGAAATAGTTTCTGCCTTGCGAGCATAGGTTTCCAGCACTTTGTTGTAGACGGCGTCAATTATCTCATCGACTGACACTTTCAGGAATTTTTCCCTTGGTATCGGAGAGTCTATTGAGAATGACCTGATAAGGTCAAACTCAAAGTTATCAAAATCACCTTCACTATGGTATGCATCAACCATATTCTCAATAATGTCATACATCATATTGGCGATATCAACACTTAACCTCTCTCCTGAAAGGGCATTACGGCGCTTGGTATAGATAACCTCCCTCTGGGAGTTCATAACATCATCATACTCAAGCAGCCTCTTTCTTATTCCAAAATTGTTCTCTTCAACCTTCTTCTGTGCTCTCTCTATTGACTTTGTGATCATCGGGTGCTGTATCATCTCACCCTCTTTAAGACCCAGCCTGTCCATTATCCCCGAGATCCTCTCCGATCCGAAGAGTCTCATAAGATCATCCTCAAGGGAAACAAAAAACTGGGAACTGCCGGGATCACCCTGACGGCCTGACCTTCCTCTCAATTGCCTGTCAACTCTCCTCGAATCATGACGTTCGGTACCTATAATCGCCAATCCACCGGCTTCACGCACTTCAGGTGTCAGTTTGATATCGGTTCCCCTACCAGCCATATTTGTGGCAATTGTAACCGTCCCACGCTTGCCGGCTTCAGCAACGATCTCTGCCTCACGCTGATGCAATTTTGCATTAAGTACGTTGTGCTTCAATCCTTTCATCTTAAGCATCCTGCTCAGCAACTCCGAAATCTCAACCGAAGTGGTTCCCACAAGAACAGGGCGACCCTGTCTGTTCAAGCTGACTATCTCATCGATGACCGAATTGTATTTTTCCCTCTTGGTCTTGTAAACCAGGTCCTCCCTGTCATCTCTTATTACAGGCCTGTTTGTAGGGATCACCACCACATCAAGCTTATAGATATCCCAGAACTCTCCGGCCTCTGTTTCTGCAGTACCCGTCATGCCCGCAAGCTTGTGGTACATTCTGAAGTAATTCTGCAGGGTTATGGTTGCATATGTCTGGGTAGCGGCTTCTACCTTGACATTCTCCTTTGATTCAATTGCCTGATGGAGACCGTCTGAATATCTCCTGCCCTCAAGTATCCTTCCAGTCTGCTCGTCGACAATCTTGACCTTATTGTCCATAACCACATACTCAACATCCTTTTCAAAGAGAGTATATGCCTTTAGTAATTGCTGCATGGTATGTACCCGCTCCGATTTAACGGCATAGTCACGAAGGAGCTCATCTTTTGCCTTCACCTTGCTTGTCTCATCGGCAATCTTCTTCTCTATCTCGGCAACTGCGCTTCCAACGTCTGGAAGAACAAAAAACGAAGAGTCTTCAACAGAAGTCGATATCAGGTCAATCCCCTTCTCTGTAAGCTCTATCGAGTTTGCTTTCTCATCAATAACAAAATAAAGAGCTTCAGTAACCTTTGGCATCTCCTTGTTATTGTTCTGCATGTAGAAATTTTCCGTCTTCAGGAGGAGTGACTTGTTACCCTCTTCACTCAGATATTTGATAAGGGCGTTATTTTTTGGCAGACCCTTGTAAGCCCTGAGCAGCAGAAAGCCGCCTTCTTCACTATTGCCTTCCGCGATATGTTTCTTGGAGTCAGCAAGTATCTGGGTAACCAACTTTCTCTGTGCTGACACCAGCTTCTCCACCTTTGGCTTAAGCTCATCGAACTGATGTGTGTCGCTTCTCGGAGTAGGTCCCGATATTATCAGCGGTGTGCGGGCGTCATCAATCAAAACCGAGTCAACCTCGTCAACAATTGCATAATGATGTTTCCGCTGAACAAGGTCCTCAAGATTAATCGCCATATTGTCGCGGAGATAGTCAAAGCCGAATTCATTATTGGTTCCGAATGTGATATCGGAGTTATAAGCTTTACGTCTTGCCGCTGAATTCGGCTCATGTTTGTCAATGCAGTCAACCGTAAGTCCGTGAAACTCATAAATGGGACCCATCCATTCAGAGTCACGCTTTGACAGATAATCATTTACAGTGACAATATGTACCCCCTTGCCGGCAAGTGCGTTCAGAAATACCGGCAAGGTAGCAACCAGAGTCTTTCCTTCACCTGTTCCCATCTCAGCAATCTTGCCCTTATGGAGGGCTACCCCACCAATAAGCTGAACATCATAATGGACCATATCCCATATGATCTCGTTGCCACCGGCAACCCAGGTGTTCTTCCAGAGGGCTTTGTCGCCCTTTATCGTTATGCTCTCCCTGGATGAGGCAAGATCACGATCGAACTGTGTTGCAGTGACCTCAAGAGCTTCATTTTCGGTAAATCTCCTGGCAGTCTCCTTTACAATAGCAAATGCACGTGGCAGTATCTTATCAAGAATCTCCTCTATCTTTGAGTCAACAGTTTTAACCAGTTTATCGACTTCATTATATATCTCCTCCTTTAGAGATACGTCCTGTTCATTCTCAGCCCTGGCCCTTAGAGACAATATCTGCTTCTGGTCAGCATCTATATAATCACTTATTTCGTTCTTCAATCCCAGGCTAAGCTCTCTGAGCTCATCATGGCTGAGTGAGGCAAGTTTTTGGTATTCAAGTTTTATCGATTCAACATAAGGAGTAATCTCCTTCATGTCGCGTTCATACTTGTTTCCTATAAACAAGCCCAGAATTTTATTTATTACATTCATAATAATTATAGAGTAATTCTGTATTCAAATCAGAATGCAAAATTACTCAAATTTATTGCATAAACTGAAGCGGCATTCACTTTACTGATAAGGAACCCTTAGCGACACTGGCCTATTTCGTCATTAAATACCTGTAGGAGTGTCTTCTGCCTCCGGGTTCCTCTAAAATGATAAGATAAATTCCGGCCGGAAAAGCACTTATATCAAAGTAATTGATCCTCTCGCGTAAACCTGCGTACTGTTTAACTATTCTACCCGAGTAATCTGAGATAATGATATTGCACCCCTGCATGCCCGGTTCTTCAGCCAGATCGATTGTAAACCTCCCGTCTCCCGGGTTGGGATAAATTGAAACAGCTGTAACATATTCCGTGGCCACCGATGATGCAAGCCCTTTAATAAAAAGATCGTCAATTGCCCATCCCCAGCCGTTGGCATAAGGATCAGAGAAAAGCCGGAACCTTATAACGATGGTGTCTCCCTCTGAAATGACTCCCGTATTTGGTACAGAGATCGTTCTTTTGACAAAAAGGTCTGGTGTTCCGACATAAGTGGAATTCATTTCATTGAAATTGAGATTATAGGCATCAAACCATGCCGGATTGTCACTTGAATCATAGCCGTCAGCAAGCGGATTCCATGTTTTGCCGCCATCTTTTGATGCTTCTACGACAACATAGTCGTAAAAGTCCTCTGTTCCGAAGGGGAACAAAGGTTCGCCCGGCTCAACAAGCACTATCTCCCTGAAAGAGATGAACAGACCTGACTCGTCTATGGCGATAGGATATTTCAATATCGCCTGATATTCAATTGTCTCGTCCGGCACCTCGGGACTTTCATATGGATGACGAGAATGAAGGGCAGGATTTTCAAATCCTGCCGGACGTATCACGCTGAACCCGTCAAGGAGAAAATCTCCGTCTCCGTGACTGAATGGAGTGAAATAATAATCGACTGCATCAAAAAGTCTGTGTACCGCAACCTTGTGAAATCCCTCCTCAGGAGATATGCCGGTATTTGGCGTATTGGCAGCGTCAGTGGCAAGAATTCTGTAATATATTGTATCTACACCAGTAAGATTCAGATCTTCAAGATTGATTTTAAAAGTATAGTAATTTCCTCCTGATGTATCCATTTCTGCCTGATTCAGAACACCACCGTTCAGATTGTACTGTACTGCTGCGGTAACGGGATATAGATTATCACTAATTTCAGCTTCAATAACCAGCGAATCTATTATTGATAGTATAAACGGTGGTGGTGTGTGGGAAATGACAGGACTTACAGTATCAGATCCTACAAAGAAGGTATAGGGATTCATTATGCCTTCCGCGGGTGATTTGTATACCCTGCCAAAAGTATCACTCGCAGTAAGGTAATACGAAACCATTGTATTGTATGCCGGAATGGGAAGTGAGTACCGGAATGAACCTCCGGTCACAGGAACATCAAGGGTTACAGTGTCGTAGACAGGTGCATCATCATATTTATAGATAATACTGAAACCGTTTTTCTTCAGCAGAGTATCTGATGTTATTTCAGTAATTATGTCTGCCGAGGTGATATCTTCTTCTGTATCGCTTACAGGTGTATGATCCAGCCTTGTATGTATCCACCCCAGGTCGGCCAGCATGGAAAGAGTAAGCTTACCCGGATCATGAATAGCCTCACCGCGTGCTATAAACGGTGTCATAAGGGCGTCTACCTGTGGAGTCGCCGATTCACTCAGGTGACTGATGCTTGACCCGGAGTCAAATACTCCGGGAGCATACAGCGAAATCCTCTGTCCTGACTTATAGAGGAGACTGACAGGTCCGCCAAAATAAAGGCTTCCGCTTGTCAGAGCCTGAAGCAAAGCTGCTGAGGGATTAGGGTATACACTGTTACCCGTTAAGGGTCTTCTTGCATTATCCTCTATAAAGGTATCATAAATCACCGGTATGCCATTGAATCCGTATGAGCCAGTGGTTTCATCAGTTGCGAAACTGTCTGCAAAGCCCAGGCCGTGGCACAACTCATGAAGCACAACTGTAACAAAATCATGACTTGTTGAGGGCGTCCCGCCTGACAATCCGAAAAACCAGCTGGCAGTTGAGTTAAAACTGATTCTGATGTCAAAATCAGTACCGGGATTCAACTCGACGCCTGCGATCTTTTCAGCAAGAGATACGGCATAATAGGCATCCGGATTAAGAGCGCCGATAAAACTTCCCTTGTAAAAGGTTGTTGATGAGGCTGAACCCAACACACCAGGCTCACTCATGGATGTCCATGTAGCCCTGATCCTGATTTTGACATCTGAACTTAACAGCGATGACCATATGTTCACCGCATATTCAAAGGCTGTCCTTGCATCTTCGGGAAACCCCAGATATATTACTTCTATCTGGGCCTTCTCCCCTCCCTTTCTGTCAGCGACCGATTGTGGCGGCGGAATGTAGATCATTCTGACCTCATCGCTGCCGTAACAAACACTTTCGGCAGTATTAATTATTATACCGCCTCTGTTCTTCTGCTGTGCATTCAGTAACGGTGAAGCTGCAGCCAGAAAAAGTGATGCAAGGATTAAAAGCCTCTTATTCACAGTGACTACACTTCGTCTGCTCCTTCTGAGCGCATTGACATTATGTCTCTGTCAAACATGTAAAGATTGTTCTTCCCTATCAGATTCAGCTTGTCAATTATTGCCTGAACCGAAGATTCCTCTTCTACCTGCTCGGAAACAAACCACTGAATCCAGTTAAGAAGAGCAAAATCCTTCTCGCTGGTAGCCAGGGCTACTATTTCATTGATGCTCTCTGATATAAACTTTTCATGATGAAGTACTTCATCAAACATCTCCTTTACTCCCTTATAATCTACAGGTGGCTTCTCCAGTGCCGGCATAATGGCATGTCCACCCCTTTCATTTATGAATTTGATGAATTTCAGCATATGCATCCGCTCTTCGTCACTCTGGGCATACATCCATTCTGCTATTCCACTCATACCATTGTTCTCTGCCCATGATGCCATTGCCAGATAGAGATTTGAAGAATAAGCCTCACGTTCTACCTGCCTGTTACAGATATCCTCAAGTTTCTTTTTCATTTTTGTGTTGTTTTAGTTATAAATATGTTTAAGTTTTCAAGATTTGACTTTGTTGCTTCGTGAATATATAACAGTTTTCAAAGCTATTGGTTTAACATATTTTCCGGACTTAATACCGCGGCGGCTGTTATTGTCTGAAGGCATGTAAATTACTTCTGGTACTATTCAAAGTCAAGGTTTAAATTTCTTTTAAGATCTTTAAGTGCAGGATTCTTACCTGCAAGATAATCAAACTTTTGCTCATCGGTATAAAATGAAGTATCGGTCTGCTCGACACTTTCGAGTCTGCTCTCAAGTGATATGCCGAACGATTGAATTCTTTTTTGCAGGTAATCGGTCAATGGTATCTTATATCTTCTGTCAAACTCTTCCTTGAGCGCGGCATTGCTCAGGCGGACGACTATCTGGTCGCCGTCAGGCAGTTCGGGTACCTTCTCGGCCAGCTGAGCCGATATCCTGGGACTCTCCTTCTTTATTTCAGCAGCAAATTCCAGCCACACTTTACTGAGGCTCTCTGAGGTAAGGGTTTCCTTCGGCAGGTCTGGAGTCACTTCATCTTTTACTCCGTTTGCAGTGCCTTTACCGGTCTCAGGTTCCATAACACCATTACTTAACACCTCTTTAACTGAGAGTGTCTTTGATCCATGGACCACAAAATTCTGAGGTTTAGCTGCCGGTGCCTCCTTCTGTTCTCCTGGTTCCTGCCTGACATCTGCAGGTTTTTCCCTCACCAATGGTACGTCATCAGATTCCTTACTTTTTTTTTCTTCCCCCGGTTTATTCTCCTCAGGCATCTCAGTAAACGATGCCATGGTAAAAAGAGCGAGCTCAACCAGTAATCTCTGGTTCCTGCTGGATTTATAAGAGAGATCACATTGATTGCAGGCCTCAAGAGCTTTAAACAGGAACTTTACAGAACATCTGGCTGACTGTTCCATGTATCTCATTCGGATAGACGGAGCCGTTTCGAGTAGCTTGATTGTCACCTCATCACGGCTTACCAGAAGATCCCTAAGGTGCGATGCAAGACCTGAAATAAAATTGTGCCCGTCAAAGCCATTCTCCAGGATCTCGTTGAACAGCATCAATGAACCGGAATAATTGCCCTGCAGAGAGGCGTCAACTATTCTGAAATAGTATTCGTAATCAAGAAGGTTCAGATTGTCGATTACATTCTTATATCTGATGTCGCCGTTACTGAAGCTGACCAGCTGATCAAAGATAGAAAGGGCATCCCTGAGTGCACCATCAGCCTTTACAGCAATAATATGAAGTGCTTCCTCCTCATATTTAACATTTTCGCTTTCAGCAACAAATCTAAGCCTGCTGACAATATCATCTGTCTTGATCCTGTTGAAGTCAAATATCTGACAACGTGATAGTATAGTGGGAATTATTTTATGCTTTTCCGTAGTCGCGAGTATGAATATTGCATGTGGAGGTGGCTCCTCGAGTGTTTTCAGAAAAGCATTGAACGCAGAAGAGGAAAGCATATGAACTTCGTCAATGATATATATGCTGTATCTTCCTGTTTGAGGTGGTATCCTCACCTGGTCGGTCAGGGTTCTGATATCTTCAACCTTATTGTTCGAGGCAGCATCGAGTTCATGTATGTTCAGCGATCTTAATGTATTGAATGAGATACATGATTCACACTGATTACAGGGTTCAGCATTTTCTCCGATATTGCTGCAGTTTATTGTTTTAGCGAATATTCTGGCGCATGTTGTTTTGCCCACACCACGGGGCCCGCAGAAAAGATAAGCCTGTGAGAGATAATTATTTCTGATGGCATTCTTCAGGGTGCCGGTGATAACCTCCTGGCCGACTACCATGTCAAATGTTGAGGGGCGGTACTTTCTTGCTGAAACAATAAAATTATCCATAAAACAGACTCCTTTTTCCTTCTGCAGTTAAGTGACAAATATAAAATAAAAAGAGTTTAGTAGGTCGATGAAATCAGGTCTTAAATGTCAACATGATGCAATTGATGATATGAATATGTTATTCACCAAATTCTTTTTAGTTTTTAAAAAAAAGATTACTTTTGCAGCCAATTTTGAAATAAACCAATTACCAAAATTAAAGAGAAATTATGTTAAATCAGTACGAGACCGTTTTCATTGCAACTCCCGTTTTGTCTGAGATCCAGATGAAGGAAGCGGTTCAAAAATTCAAGAAGGTGATCACCGACAACGAAGGTGTGATCATTCATGAAGAAAACTGGGGGCTTAAAAAGCTGGCCTATCCTATTCAGAAGAAATCGACCGGCTTTTATTATCTGATTGAATTCAAGGGAACCGGAGATCTTATTGATAAACTCGAGGTTCAGTACAGAAGGGATGAAAGGATTATCAGGTTCCTTACCTTCAGGATGGATAAATATTCCGTCGAATACGCAGAAAAGAAGAGAAGGCAGAGAGAAACAGAAAAGCTTAAGGAGGAATAAGTATGGCTATGAATGAATCAGAAATAAGATACCTTACCCCTCCCACGGTTGAGGTAAAAAAGAAGAAGTACTGCCGCTTCAAAAAGAATAAGATCAAGTATGTTGACTACAAGGACCCTGAGTTCCTTAAGAAATTTCTTAATGAACAGGGCAAGATTCTCCCCAGGCGTCTGACGGGTACATCACTTAAGTATCAGCGCAAGGTATCACAGGCTGTGAAGAGGGCCCGTCACCTCGCATTGCTGCCTTATGTAACTGATCTTTTAAAATAAGGAGGACAGGAGATGGAAGTTATTCTTAAACAGGATGTGGCTAACCTTGGGCTAAAAGACGATATTGTAAAGGTAAAGAGTGGTTACGCCAATAACTATCTGATACCCAAAGGATATGCAACTCTGGCGACTACTTCGGCCAGAAAGGTTCACGCTGAAAACCTTAAGCAGAGAGCTCACAAAGAAGAAAGCATCAGACAAGAGGCTGCTGCTATTGCAGAGAATCTGTCCGGGTTGAATCTGGTTATCGGAGCAAAGACCTCCTCATCAGGTAAAATATTCGGATCAGTAAATACAATACAGATTTCAGAAGCTCTTACCGAGAAGGGATTTGATATCGACAGGAAAAAGATATCAATAGAAGGAGATCAGATAAAGGAAGTAGGCAAATACAAGGCTACAATCAAACTACACAGGGATGTGAAGGTTGAGGTTGATTTTGAAATAGTTGCCGAATAATATTAGAGATCAGAGAAATAGGAAGAGGCTGTCTTTTAAAAGGCGGCCTCTTTTTCTTTTATTTTGACTTAACGGCTATGGTCTCAATCTCTACCAGTGCGCCCAAAGGAAGCCCCTTTACCGAGAAAGCTGCACGGGCCGGCTGGTTTACCGTATAAAATGATGCATAAACCTCATTCATATCCTTGAAGTACGACATGTCTGCCAGCAAACAGGTAGATTTTACTACATCCTGGTAGGTATATCCGGCTTCTTCGAGTATGTAACCTATATTCCTGAGCACCTGATCTGTTTGCTCCCTTATTCCGCCCTCCTTCATGGTCCCTGTTGACGGATCAATAGGTATCTGGCCGCTGATATAGAGTGTACCGTTTACTTCAACAGCCTGGCTGTAAGGCCCTACAGCTGCAGGGGCCCTTTTTGTCGATATTATCTTTTTCATTTTAAAGATATTTGGAGTTATATGAATGCATATACTATTCTTCTAATGTTATTTAATTAATGGCAATGAAATTACCATTTCTATCATACCTGTCAAAATTAAATCAGAAATTTTCACGGTAATCTTTTCTTCTCTCATATTTAAGGTCACTCAGCATGGCCGAATTTATCCTTATTGTGAAGTCCCAGCTCTTTAAATAACCTGTGGGTATCCAGTTAAAACTCATATTCCAGCAGTGAAGATCCCTTCTTATTCCAATTCTGGTCATAGTGATCTCCCTGCCTGAGATATCATATCCTGTCGTATAGTTTATATCAGTTTTTGCTGCGATCTTAAGGGTTCCGTTAAGTGTGAACTGTTGCCTTATTATTGTTTCATCAAAGGTTTTTGTAAGATTAAAGTTATAGGCCACGCGCATTGTCCATGGCATGTCTATTACTGCATATCCGTACTCATCCACCGGCAAACCTGTCGGGGTACTCAGCATGGTCTCACCTGAGGGGGATTCCCTCCCCGGCAACATTCCCGATTCACCTGTTTCATCTGTCCTGCCGCCTGTCCTGCCGCCTGTCTGGCCCATTCCGGAACCGGAAGAACCCTGTCCAATACCCAGCAGACGACCAAGGTCAAAATCGACGCTTGCCGATACATTCTCAAGACGCAGAAGCTTATTTTCGGTCTGGTACAGGAACCGGGCTGTGCGGACTCCTCTTTCGTTGAGAGCGTAGGGGTCGAAGGCTGCGCTTGCCGAAATGCCTATCTGTTCGAAAAGCATAGTACGAAATGACATATTCAAACGCGACCATTTCAGGGAATCGGCAAACAGATTATAAGATGTTGACAGTCCGAGATTGTCTATAAGTCTTACTTTTTTAGGCTTCCCTGTTGTATCGTTCTTTTCAAATATCTTGGCTTCCAGAATATTTACTAGGCTAAGGCTGATTCCTCCACTCCTCTGTGACAATGAGGGGGTACCGTATATGGTGTTTTCGAAAATAGAATAAGTATTGACATTACCCAGAGTATCGACCTGAACATCCTGGTACATCTCGGTTGATAATCCCTTTATATACGGAATGTATGAGAATCCTACCGAAGGTTTCATCACATGTCGCACCTGCTGTAGCCTTGATCCTGGTTTTTTCAATTCAAAATAGCCGAATATCTGTGGACTGAATCCGGCACTTATTGACGGATTTATTGCCTGTCCGTACGCCAGTCCTCCTAAAGTATCAACCACCACTCTTGGTACAACCTGGTTCAGCTCCGGATCAAAATAGTCGGGAACCCAGTATTTCTGAATCTTGTACGGATACAACACTCCGGTATACCTGAGTGAAGGTGAGATACTGAAATTATTGAAAGGTCTTAACTGAATACTGACAGGGATCTCATGCTTGAAGCCCATTTTTGCATTCTCCCAGACCTGACTCGTAAAAAGGAGGCTATCATATGTGTTAATCTGATTATCAAATTGTGCAGAATACTGAATCTGAAGGTCCTGATACCATTTCGTCGGCCCGGTATGACGTTTGCCCTTAAGAGGATAGATTCTTGACATATTAAAGGCAGCACGGGGCAGGTTAAGACTAACCGTCTTGTTTGCATTATTCTGACTGTGGTTCATACTGGCCGAGAAGTTGAAGGGTGTTCCTGCCCATGTCTTTGAATAACTGACACTTGATTGCCTCTGAGTTGTAACATTATCAAGAGGTTCATATGTGTTTGAGCGATCGAAGCTGCTCGAGCTCATATTTACGCTTGCGGATAAACGCGCTCCGGGATTGGCCTTTGGATCCTGGCTATGGTTCCAGGTAAACCTGTAATTTTTTGCTTTTGTATAATCAGACAGTCCCCTTCGTCCGCTTATATTATTGGCGTAACTGAAAGAGAGACCACCTGAAAACCTGTATCTGAGATTATACCTGGTAGCTGCTGTGGCGAGCCATGTGCCGTTAGTATATATACTGCCCGTAAGTTTCAGGTCAAAATAATCATTGCCCGCAAAATAGTAGCCCCCCTCCGACAGGTAGTAACCCCTCTGTTGCTCCTGTCCATATCTCGGAATAACAATTCCTGAAGCAAACTCTTTCTGTATGGGAAAATAGAAAAACGGAACTATCAGTGGCAGCGGAATATCTTCAATAACCAGGTACGCCGGACCGGAAACAATCTTCTCATCAGGATAGATTTTGGCCCTGGGCATTTCAATTCTGAAGTGAGGGTGTTCGGCGTCACATGTGGTAAAGCTGCTTGAGCTGAAGTGAAGGGTACCATCATCCTGTTTCTTGGTCATACTGCTATGAAGAAAGCCCTCCTCCTGCCTTGTAACTATGTTATTTATAAGGGCCCGTGTGCTTTTAAAACTGTATCGCAGACTGTCAACTTCATACGATTCCTCTCCCTCCCTGAATATAACCTTGCCGGTAAGCTTGCCGGTACTGTCTATCCGCCCGGAGGCAAAAACAGTCGCCAGATCCATATCCAGCACAATAGAATCTGCTTTAAGGTATATATTTTTATAATTGATCTCTGCCTGATCGATCAGATATACTTTTCTTGATGCCAGATCATTTCTTTTATATCCTTCAGATTTGTATGTGACAGTAGCATCTATGGCATCACCTGATACTTTGGTAAGGATGACCGAACCCTTTGGTTTTTCAACAGTGTCCCTGACAATCGCAAGAGAATCATATACTAATGCTGCTTCCTGTCCGGCAACAATTAAATGCAGCGTCAGAATAAGAAGCGATGTAACTGTCCGTTTATAGTTAAGAAAATACAACTTAAATACTATTTTTGTATGGTTTTTGTCAGTTAGCCATACCTGTGGCAAAACTACGCAAAAAAATATAAGGTACAGATGAACGCCAAAAGTAAAAACGGCACTAAGGGCAGTAAAATTGTAGCACTCAGACTCAGGCTGCTTCTTATTGTCCCCCTGCTCATGATTTCAACTCCCGGAAAGGTAAATCCGGTTAAGAGCGAGTTTGTGGTGGTTATTGACGCCGGACATGGAGGTAAAGATTCCGGAGCTCTGGGTTCTTCCAGCAAGGAGAAAGACATTGTACTTGCCATCGCACTTAAAACAGGAAATTACATCAAACAGAACATAAAAGATGTCAAGGTTATATATACCCGTGACAAGGATGTTTTTGTTGATCTTGACAAGCGGGCTGACATCGCCAACAAGAATCACGCAGACCTGTTCATTTCCATTCATGCAAATGCCGTACCCAAAGGGGTCAGCCGCAATGTTGCCGGCAGTGAAACATTTGTTCTGGGCAACGACAAGGATAACAAGAATCTTGCAGTGGTAATGAAGGAGAACTCCGTTATCCTGCTTGAAGAGAACTATTCCACCAAGTATGAGGGGTATGATCCCAATTCTCCTGAGTCGTTTATTATTTTCAGCCTGATGCAGAATATCTACCTTAAGCAGAGTCTGGAGTTCGCTACTATTATTCAGAACCAGTTTCGTGAAAGGGTCGGCCGTGTTGACAGGGGTGTAAAACAGGGAGGATTCCTCGTCCTTCTGATGACTACCATGCCCAGTGTGTTGATAGAAACCGGTTTTATATCAAACCCATCCGAAGAGAAATTCCTTAAATCCTCACAGGGTCAGGACTACATAGCATCTGCAATTTTCAGGGCTTTTCGCGATTACAAAGCAGATATCGACAGGCGTAGCAGTTTCTCAACTGTCAGAGAGGAAGTGGTTGCAGCTCCCGAAACGGAGGAGATATTCTTTTCAGTTCAGATAGCTACCACAAGTGAAAAGAGGGAACTAAACCCGGCTAATTTCAAGGGCCTTGATCAATTGCATGAGTTTGCGGAGACGGAGCGCTACAGATATTCATCAGGCAGGTTTAAAGAATATATGGATGCCGTGGCATACAGAAAACAGATCACCGACAAGTTTCCTGACGCATTCGTTATAGCGTTCAGGGGAAACACAACGATAAACCTCCAACAAGCCCTGGAAAGCATTAAAAAGAAACAAAACTGATACTGAAATGGTAATTTCAAGAGAAGTCAAAATAGGCGCTGCAGCACTGGTAACAATAATACTGTTCATCTGGATGTACAGCTTTCTCAAGGGCCAGAACCTGCTGACCAGAACCGCTCATTACTACGTATTGTATGACGAGGTAAGCGGACTGAGTGAATCGAATCCGGTTGAAGTAAGCGGTTATAAAGTCGGAGTGGTTCAGAGCATAAGATTCATAGATGATGGAACCGGAAGGCTACTGATAACCCTGAGCCTCGACAAGAAGATTGGAATCCCCGTCGGAAGTTGCGCCGAAATTACAGCCGCATCACTGATAGCAGGAATGAAAATCCAGTTTATTTTCAGCGATTCAAAGGATATATACAGTAGCGGAGATACCATACCAGGAAGGGTGGCGGAATCTGTCGTTACACTCCTGGAAAAGGAGCTGATGCCTCTGACTGTCTCGGTTGGAAGAACACTTGATCAGCTCGATTCGATACTCACTTCAATCAATCAAACCATAAGTCCGGAATTCAGCAAAAACATCAATGAGTCTGTGGCAAACCTTAACAGCATATCCAATAGCCTGTCAGAGACGCTGAAAGAGAGGCAGGATCAAATCTCGGCCACCATTGAAAACCTGCATACACTTACTTCAGCTTTCGCTGAAAATGCACCGGAACTTGACAGTGCTATCTCTAATCTGGCCAACATTACAGATTCAATTGCTGCCGCTGATATCACCGGAACTATCAACAGACTAAGAGATGCTGCCGCAAACACTGCAGATATTCTCGAATCACTTAACAGCGGTGAAGGTACCGGAGGTAAGATCCTGACCGATGACTCCCTGTATATAAACCTTAACCAGAGCCTTCAGAACCTGGCTGTACTTCTCGAAGATCTTCAGAAGAACCCTAAAAGATATCTCCACTTCTCTGTTTTCGGTAAAAAACAATAAGGCCGCTTTAGATGTCGGAAATATTCATAATAACGGTCTGAAGTCGAATAATCTTTCGTATCTTTAAAAACAGGTTCTTTGGAAAAAGGTTTCTCTTCAGCAATTTATTGATCAACTCGCTGGTAATGAACAACTGATTGTTAATAAGTATTGTATTTTACTGATAATCAGTATTATAATATTTGAGATTTTTTTTGTTTTTTTAACTTACTGATGACTAAAACCATAGAGTTTTTTTGAAAAAGTCAAGTAAAAAAAGTTTTTTTTTTACTTTTTTTTTTACAAATATTGCTGCCAGATTCGCCTCTGAAAAAAACTTTGTTATAATAAACTCAATAATCTTAAATGAACAGGTCGCACAGTGACGTATGGGCTAATTGTCTCCGGATAATAAAGGATATCATCCCAGGCGTCAGCTATAAGACATGGTTTGAACCTATTGTGCCGTTAAAGCTGGAAAAGAATGTCCTCACCATTCAGGTGCCCAGCCCCTTCTTTTATGAATACCTTGAGGAGCAGTATATAGATATACTCCGGAAAACGCTGAGGCGGGAGATAGGAAACGATGCAAAACTCGAGTATAATGTAATTATGGAGAACAGCACTTTCTCCAACGGAAAACCGTATACCGTAAAATACCCTTCGAAGAATAAAACCGAACTCGATAACAAACCGGTTCAGGTACCTTTTGAAGTAACACAAACCTCAATTAAGAACCCGTTCATTATACCGGGAATAAAAAAAGTACATTTTGACCCCAGGCTGAATCCTGACTACAACTTCAACAATTTTATCGAAGGAGAATGCAACAGGCTTGCGAGGTCAGCCGGGATAGCCATAGGGAATAACCCGGGAAAAACTGCATTCAATCCATTGATGATTTACGGCGACAGCGGACTGGGTAAGACGCACCTGGCTCAGGCTATTGGCATACTGGTGAAGCAGACTCATCCTGACAAAATTGTACTCTACGTTAATGCAAATAAATTCCAGACCCAGTTCGTCGAATCAATCAGGAATAACAACAAGAACGATTTCGTTCATTTCTATCAGATGATAGATGTTCTCATACTTGATGATGTACACGAATTTGCCGGAAAGGAAAAAACCCAGGATACTTTTTTTCATATCTTCAATCACCTGCACCAGTCTGGAAAGCAGCTTATCTTAACCTGTGACAGGCCGCCGGTTGACCTTCAGGGCATGGAGCAGAGACTGTTATCCCGCTTTAAATGGGGTCTTCTCGCCGATCTGCAAAAACCCGACTATGATACAAGGCTTGCAATACTGAAGCAGAAAGCATATAATGACGGAATAGAGCTTTCCGACGAGATTTTCGAATACCTTGCCGAAAACATTACAAATAATATCAGGGAACTGGAGGCAGTGCTGATCTCATTGTACGCGCAGTCTACACTTAACCGCAAGGAAATAACCCTTGAGCTTGCCAGGCAGATGATAGAAAAGCTTGTAAGCAACTCACGCAAGGAGATTACCATAGAGTACATCCAGAAAGTTGTCTGCGACTTTTACAAAATACCTGTCGACCTCATACACGGAAAGACAAGGAAGAGAGAAATAGTACAGGCCAGACAGGTCTCTATGTACTTCTCGAAGAATATGACAAAGGCATCTCTGGCAAGTATAGGCGCTCATATTGGAGGCAAAGACCATGCAACTGTACTGCATGCATGCAAGACTGTAAATAATCTTATTGAGACTGACAAACTGTTCCGAAACCAGATAACTGAAATTGAGAAAAAACTGAAGGTCTGACAATGAAGCACTCTTACCTGGAAGATGAGTTTTTCAAACTATACGGGAACAGGGATTTAAGACCTGTTCTTTTCTTTTCACCGGGACGGGTAAACCTGATAGGCGAACACACCGACTATAACTCAGGATATGTTTTGCCATGTGCCCTTAATTACGGCACCTATCTGGCCATTCGACCCAACGAGGTCAACACAATTAATATGGCCTCTCTTAACTTCGAAGCAAAAGGTTCATTTACAGCAGAAACAATCAGAAAAAGAGTAAGTGGAAGCTGGACCAACTATCCGGCGGGCGTGATAAATGAATTTACTGACAGGGGTATCAGCTTCACAGGCTTTGACATGCTCTTCTTCGGAGACATTCCCAACGGAGCCGGTCTCTCCTCTTCAGCATCAATTGAAATGGTAACCGCCCTGGCTGTTAACACTCTTACAGGTGCGGAACTGAACAGGCTCGAAATGGTCAGGCTTTCGCAGCACGCAGAGAATCACTTTGCAGGTATGAACTGCGGCATAATGGACCAGTTTGCAGTCGGCTTCGGGCGTAAAAACAGTGCTCTTTTTCTTAACTGCGGCACCCTTGATTACGAAATAGTACCATTCAATCCTGGCAAGTACAGGCTTGTGATTGCCAACACCAACAAAAGAAGGGGCCTGACAGATTCAAAATACAACGAAAGAAGGGCCGAATGCGAAGAGGCTGTCAGACTGTTAAAACCAATGCGCAGTATATCATCACTCACTGATGTTTCATTCGACGACCTGCCTAAGCTTTCAGCATACATTCATGATGAAACAATACTGAAAAGGGCCCGGCATGTGATAACAGAGAACCAAAGGGTATTGCTTGCCGTTAATGCTCTCAAGCACGGCAATCTGGTTGAATTCGGACAGTTCATGAACCAATCGCATGACTCACTGAAATCAGACTATGAGGTAACCGGTTATGAACTCGACACAATGGTATACGAAGCAAGGAAAATAAGCGGCGTAATCGGTTCCCGGATGACTGGAGCAGGATTCGGGGGATGTACGGTAAACCTTGTAGAGGCTACTGAAAGTTCACGTTTCATCTCTATCCTGGAAAGAGAGTATAATAAGCTTACCGGTCTGGAGGCAGAGTTCTACACCCCGGAAATATGGGATGGAGCCCATCAGATATGAGTACCGCGAAAACAAAATCACCTGACTCTGAATGACTCCCTGCTTATATCCTTCACACACCGGAAGCCAACGGTAGAGCTCCTGTCGAAGCCGGGTGATACCAGCAACAGCATCTGTGTCTTATCAAGCTGCTGGGGTCCGCCCTGAATATACCACCAACTCGACTCGGGTCTGAAATAGCTTCCACCCCTGATAGTCATAAAATAGTTGTTGCCATTAAACCAGATATCACCAGTCATCTGCCAGACATTTCCCACCATATCTATAGCCCCGTACTGACTGGCTCCCTTTGGGAAGGCATCAACAGGTGTCGGCCTGCCGAAAGAATTGTTGCATCTGGTACCCTGAAACTCATTACCCCAGGGCCATAGCCTTTTATCTGTTCCCTGAGCGGCAAGCTGCCATTCATCCTCAGTAGGCAGTCTCTTGCCGGCCCAGTCGGCATACGCCATCGCATCTTCATAGCCAACCCATGTTACGGGGTAATTTCCCTGGCCGGCCCTGAAAGTTTCATTTTCCCAGTGTCTCAGGTAGTTTGTGGTGTCAGCGGGACTGTATCCGGTCATCAATATAAAGTCATAGTACATCGCATTTGTGACCGGATACCTGTCAATAAGAAAACTGTCGACAGCTACCCGCCTCTCAGTATCAGTTAGCGGATGGGGTATGAAATCATCGTTGGCAGATACACTATACTCTGTCATTGTGCCCGGAACCAAAACCATGTCGCCGGGGACAGAAGTTGCCGCTTCAGTCAGCCTTCTCTCAGAAACAAGCCACGGCATACCCCCCTTTAATGATAAAACCCTTTCATCGGCAAGGTTATCATCTTCACCGATGAGTTGAATAACCACCTTTCCCTGATAATAACCAAAGAGGTTTTGCACGTCCAGCAGTGTATCAACCGGACTGTCAAATTCAACAGGTTTTGCTGAGTAGGATGGATTTCCTTTCCAGATCAGCAGCTTACCTTCGTGAGGCGATCGTACCTTCAGCTTCGCTCCTGCTGTCTCTGACTGAATAAGCCGTGGAAACCTTGCAATGCAGTCAACACTTCCTTCACCCCTTGTTCCGTTAAGTTCGGGAAGCCACCCTTCGCACCGTACCGGTATCCGGACACCCATTCCTGTTCTTTCCGGGGACAACTCTTCGTGGTGCCACAGAGAAACATAATGAAAGGAGGTATCGTGCACATCGTCAAAGAGATATCCGCCATACCCTTCGTGAGACATGTTGAGTATGGTGTAAATACTTTTCTCCTTATCATTCCACCTGTTAACATAGATATTGTCCGCTGATGTAGTCACCAGCGGTGTCCAGTCATAATCAAGAAATGCCCTGTTGTTCTGCCTGAGTATAAATGTAGTTGATGACAGAAATGCCATGTCTGCCCTGAACTGATCGTCCCTCCCTCCCGGCCTGAACATATTCAGTTCGGTTCCGTAACCGTTAAAAAAAGCTATTGCCAGTTCCCTTTTCAACATGCTCTCACCCACATCGCCAACCCTGAAGATGGCAAAGTCAGGTTTAATCAGTTTGTTGAGATTCAGTTCCGGACTGAGGAATATGGCATTGTGAACACGGCCTGATATGATTCCGGGCATATCCTTAACCACTGCCATTCCTTCCGAGTACATCACCACGCCCCTCCTTACTTCGTCAGCTGCCTTTTGCAGATCTTCACTCGAACTTCCTCTGGTATCCAGAACCACCCCGTCAGCTTCAACCGATCTTATCAGGTCTGCCATACCGCGGTAGTGATCTTCAGTGCGTGTACTGTTATCCCATGGATTATAGGCAATGAATAAACGAGAGTTATACTGGGCAAGCAATCTGGAAAAGCTCCTTAACTGATCAACGCCTCCCGGCAAATTACGGTACAGATCCCACTGGTTTCTCTGGTCGAGGCCCAGCCTTGGCCACGTTGGCCATATCCCGAAAACATCGATATGGCCAAACCATTCATTGTACTGCTTAAGTGTCTCCCCAAAGTTGTATCTTCCTGAGAACCTGTCATAATACTCTATATCCCACGGATACTGAAGAACTATCAGATAACTCTTCCTGATCCATTGAAGATCCTGCCTCTCGTACAAATAATTGTCAAACTCACTGAGGTCAAACAGGTACCTGTCTCTGAACATCAGTATGATCCCATCCTGCCATTTTCCGGTGAACAGCTCTGAATATATATCATAAACAACCTTTCCGCCGGGAGGTAAAACAGTTTCATACCTTTTCTTTTCGGCACCTTCTATTTTAACCCTCCGGGCCAGAGAGGCAACAGATTTGGTATATGAAACAGGGTAGGTTATGAAACCTGACTCCCATGCGTTGTCAGGCAATATAACCCGTAATGGCCTGTAGCCGGGCCTGTGCAGCCATGCCCTGGCCAGATCAGCCGGCCCCCTTGCGGTAATATAAACAGACTCGCTATCTTCTCCAAAGGGAACAACATTACTTATGGTAATGGTGTCAGATCCCCTGTTCTCGAAGATAACCTCCCACCTTACCCCCGGGTGACCTATTCCATGGTTCCGCAGCAATACCTGCAAACCACCCTGCCAGGTCATAACGTAATATCCGGTAACAAAGCCTGCTTCGACATCGGCAGAAGTAGAGTACCTGCCATTATAGTTAAAACTGAAAACCGGCCTGTTATCATCAGGCTTGATAAGTGTACTGTCAGTAAAAACAAAACTCTCGGCAACCATACCCGTCTTTTTTGCCAGCTGAATCCTTAACAATTCCTGAGACATTAGTTGCCGGCCATTTGTTGGAATCAACAACACAATACATAAGAGACAGCATCTTAAAATCCTTATATTATGCATAATAGCGGCTACTGACTGAAACAACAATATCTTCTGCAATTTAAGACTATTTACTGTAATATAACAGTACAGAATCACTGCGACTGCCGAGCCGATCAAAAAAGTGACAGATATTGTTTTACCTTATAAAATATTATTGTAATTTTCATGGCTGAAGTAAAGAGTTTTTCTGATGCCTGGTTTTCTTAAAAAATATTCCTGCCTTATCCTGATACTTGTTGCACTAGTCATTGCCGGATGTGCCTCAAGCAGGAAGAGTAACTGGATTAAGGAACGAAAGAAATCAGGTTATATCTCGACATCACAGCTTGGAAAGAACAAGTATTATTTTTCCAACAGCTATCAGAAAAAACTACACAGATCGATGAAAAGGAAAAAGTAGGCCTTTTACGCCTTTTGCGCCTCTATTCATTACAACTAAACACCAGTCCGTCATAGGCAAGCCTTACGTTTGGCGGCAATTCGCTGCAAACGCTTTCATGCAATCCCATCTGATGCCCGATATGGGTTATATAGGTTTTCCTTGGTGATATTTCGCCGGCTATCTCAACTGCTTCCCTAAGGCTGAAATGCGAGATATGAGACTCTTTCCTTAGTGCATTAATAATTAGATACTTAACCCCGTACAATTTCTCCTTTGTCTCTTCCGGAATATAGTTGGCATCTGTAATATAAGCCATATCGCCAATTCTGAAACCATAGATTGGAAGGCGATAATGGAACACGCGTAATGGTTCAAACCTGATATCCCCGACTGTAAAAGGATAATCTTCAATACTCAACAGTCTCATTTTCGGCACCCCGGGATACTGGTACTCTGCAAACACATAGGCAAATTCCTTTCTTACAGCCTTTTGCACTCTATCCTCTGCATATATTTCGATTGCATCAGATGTCTTATAGTTGAAAGCCCGCACATCATCCATACCTGCAATATGATCCTTATGTTCATGAGTAAGAACTATTGCATCGAGTCTTCTGATACCGGTACGGAGCATTTGCTGTCTGAAATCAGGGCCGGCGTCAATTGCAACTGTTGTAGTGGCAGACTCAACCAGCAGCGATGTACGCAGTCTCTTGTCCCTGGTATCACCGGAACTGCATACCGGGCATTCGCATGCTATTACAGGAACTCCCTGAGATGTACCCGTTCCTAAAAAAGTAATATTCACCCTGCCAGTTTCATTTTATTGACAAACCTACCCAAAAAAAACAAAGTTGCAAAGCAGGCGCTGTTTTATAGAAACGAATTCGTTTCCTATCTTTACGGAAACTCTGTATTATTGTGAAAGGGACTCTCTATCTTATACCCCTGCCTCTGGGTAACAACACAATAGCTGAATCAGTACCGGCGGGTGTTACTGCCATAGTGGTAAAGTTGAGGCATTTCATCGTTGAAGAGGTCAGGACAGCAAGGAGATATCTCCGAAAGATCGACAGGGAATTCCCCATTGATGATTCGGTATTTCATATTCTGAACGAGCATACCAGGGAGGAAGAGCTGGCATCCATGCTTGAAGCTGCAACAGAAGGTAATGATATTGGCCTCATGAGTGAAGCCGGTCTTCCCGGAATCGCAGACCCCGGGGCTCTTATCACTGCAATGGCACACAGGAAAGGTATTGCTGTCAAGCCACTGACAGGACCATCATCAATACTTCTTGCATTGATTTCATCGGGACTTAACGGACAGAACTTCTGTTTCCACGGATACATTCCGGTAAAAACGGCAGAAAGGGAGAAAAAAATCAGGGAGATAGAAGCCAGGTCAAAGGCCGGAGAGGCTCAAATATTTATGGAGACTCCGTATAGGAACATGAAACTGATGGATGATCTGTTGAGGATTTGTATGGGTTCTACCAGGCTCTGTGTAGCATCGGGTATCACTACTGAGGCTGAATTCATTAAAACTCAAACCATTAACGAATGGAAGTCCGCCCCTCCTGAGATAGACAGAATTCCTGCTGTTTTTGTCCTTCAGGCATGAAAATCTCATAAAGCCCGTAAATTCGTTAAAAAGTGCTAAGAGTATTTAATAACATCTTAATGTCCGCTTTGATCATTAAGATAATTCCTAAATTGGAGCTATTAACCAAAACCAATAGCACCATGCGTAAGAGTATGATTCTTGCAGTGATCATTTTTATGGTTCCTGCATCCTTATCCCTTATCGCCCAGAAGGTTGACATGAGCATGTTTCACGGAATGAGACCACGCAATGTCGGACCGGCAGGAATGAGCGGAAGAGTAACGGCAATTGCTGCTGATCCCAGAAACTATGATGTATTCTATGTAGGTACCGCATCAGGCGGACTATGGAAGACAACAGGCGGCGGTGTAACCTTTGAGCCGATTTTCGATAATGAGTTGGTTGCATCTATTGGAGCCCTGGCAATTGATCCCAACAGGCCCGACATTATATGGGCAGGCACAGGCGAAGGCAATCCGAGAAACAGCCTGACAAACGGCAGGGGAATATATAAGAGCCTCGACGGTGGTAAAAGCTGGAAGCTGATGGGCCTGGAGGCAACGAGCAATATCCACAGGATACTGATAAATCCTGACAACAGTGATATTGTTTATGTAGGTGCTATTGGCAATCCATGGGGACCTAACGAGGAAAGAGGACTTTACAAGACTACCGACGGCGGAAAGACATGGAAAAAGATACTTTATAATGGTCCTACCGTGGGAGTTTGCGATATGGTGATGGATCCCACAAATCCTGATAAACTGTTTGTGGGAATGTGGAATCACCAGCGCTGGCCATGGTTCTTCAATTCGGGAGGCCCTGGTTCCGGCCTGTACATGACCCTTGACGGAGGTGAAAACTTCACCCGCATAACGAATGGTATTCCGGAAGAGAGTGGAAGGATAGGTCTGGCAATTTCGGTCAACAGGCCTGAATATGTTTATGCCTATGTAGAGTCAAGGCCCAATGCAATCTACAGATCTACCGACGGCGGATTCAGATGGGAGAAACGCGGAGAACAGGGTATTGGCGGAAGGCCATTCTACTACGCTGAGATTCACATTGATCCGCAGAACGAAAACAGGCTCTACACCATACACACCGGTGTTAATATGAGCGAAGATGGCGGTCTGACATTCCCTTACCGGATAGCATCTTCAATTCACCCTGACAGGCATGCATGGTGGATCAACCCTGACAATCCAAACCATATGATGGAAGGCAATGACGGTGGCCTGGCCATTACCTATGATATGGGCAGAACATGGAAACATATCATGAACCTTCCTCTTGGTCAGTTCTACCATATTAATGTTGATATGGAGATGCCTTACAATATATACGGAGGGATGCAGGATAATGGCAGCTGGCGTGGTCCGGCCTATAAGTGGGGAGGCGCTATAACAAACGAGGACTGGGACTGGTTAATAGGTGGTGACGGTTTCGATGCCATGCCTGTTGCCGGTGACCCCCGATACTGCTATGCACAGTCGCAGGGAGGAGCCTTAAGGAGAGTAGACCTTTATACCGGTGGAACCACAAGCATCAGACCTTCGGGAGGCCCGGGAGAGAGGCTGAGATTTAACTGGAACAGCGCACTGGCTCAGGATCCCTTTGACGCAAATACAATTTATTTTGGCAGCCAGTATGTTCACAAGAGTACCAACCGGGGAGACAGCTGGGAGAAGATTTCAGAAGACCTTACAACCAATGACCCCGAGAAGCAGAAGTACAACCAGAGCGGTGGGATTACCAGAGATGCCACTGGTGCCGAGGTGCACACGACCATAATTACAATATCGGCTTCGCCTGTCAGGCAAGGCGTTATCTGGGCAGGCACTGATGACGGCAACATTCAGGTCACCACCGACGGCGGCAAAACATGGACCAATACGGCACCTAATATCAAGGGAGTACCGGCCGGTTCATGGATTCCCCAGATAACAGCTTCTGCATACAACGAAGGAGAAGCTTTTGTTGTGATAAACAACTACAGGAGAGGAGATAACACTGCTCACCTCTATGTCACACGTAATTTTGGAAAGTCATGGGAAAGACTGATCGATGATTCGAAAGTCTGGGGCTATGTAATCTGTTTTGTCCAGGACCCAGTGGAGCCAAAACTGATGTTTGCAGGGACGGAGTTCGGCCTTTATGTCAGCTTCGATGCAGGCAGGATATGGAACAAATGGGTTAACGACTATCCCACTGTTTCTACTTACGACCTTGTAATTCATCCTCGTGAACACGACCTTGTAATAAGCACCTTCGGACGTGCAAATTATGTACTTGACGACATAAGGCCACTGCGCGAGATTGCAAGCACATCAGGTAAGGCATTAAACGAGAAAATAGTAGCCTTCAAACCACCGGTAGCTGTAATGGCAACTTCAAGAAACAACCCCGGTTACTATTACAGAGGTGATGCAATGTATGAAGGAACCAACAGACCCATTTCGGCAATGCTGTCTGCATGGATAGGCGAGGATGTGACTGATGACAGGTTGAAAGTAGAAGTGCTCTCAATGAATGACGTGGTTATCAGGGAAATGGAAATGCCTGTAAGAAAGGGATTGAACAGGTTCTCATGGAGGTTTGACCGCGATGCTGTGCCGATGGCCGGATCAGTCACAAGAGGTGATCAGGATGAGTCGGGAAGAGGAGCAAGACAGCAGGCAGGAAGATCAGGCGGTGGTGGAAGAGTACTTCCCGGAACCTACAAGGTGAAAATGTCAATCGGGGGTGAATCATCGGTAACCGAAGTGGATGTGATGAATGATCCAAGGGTAGAGGAACCCGATATGGCGGCTGCAATGAAGAACCTTGCCGAAGCTGAATCTTACATTCCTAAAATCAAATCACTGAATGAGCTGTATCAGAAATTCTATGACTGCAACCAGATAATTACCAAAGTGGATGAATATGTTAGAATGGATGCCGCAATAGCGAAAGAGCTTACCGATATACATACTCCACTGAAGGATAAGTACACTGCAGCAGAAAGGAGACTGAGCGGAAGACCGGAAGGACTCTTTACGAAGATTAACAGCTACAGGGTGCTTACGAGTGCTACTCGTGAACTGACTGCCGAAGAGAGAGCACAGGTTAACGCAGTATCAGCTGCCATAGAAGAAGCAACAGCTGTAATCAACGATTTCCTTGGCAAAGAATGGCCCGGGTATATTGAAAAACTGAAAGAAAGGAAAATACCCATTGAACCATTGATACGTTAGCATATAGCAAGTTCAAAATATAATGAAAACCGCCTTCACAGTATTCTTGTGGAGGCGGTTTCCATTAAGGGCCATTATTTTCCCGTAGCGCGCTTGATATATTTTAGTTCAAGTTCGAAATATACTGGTGTGTAGGGACCTACATAGTAACCGTAACCAAAGCTGCCCCATGCAAGTGAAGATGGAATCAGCACGTTAGCCTTTCCACCGGTGCGCATATATGAAACACCTTCCTGAAATCCTGCAATTATGTCTGAATTGCCAAGTATGAATTCATACGGATCACCCGATGTCTTATCCTCAAGCGTAAGGCCTGTAAGTAACATCATCTTGTAGTATACACCTACCGTATCCAGCTCTGCAGGCAAATCTCCGGTACCGGTCAGTGTCTCCATATAATACAATCCCGATTCTGTGGGTTGCTTGGTGATATTGTTAATCGCCAGAAAATTGCGTATCTGCTCCTCCTCCTGCTCCTGCAGCTTCTTTTCGATACTGCATGATGTCAATCCTGCAACATAGACAACCATAACACTCATTACTGCTATCTTCAAACCTCTTTTCATCACTGTAAATTGTTTATGTAATTAATTAATAATCTATATTTTTATGTCTGATAATCCTTATCTGATACACTACCACTGACCTCGGAGGTACACGTTCTCCATCACCCAGAAGTCCGTGGGCAAGGTATGAAGGGATAATAAAAGTAGCTTCACTCCCACCCCTTAGCATGCGCAAACCCTCATCCAGTCCTGACTCAATATTGCTTTTACCGATTACCACCTCCTTCGGACCTGTCTCATCAGATGAATAGAGGCCGGTTCCATCAAGAAGACCGCAACTGTAATCAAGCAATACACGGTCATCACTGGTTATAACTGACCCTGACCCTGAATCTGTAATCATGTACCACAAACCACTGCTGGTCATCTGCATATTAAGACCCCTTCTTTCAATATAGTTTTCAATACGCTCCCTGTCTTTCTGAACCAGATACCTGTTAACCTCCTCAATAGCCTCCCTGTCTGGAGCGATTACTTCGCCGGTTTTATTTTCTCTTCTTTCATAACATGAAACAGAAAGAAATATTGCAGATAAAACCAGTAGAAAATTCCCTATGCTAACTGATATTACTCTCATCATTTGATGGAATCACCTCCCTGATTGACTTCTCAAAATAGATGCATGTTTTATCCAACGGTTCATAAAACTCACCTCCCGCTGCATTAACATGTCCCCCTCCATTAAAATACTTTACAGCAAAATCATTCACCGAAAAAGAACCCTTTGATCTTAAGGATACCTTAATAAAGCCATCCTTCTCTACAAAAAGAGCAGATACAGAGATACCCCTGACCGACAAAGGCATATTGACAAATCCCTCAGTATCACCCTTTGAATATCCGAAAAGCTCAAGATCTTTCTTTGTCAGCCAGATATAGGCTACCGGATAACCTTCTATAATCGTGAGTCTTGAATACAGGGCAAGACCCTGTAGTCTCATCCTGTTAACCGTGAAGTTGTTGTAGACATTATCAAAGACCTTCCCCTTATCAACACCGGCATCGATAAGACCGGCGATTATTCTCATCGTATCACCGGTATAAGTGCCGTGTTCAAAATTACCGGTATCAGTTATTATTCCAACATAAACAGCCTCATCATATGCAGGTGAGGAAAAACTGGCACCATTCATTGATATGACCAGGCGGTGAATCAATTCAGCCGTAGAGCAGAGAGCAGGTTCGGAAATAACCATATCTGCAAAATCCTGAGGGTCTACATGATGATCAATAAGTATTTTAAAGGCTCCTGACATCATAAGAAATCTCTCAGCTTCTCCCATTCTTGACTTCTGATTAAAATCGAGAAATATTATAAGGTTTGCTGCTTCAATAATCCTTCTTGCTTTCTTCCGGTTCCTCAGGAATACATTTATTCGATCGGCGTCCTGCATCCATAGAAGGAAATCCTGAAGATAATTGGGAGACAACATCTCAACACTCTTTCCCCTGGAAGACAGGAACTGGTAAAGTGCCAGCATGGAACCAATGGCATCGCCGTCAGGATTAACATGACAAACCAGTAATATGTTGTCTGAGGAAGCAATTGATTCTTCAAGTTTTTTTATATATTTACCTAAGTCGATCATTTCAAATTTTTGGGTGGCTAAAGATAACAAATATTACGGTAATGAAAGACTTCCCGACAACAACTAACTGACTGATAAATGATTTACAAAGACTACACCTTCGCGATTATCAAACCAAACGCTGTTCGGACAGGCAAGACCGGTCCTATTTTAGCAATGATAAACGAAGCCGGATTCGAAATTGCTGCCATGAGAATGGTAAGACTCAATAAACCCCAGGCAGAATCGTTTTATGGCATTCACAGGGAACAGGATTTCTTCACCAGACTAATTGAATTCATGACCTCCGGACCGGTTATAGTTATGATTTTGCTGCATAATAATGCCGTTGAGGAATTTCGTAAACTGCTAGGTTCCACCGACCCGACAAAAGCGGCTGAAGGTACAATTAGAAAAATTTTCGGAGTCTCAACACAAATGAATGCGGTGCACGGGTCAGATAGCCCCGTCACTGCTGAAAAGGAAGCAAATTTCTTTTTCTCGGGAATTGAAAGATTCTACTGATAGCCGAAAGCTGATTACAGCAAAGCCCTTCTGAACAGTAAGCATTCTTTTTTGTTTATTTGAACAAAGAATGTATCACAGCATATCCAGCATAAAAATTCTTAAAATAAATGAAACTCGTTGATCTCAATGACAAGAGGAGTCTTGAAAAATACTCATCTGCATTTACTTTGTCAGACATGGAGGTTTTCATTTTTCCGGAACTTTTCTATCCTCTGGTACTCTCTAATATAATCTCGCCGGAGATATGGAAATGGAGAGATGACCCATGGTTCGATAATATAGAAGAGCGCAGCTTTACTTATAAGGTAAACAGGATAAAGCAGTACATAATTCATAACTACATCTTTAATCTTGATCTTGCCACATGGGGGCTTACAAGTAGAGCGAAAGAGATTGAAAGATTCAACGACTTCTTCGACATGGAGACCCTTAGACAATCAAACGCCATGTTTGGCTATGAGGGTGACAGATACTATTTCAGCCTCGATATCAGAAAGCACTTCGGACTGGACCAATACAACGATGATATCATTCCCTACTGGAAGACAGAAACAGTAGAAGCAATGAATGCATTCCGGCACAAACCTTCATTTAAAACAGGTGCGGGCGAGTGCGTCTCATTATCTGCACTCTATGCTGCCGCTCTCTTTATTGTAGGACGAGTACCTCTTGATGATATCTTTCTGATAGCAACACCGCTCCACTCTCAAAACTTTATAATTGACAATGAAGGTATTATAACCAACAATCGTCGTATTGTAACCAAAAACATGTGGTTCAACGGAACCAGCATGTCAGCAAAGGCAAGAAGAGCACTGGAAAATGAAAAAGTTACCATTATTTCTCATATTTCCGGATACATACACACTATCTACGATAAAGCTACTATCAGTCCTGATGCATTTGAACGTTTTGCAGAAAAACTGAGAAGTTTCCTTTCTGCCAACCTCAACAAACATCTTTTCATCAATTTTCTCAGATTCAAAGGCTACAAATCGCTATTTCAGTTCCGCGACATACATGGAGGCAGGGAGAGGTATATAGGACTGGAAAAACTCTTTGAATACGAGCATTCAAGCCGATATAATGTAGCTCTGGGCTCACGTACAAAACTGTTGAATGAAATAGATGGAGATGAGTTCAGTATGAGTCCTCTCACCGGCCGGCTGATACTCAATGACTTTGAAGAAATTCTTGATAATTGTACGGGAAAATCAACCGACTGTATTTTAAAAGAGATAAGGCGCACAATTCCCGAGGTCATGAGTGTTATTCCTGAGGCAATGTTCAGTGATCTGCACTATTTCCTTAAAACGGAACCAAGACTACCTGAATCAGACAAGGAATATGTTGCTGATCTGTACCCGGTAATAAATACATCCGATACAAGGGAAGAGATACTGAATAACATCATTGAGACTTCAGCTGAATCAGAAATGTCGTTACTGACTCTCTACATTCACAGGGCTATGGATCTGATCGACTGGAAACCATATATTAAAGCAGCTATTGAAAGGAACCCGGTGGCCTATAGTAGTTTCGAAGGAAAAGAGCCGGATCAGGTTTACGAAATGATTAATTCACTGACGAATGAATCCATCTATCCTGAAAACAGACTGGCCCAGCCTGATGAAGTGTGGAATTTTCAACGAGGTGACGGCATTGAGAAGGCATTCCTCATGGCTTCATGGCTATACCACGCCGGTCGCGACAGCAAAATGAACCTTGAAATCAATTTGTCAACAGTCATTCTCAGTCATGGCACAAAGAAATATCGCTTTGCTTCCGTGAAAAATATCAGGAAGAAAATAGATATTAACCCGGCAGTGTGAAGGGAAGATAAAATCCGTGATTATTCTGGTAAAACATCATATAGCGAGTCGGCGGTAACTCGTTCTAGCGCAGTATTATTTCTTTTACAATCTCCTCTCCTGCTCTTTCATTAATCTTCGCCCTGAGACTATCTCTGACCATGTGCAGCTCATTTCTGACTACTGATGATTTCAGTTGAACATACAGCTTACCGCCCCGGAACCTGACAGATGATGTCTTTGATGCAATCACCCTGCCAACGAGGCTTTCCCAGGATTCAACAACGGAAACCTCCTTAAGCTTCCTCTCAATATTCATTTCTGAGACATATTCCCCTATCACCTCGGCAAGTGATTGTGTTTTACTTCTCCTCATGGCTTCCGTTGCAGATTATCTCTTCAACTCCACTCTGTCCTATTCTGAAAAGCTTGAAGTCTGTCGTCGATCCTTCGAGTATCATTTGCAGCCTGCTCTGATGAGTGTCTGTGATGAATATCTGTCCAAAACGATGGTTACCCACAAGACGTATCAGCTGCTCAACCCTGTCGGCATCAAATTTATCAAAAAGATCATCCAGCAACAACATTGGTGTCAGTCCGGTCATATTCGCAATATACCCGAATTTGGCCAGCTTAAGGGCAAGAAGATATGACTTCTGCTGTCCCTGCGAACCAAGCTGTTTTACTGAGTGCCCCCCCATCCTGAAGATAAGATCATCCCTGTGAATGCCTACGGTAGTATACTGAAGATACCGGTCTCTCTCCCTGCTCTCTGACAAAAGGTGTCCTAATGATGACCCGTTAAGCTGGGACTGATAAATCAGTTCCACCCTTTCGCGCTTCATCGATATTATGTCATAGTAATCCTGAAATACCGGAATCAGCTTCTCTACCAATAGTCTTCTCTCTCTGTGTATTATGTCAGAATATCTTTCAAGCTGAAGGTCATATGAAGCCATCATCTCTTCATCGTACCCGGCCATTGAAGAATATCTTTTCAGCAATTTGTTGCGGGCCTGAAGGGCGCGGTTATAGTTCAGAAGACAATCAAGATATTCCGAACTGTACTGGCTTATTATCTTATTAAGAAACTTTCTTCTTTCCTCACTGCCACCTGTAATAAGTGAACTATCAGCAGGAGAAACCATTACCGCCGGATAGCGACCGACATGATCAGACAGCTTATCATATTCCTTGTCATTGCGCTTAAGTGTCTTCTGCTTCTGCCTTACAAAAGAGCAGACTACGCTGTCCTCACCCGAATCAGCGCTGAATATTCCGTTGATAATGAAAAAATCCTTCTCATGCTGAACACTCAGGCCCTCGTTCTGATTGAAGAAACTCTTGGTCAGAGAGAGATAATGAATTGCGTCAAGCACATTTGTCTTACCTACTCCATTATTGCCAACAAAACAGTTAATGCCGGGTGAAAACGTGAGCTCACACTCATCGTAGTTCTTGAAATTGGTAAGATGCAAACGTTGCAGGTACATAGTCGGTATCGGTGGTAAATATGGAGGAGACAAAGATAGAAAAAGAATCGCACATGCCTGCTTTTTAATTATGTGCCTGATTAACATAACACTACAAACGAGACAATGTCGGTTCAATTTTTAACCTATTGTTTCAAAATAAGATGAAAAAAACTACTTTTGCGGAGTCAAAATTTTTGGAGAAATATTTTTAAGATATGGCAAAAAAGAAAAAGGATGCATCTCCCTCAACCCTGGAGAATGTTGAGCATACCCTCACAAAAACCGAACAATACCTCGAAGAGAACTACAAGACATTACTTAACTGGCTGGCAGTTGTCGTGGCCGTTGTGGCTGTTGTATGGCTTGGAAGAATGTTCCTCAATAAGCGCAGCAGTGAGGCACAGTCGCAAATGTATCAGGCAGAGATGTATTTTGAGATAGATTCGATGTCACTGGCTCTAAACGGTGACGGTAATTATCTGGGGTTTCTTGATATTGAGTCTTCATACAAGATGACCAGAGCTGCGAACCTTGCAAGATATTATGCAGGCATATCTTACCTTAAACTTGGGGAGTATGAAAATGCTATCGAATACCTCAATAAGTTCAAAAAGAAGGACGATGTTCTTGCTGCGAGTGCGACCGCCGCAATAGGTGATGCATATATTGAACTTGGAGATATAGAATCTGGCATCAGACACTATAACGAAGCTATATCAATAGCATCAGAAAATAATTTTCTGGCTCCGGTCTTCCTGATGAAAGCCGGTATTGCATATGAGGTTAACGGCAACTACGACAAAGCACTCGAAATATACGAGCGCCTGCGTGATGAATTCTCCACAACCAGTGAAGGAGGAACCGCAGAGAGACATATAGCGCGGGTAAAGCTTCTGAAAGAATAGCAATTTTGTAAATTTCAAAGCACAATTAAGCTGGCTCTGTTAAATGAGTCATCTGCATATTTGTAACCGTCTATGGCAACCCAAGATTTATCATCCTATAATCCTGATCTGGTCCCGTCGGCAAAGGGAATGCGTTTCGGGATAGTAGTTTCAGACTGGAACCATAATGTTACCTGGAAATTACTTGAAGGAGCCGTCAATACTCTTACCCGTCACGGTGTATCTGAGGATGAAATAGTAATTAAACATGTTCCCGGCAGCTTTGAACTGCCATTGGGGGCTCAGTGGCTGGCCGAATATGACGACCTCGACGGGGTTATATGCCTGGGCTGTGTCATTCAGGGAGAGACTCCCCACTTCACCTACGTCTGCCAGGGAGTTACCCAGGGAATTACAACCCTTAACCTTGAATATAACATACCGTTCATCTTTGGGGTGCTGACTACCGACACCCTTGAACAGGCAATCGACCGCTCGGGCGGCAGACATGGTAATAAGGGAGACGAAGCTGCCGTAACAGCAATCAGAATGGCCGCACTCCAGAAAGAAATGGAAGATTAAAGGATACAGGCTGCAAGGTATAGCCCCATTCCGCTTACCTCGTAACATTTAATATTTACCCGCTAAATATTATGAACATATGCTGCAGGTGAATCCAACACATGAATTCTGTCGTTGGATTCGTTTCTTATAGTGCTGGTTTCCAAAAGCTCATCAACAACACTGTCAATAATGTCTGCAGGTACACTTATTGCACTCCTGATCATAATCTTGGCAAACTTTTCGGCATCCGATTCAACAAGAGGCAGAACCCTTGAAGTAATGGCTCCCACAGCCCCCACTTTCAGGCAGGCTGCTCTAAGCTTGTCTATCCTGTCTTCATCTGAGATAATTGTCACCTCACAGTTGTCGTGTGGCATCATGGACCGGCTGCCTATTTTTTCGTGCAGATCAGCATCAAGTCTCCTTCTCCATTTTGTTCCGTTTTTAAGAGAATCGATTGCAGCTATTATCTGCTCCAGGCTGGCTGCATGACTTTGCCTGCCCATCTTCAGCCTCGTATCTATCATCCCTGTCGAGACAGGGGTCTGATAAATAAAACCGCTGCCTGGCCTGTCAAGACGAGCCTGCTCTATAAGAAGTCTTATGATGCTCTGAGAATCATCTTCCGGCATTATCAGTCTTACAATCTCCTTTTCGGCTGATATTGTTATCCTTATCAGGCCCAACTGATCGCGTATATCGTTTCCTGTTCCCAATGTAATAAGAGGCACGCATATTCCAAGGTCGAGTGCAATACGGGCAAGATTATCACCACCGCCGGGTGTAGATAAAATACAAATAACATATGAGAGTTTCTTTAGATAGTTAACTTCCCCATTGGTTTTGGGAACCCTCATTAGTGCATCCAAATTGACATATGGAGGCTCATTTGAAAACTCCATAAGGTCCTGTGAAAAAACTGATCCTCTGCCTGGTATATCAAGATCTGCTGCATGGACGACAGCATCGAGCACATCCTTTGAATTTTCACGGGGCACCGTAAATCTGTATATATCTGCGGGAGAACTTCTTAAATTAATTAGCTCTCCAGGCAGTTTGAAAGGTCTCTTTTTCACAAATTCCCTTACAGTACGTCCGTTTTCAACAGTAGCTCTGACACCGAGTTTTAAAAGCAGTTCGGCAACCTTATCGGTAATAAGATGATTTATCACACAGGTTATCCGGCTGGCCCGGTGAGGGGTATATATACCTTTTGCCATCTGTGTTCTCCACACTGTCCGCGATGGGGAGAATACCCTCTCCCTTTTACCCGTTGCACTATTCATTTGTGTCATCGTTGTCAGTTTCAGAAAGTGAACGCTGCTGTTTTATCTGGGCTATGAGTCCGAATACCAGTACCGTTATTATAGGAAACACAGATGCCAGTGCCAGAACCCCGAATCCATCAACAACTCTTAATTCACCACCTATGCTTAATCCCAGTGCCAGTACCAGAGGCACTGTAACAGGTCCGGTGGTTACTCCTCCACTATCCCATGCTATTGCGGTAAATTCTTCCTCACTGAACCAGGTAAGAGGAAGCAGAAGAATATATGGCGGCAGAATAAGCCAAATAAGTGGTATATCGAAAAGAATCCTGGTCAGACCCAGCAATATTCCCACGCCGACTCCAATTGATACTATCTGAACTATCTGAACCCGCTTTATATTCCCTACTGTAATTCCCTCCACGGTAATTCCGAGTGCATTAAGAGCCGGTTCAGCCATTGTGGCACCATAGCCCATGCCAAAAGCAAACAGCAACACGAGTATTATGCCTAATGATGAAAGCCTGCTCTTAAAGAGAGGACTTTGAGTCAATATATGATTATAACTGCCCGTCGCCTCATCCAATCTGCCTGAAATGAATTCAACAGGTGTGAGTTTGTCATTATCAATCATATTGAAGTATGACTTTCGAGTCCCATCTTTAGCTATAACTTCATAAACCAGAGATTTGTCGAAATCAGGAATCACCACCCTGTCGATGAATTTCTCCTCACTCGCAAACGCCCGCGGCAACTGCGCTCCAACCTCACTTCCCAGACTGGCAAGTCCCAGCCTTATGCCGGCGGTAAGCATTGTCATACCCAATAAAGTCAAGATAAGTCCCAACGCAACTTCATCCTTGTACCTAAGCTTCTCCCGGAGAAATCCGAGAAGCACTACTAACAATAACAGAGAAAGAGGTATCACCGCCCTCAATCCCCCCATAAACTCCTGTTTAATTACTTCTGGTATTGAACTGTTTACAGCCAGTGTCTTTTCATTAAGGTCAATGTCTTTAAAAAACACCCTCTCTTCCTCAGAGGCTTTTTGCACTATCCATAAAGAAAGAGGCCTGTTTCCCAACAAAATTTGAGTCTTTTCCGAATCAGCAGCCAATGACCTCAAGGTCATATGGTAATCATCTTCATTATCAAAAAAAGCCTTTCTGGCTTCCATCGAACCGTGGGTGAAGGCATGTCTCAGAAGGGCTGCCTCATCATCAAACAGGAAAAGCGCTTCTGACCTGTAACCGGGAGAGAAAAATTCTGATTCTGTAGTAGCTTTTGGAGCATTAGTATTCAGGACAATACCAAGTATCAGCACGCTCAGGATGGGAAATAGTGATGCAAGAAGAATAATACCAAACCCGCTAGCAGATCCTGTACCTTTGCTTGATGCACGCGAAACCCCTATTCCAAGAGCAAGTACAAGCGGGACGGTAACTGCTCCCGTGGTAACTGCTCCGGAATCCCATGCCAGTCCAATAATCTTCTGCAGATTACCGTCAAAATTTAAAACAAGCGACAGAAGCAGTACAACAGGTATAAGTACAAAAATAAACGGCTTAATTGAATAGTTAAAATAGAATCTGAACATACCCAGAGCAACTGCAATACCAACTCCTATACCGACAAAGAGAACCAATAATTCTGTTTTCCTCTCCAGCATCATGAATAGTAGCGGGGAATCCCACGCCGTAACAGTCGATCCTGCAAGCCTGAGAGAACTAATAGCAGGCTCGGCCAGGGTCGCGCCGAAACCAAGAAGAAGACCAAATGCAGCAATGATGATGATTCCAACCCTTGTTGGCAGCTTGGTACCGACCCTCTCACCAAGTGGCATAAGACCCAGAATCAGCCCTTCAAGAAAAAAAGCAAGCCCAAAAACCACCATGGCTATCCCTGTTGCTATTAAAATCGCATTCGATAAGGGTACTCCCAAAATAAACCGCTGAAAGACCACAAGGTAAAGGATGATAAAGGCCACTGATTTGATCTGTTCAACAATTCTGGTACGGGCATAGTCCGTAAGCATCAGCAGAGCATCTCTGAATGGAATTCTTTTTTGTCTGATCATATTTCAGCTATGAAAATGCTTTACTAAAATAGTAAATTTCTACATTCCTTTAGGTCCTGTTCCTTAATAAGATAAAACACTGGTAAAAAGCTTCCGGACCTGGTTATGGACTCTATCTCTGGCACATATTTTTATACGAACAGTACTTGCAACGGTCTCTTATTTTAGTCATGGTAAACGGAACTTCTTTGTTAAACATGTCCGATACGGTAGTGGTCAGCAGAGTACGGAAACTATCCTCAATTTTTACGAAATCGTCAAGAAATTCTCCTCCGACTTTAATCCTGTCGTCAAAACCTGCACTACCCGGAGAACGCAATCCGTAAATAACAGGCCTCAGCTTATCATACCCCTGCCTGCCCGACATTACAACACAGTATATCATCGTTTGTACAACTGCATCATTCGTCTTTCCTGATTCTGTGTCAAAAAGTTCATCAAGGCTCGCGATAGTCAGTTCTGATTTACCTGTCTTATAGTCAATTAGCCTCCTGATACCTTCCCTTTCGTCAATCCTGTCAATCTTGCCGCCCAACATTAATTTCCTTTTGGCTCCTTCGTAGATAAGCTCCATTTCTTTTGAGAATGACTCTTCAAGCTCAACTATCGTAAAGGGAACCTGGCTCTGGTCAATATCGAGTACCCTTCCCAGGAACATGGTGGCAATATCGGCAGTGATAAGGCCCGTACCGGTGACAGGAATTTTGGTTCCGCCATACCAGAACTGGTCAAGAACCTCATTTATCACCTGGCTCCCGGCTTCATGTCTGCGCTTTAACAGCTTTACAACATCAGCCGTAACAACTTGATTCTTATATGGTTCATAAACACGCGATACTACCTCGTGCAATATCGTGCCAAACCTTGCAGGGTCAATGCCCGTAGTGATCCTATCGGGCTCCCTGATGCCGCAGACATAGGAATAGTAGAATTTCATCCGGCAATTGAGCCAGGTGTTTATTGCACTGGGCGACAGGGGATTTGCTGATTCACCTGAGAGATACTTTCTTTCAAGTATTTCAGCATCAGATGTTGTTCTGGGATGGGACTCAGGTACTCCCGTGCGCTGGCTCATCCTCAGGAATGCCGATCTGAACTGCGGCTCAAAACTGCCTGAATATTTGTACCTCAGCAGAAACCTGCTCATCTCACCTGTCCTCATTCCCTCAGATGATGAGTTGTATATGAAACAAATATTTCTCACACGTGAAAGTAACCTCGTAAAGTAGTATGAATAGATAGAATCATTGTGAGTTATCGTAGGTAACCCGAAGGCTTCCCTAAGGCTGTAGGGAATATATGACGAGCTCCGGGTGGCTTTCGGGAGTATTCCCTCATTTGCCGATAGCATTATTATATTGTCAAAATCAAGTGCACGTGATTCAAGCATACCCATCACCTGCAGCCCTTTTAGCGGCTCTCCTCTGAAAGGTACTTTTATCTCACGGAAAATCCGGTCGGCAAGCCTGATGAACATCTCCCTTGTAATTACTACTGAAGGATCACTTAGTAAGGGCTCTAACCTGTTAAGCACATTTCCGGCCCGGAAAAGGAACTCCGGGGTTAACGGATCGGCTGGCTGGCTTTCATCGTCAGCTTTCCTTTTAACATCGATAGCTGATGATATTGACATCAGCGCATCATACAGGTGTTTGCAAAGAGAGACTGCATCGTCAGATACCCTTATGAGTGAAGCAAGGAAACTGCCATCCTCAAATAAAGAGACAGGAACAAGCGTCAGGTTTCGTTCCGTCAGAAGTGAAACCATCGATGTAACCTCCTCTTCGGCAACCCTGGCTGCCAGAGGGTTGGTAATAACCGACATCACCTTGCGATGGTCTATAAGCCATGAATCACCATAGCGGTAGGGCCTCTCCTGTAAATCGAGAAGTGCCCGAAGCAACGCATAGACAGATGTCATGCTGAAGGGATAACCCATGGTGATGTTGATGTCTCTTATTTCAGAAGGTATAGATGAGATTACTGAAGGCAAAAGATTCTCATCTGCAAGGATTACCGCGGTGCGATGTAACTCTTCATTATCAGAGGATGAAATCATTTCCCTGAGTAACGCCGGAAGCATCTTCGACTGGCCTGCATCAGACGGGATATCAATTATCCGAATCTGCGGAGAATCAATACCAGCAACGGGCTCATTTACTCCTGCAACAGGTTCACCGGAATCCAGCTCCTGACCAAACTCCATGATATTCTGTTCTATAAATCGTGTTGACCCCGGATCGTGTCTGTAAAAGGGAGATTCACGGTAATCCCAGTAAAAATGAGACCTGCCAGCTGTTTTAAGGTATTTCATAAGCCTCTTCTCGCATTTGTTCAAAGCATTGAAGCCAATGAAATGGTAATGTTCATATGCAGAAAGCATTTCAGGAAGAATGTCACCATCAACTGCAGCGACAACCTCTCTGAATATCATCCCCTCGTAGGCAAGTCCATTAGCTCTTAAGCTTTTACCAAAATCCCTGTAAAGAGGCCACAGCACTGACCAGGTAAATTCAAAATCTCTCTTCTGGTCAGATTCTGAACCAGCCCTGAAATTATTTATAAACTGTCTGATTATGGCCATTTGTTCTTCTGTGAGACCGCCAAACATCTCATCTATGCGATGAAGGTCGGATATGTTGGTAAAAACAGCCTCAGCATCAATCATGTGTTTGTCAATCTCATCAAAATCATTCAGGAGCATCTCTCCCCAGAAATAGAAGTTGTCAAAGGTTTCATTACTCCCTGCAATGACTCTGTATATCTTGTACAATTCAAATACCAGCCTCTCGGCTGATGCCACCTGAAGACCTGAGCACCCGCTGAACAACTCATTTATGGTCAGGGTACGTGGGGCCCATAGCGGCTTGCCTGCCTCGCCGGCAAGGTGTTTCATCAGAAACACTCCTGCCCTGCGATTCGGGAATACCAGGCAATGACGGTTAAGATTCTCGCCATAGGCCATATGCAGTTGCCTGGCCACCTGTTCAAGAAAATAGTTCACTCAGATCCTCCTTCCCAACTGTCATTCAATTCATTATAGAGTCTGCCCTGCCATGTCTCCCTCTCCTCGAGTCTCTTTTCGAAATGGTTCATTATCTGATCAGTACGCTTCATTCCCCATCGTGGTGTGATTACCATATGCGGCGGAGCCTCACCTGTGAACCTTTCAACTATAAGATCAGGACTTAACATCTCAAGAAAATCAATAAAAAACTCCATATACTCTTCATAAGAGAACATCACGAAGGATGCAGGGTCTTTCATATACTCTTCAGCCATTGCTGTGTCACTGATAATCTGTAACTGGTGAAACTTCACCGATGTAAGCGGCAGCCGTGATATTATAGCGGCGGAACCAAGCATCTCCTGACGAGATTCTCCGGGGAGTCCGAAAATAAAATGAGCTCCTGTCTGCAGTCCGGCAGCAGCCGTCATTTCAATGGCTTCCACCGACTCCGCAAATGTATGTCCCCTGTTAATCCGCACGAGTGTATTGTCATAGCACGACTCAACGCCAAATTCAACGATCAGGTAATGCTCTTCTGCCAATCTTCTCAATAAACCTGTCACAGCATCGTCAATGCAATCAGGTCTTGTACCGATGACGAGTCCCTTTACCTCCGGAAATGCCAGAGCCTCAAGATACATCTCCTCAAGGCGCTCAACAGGAGCATATGTGTTTGAATAGGCCTGGAAATATGCCAGATAGCCTGAAGCCCTGCGGTAGCGTTTGCGATGAAATTCGACCCCTTCCGCTATCTGGGCAGATATGCTTTTGCGGGGTGTGCAATAGGATGGATTAAAAGCGTCATTATTGCAGTATGTACAACCTCCGTAGCCCCTTGTTCCATCACGGTTAGGACATGTAAAGCCGGCATCGATGCTTACCTTCTGCACCCTCCCTCCAAAATGCTTCCGAATATGAGCAGAATAGGAGTTGAACCTACGTCTGTCGCCCCATGCATATATATGTTCATTGAAAGATTTCATACCCTGACAACCTTGTCTGATTCAACGTACCAGAGGCAGGCAGCATCGACTTCATAACCCATGCCCGCGATAAGATCCCGGTAAATCTCCATCTGCCTCAGATGCTCACTTCGCTCCTCCCCGAATTTGTAATCTATCACCGTAACCTTGCCCTCTCGTACTACTACCCTGTCGGGCCTCCTGATATCACCTGCCCCGGTAAGTATCTCAGGCTCTGTCATTACCTGCACATCGTCATCAAACCATGCTGAAACTCCACTGCGTGAGAGCATTTCCTTCAGCATCTTCCGTATTCCGGCAGCAGCAGCATTATTTATGTAGCCCTCCTCAACAGAAACACTTACTGCTTCATCAATATCGCCCCTGTATCTTATTCTCCCAAGTATCTCATGCAGAACAGTTCCATAATAGATTCGGGATTGCAGATCACCGCTTGCCTCCCTGAACAGGTCCCTTCCGTAAAGTCTGAGTTTCAGTCTCTTATCATCCCTGAACACAGGGTATTCTGCAGGAACCAGGGGTTCTGCTGCTCGTTCATATCTGTTACTGCCGGGAGTGCCAAGCTCAAAAATACCTCTCTCTCTGTCAAAGAATGATCTCAGACTAAGAGCATCATCGCCATCACCGTTTTCTTTAACGATGGCAGACCCAAGTATCGCCCCTGCATCATTCTTCGCTCTTGAGAATGAAAAACCGTACAGCCTGTCAACAGCCCGCGTGAAAGCAACATACAAAAGATTAAGGTTGTCAAGATACGATGAGGCTCTCTCAAAATAGTATTCCGGACTGAACATGGTCTGTTTCAGAGCCTGGACATATCCAACAGGGAAAGCCCCCGCATTACTGAAAGGTTCCTCTTCAGGGGCTACCCACAGAAGGTGGTCACTTTTCTGATCAAAGACCCACGAGATAAACGGTATTATTACAACTTTAAACTGCAATCCCTTGGCCTTGTGGATAGTCATAATGTTAATGGCATCCTGCTCCCCCGACAGTACTACACTGCTATCCCTGCCTCTGTCAAGCCACCAGTCAGTGAAAGCCCTGAGGCCTGAAGCCCTGCGGGTCATAAACTCCAGAACCTGATCCTGAAAAAAAACTATTGACGCCATGTCAGACCCTCCCCTGTTGAGTCCGAAAAAATCTATTATCTCCTCACTCAGGATGAAAAGTGGTTTAGAGCCCGCTGAAGCCATGAATTGCCTGAAACCATCAGGATATAACTTATCTTCAGCCTCTTCTAGTCTAGCAAGGTCTATGGCAGCCATATCAGATAATTCCTGCCTTGTTGCCATCTGGTAGTACCTTAACATCTCTCCCCTGTTGAGGTCATTTCCCATGTCAGTCAGCCTTACCATAACGGCAACAATGAAACAGACTGCCGGCGAACTCCCAACCAAAAGAGACTCACCGGATAAGAAATTGAAATTGTAACGCGACGAATCTTCAGGTGACATTGTCGCCCTGAAACCTGTAAGATAGTCTACTATGGTGGTACCTTCTGCTTTGGCTCTTACCAGGATCCCTATGTCAGCAGCACGGTATCCTGCATCCTGACATCCCATTATTACGCCGGGAAGATCTTCCAGGATCATCTCCTCTTCCTTCTTATCTCCGTCAGAAGTTTTAAATACCAGCCTTACATAACCACCCTCCCTGCCCGGGGGAACTGATTGCTTTATATCCCGGTATATATTTGCTATACTGAAAGGTAATTCCGGTTCCTGCAGATCATCATCCGCTTCCTGAGATTTTTTCAACTCCTCTTCGATCATCTTTGGTAAAACCTTAAAGAGTGAGTTATTGAACCTGACTATCTCAGAAAGAGAACGCCAGTTTGTCAGCAGGGCTTTTGACTCTATCCTTTCCCCTCCGAAATCCTCCTCCAGAAGGCGTCCTAAAATTGACCAGTCACCGTTGCGCCAACGATAGATTGACTGCTTTATATCCCCAACGACAAGCGTATCATTACCCTGAGCAAGACTGTTTTCAATCAGAGGCCTGAAATTCCGGTACTGGATCATTGAGGTGTCCTGAAACTCATCTATCATGAAAACATCATACTCATTCCCGGTCTTCTCATAGATGAACGGTGTCTGATCATTTCCTATCACCTGCATAAGAAGGTCACCGGTGTCTGCAAGAACAAAACTGTTCTCTGAATTGGTACGTTCCCGCAATGCCTTTACGACGTCGCTGAGAATAGCAGTCATGTAAATATTCTGTCTTATTATCTTCGCGGTCATATAGCCCGGAAACTCATTCAGCATCAACCCGGCAATGCCAGACACAACCTCTTTCAGTCCATCCGCAAGCGCAGCATTGACAGAATCACAGTGACCGGACGAACTATGCCATTTATCCTCCTCTAACGATTTGATAACCTGCTTATAGGGTTGTTTCAACTCTCCCGAAGCTATTATGCGAAGATACCTCCCAGTACCATTTCTACCCCCTCTGAGCATCGAGTCTTCAACCCCGTTTCTTTCGAGTATAGCCACCCCTTCCTCACCCAGCATTCTCAGTCGTGAGGTGAACCCTCCGATGACAGACTCAAGATCACCTACAAAACTCTCGATACGTGTCAGGTCTGATAATTTCTGCTTTACATCAGGAGATAAAAGCTTGTACTTCTCGCTGAATATTGTCTTTGAGAGATTATAAACCGAACCCGCTATATCTATATTCTTTCCCTCCAGAAAAAGTGTCCCGGCATATCTGACAAGCCATTTCCGAAGCTCCTCATCCTGGTTGAGATTATTAATAAGATCTTCTATCGTCTCATGCAATACAAGGCTAAAGTCAAGGTAAATGTTGAAATTTGCCTGAAGGCCTATCTCCCTGGTAAAGGCCCTGAAAACCCTTTGAAAAAAGCTGTCTATGGTTCCGATGGAAAACCTCGAATAGTCTGATAAAATCGTATTCAGCAGATCAGACGCCCTCTTTCTCACTGCCTCATCTGAGATGCCTGTACGCATCTTGATCAGGTCATAAGGAGACGTCTCATTACCTGAGGCTATCAGTGACAACCTCTCCAGAATACGGCTCTTCATCTCTGCCGCAGCTTTGTTGGTAAAGGTTACAGCAAGTATCCTGCGGTAAGATGAGGGATTAAGAAAGAGACGAAGAAGATATTCACCAGTAAGTGTATGAGTCTTTCCTGATCCGGCTGATGCTGTGTATTTGATAATCCTGCCCTGCTCCATGACTCTATAAAAATACCGTTTTTACATAGTCAGTAACAGCGTGTGGGATTATTTTTTATTTTTAATTTTTTAACTGCCTAAGATTATCAGGTAATGGGAATTCAATTCAGAAAAGCAACAAGAGAGGACATCCCTCTCATTCTGTCATTTATCAGAGAGCTGGCCGAATACGAAAGATTAAGCCATGAAGTAACAGCAACAGAAGAGGTGCTTGCCGAAAGCCTGTTTGGTAAAAAGCAATATGCTGAAGTTGTGTTTGCCCTAGCTGACGGTATAGAGGTTGGATTCGCACTCTGGTTCCATAACTTCTCAACTTTCGTGGGAAAACCCGGACTCTATCTGGAAGATCTCTACGTCAGGCCTGAATACAGGAAGAAGGGCATAGGAAAGGCGCTGATGGAATTCTGCATAAAAACTGCCCGCGAAAGAGACTGCGGCCGTATGGAATGGTGGGTGTTGAGGTGGAACCCTGCAATAAAATTCTACGAACAGATGGGTGCCATACCAATGGATGAGTGGGTGGTATACAGGCTCACGGAAGATAAAATCAGGGGATTTAAGATTGAAGATATATAACACCAGCACCCCCCTCTCTCTGTCGCCGCGGGCGACAAAACCATCAACCAGACCCGAATCAATCAAATCATATATCAGATTTCAGATATCAGATATCAGGGTTATCTTTGCAGCATGAAACATCATGTTGTAATAGGGCTTTCCGGTGGCGTTGATTCAAGCGTGGCGGCTTACATTCTGAAGAAGCAAGGTTACAGGGTAAGCGCCCTCTTTATGAGGAACTGGCACGATACAACCGGACTGATACAGAGTGAATGCCATTGGGAAGATGACATGATGTTCGCCGAGATGGTGGCTAAAAAGCTTGATATTCCATTCCATTTCACCGATCTGAGTGAGCAATACAGAAAAAGAGTGGTTGATTATATGTTCTCAGAATATGAGAACGGACGTACACCCAATCCCGACATACTCTGCAACAGGGAGATCAAATTCGACTCTTTCGCAGAAGAAGCTTTCAGATTGGGTGGCGATCTGGTGGCTACGGGGCACTACTGCAGAAAGGAGGTAATCACCATTGAAGGAAAGAATATCTACCGGCTTTTATCAGGCAAAGACGGGAATAAGGATCAGAGTTACTTTCTATGCCAGATAAACCAAAAGCAGCTTGCTGCTGCCATTTTTCCCATCGGTACGCTGACAAAGCCGGAAGTAAGGAAAATTGCCTCCGAACTTGCTCTTCCCACGGCGCAGCGCAAGGATTCACAGGGCATCTGCTTCGTCGGAAAAGTTGACCTGCCAACATTCCTGCAGCAGAAACTCGAAGCAAAAAAGGGTGACATTATCGAGCTGCCAGCCGGCAGGTTTCTGGCACCAGAAGTTATGTCATATCCCGAGACCGACGTTTCGGAGGCTCATCTCTCAGACCTGTGTTCTCCTCATGCAGTCTCACATGAAACAGGAAAGGTAATAGGAGCACATCGAGGGGCTCATTTCTTTACCATAGGTCAGCGCAAGGGACTTAACATAGGTGGTTACAGGGAACCTCTATTTGTCGTGGCCACCGATACCATTAATAATATTGTCTATGTCGGTGAAGGACACGGACATCCGGTCCTCAACAGACAGGGACTGTTCATCAAAACCGATGAAATACACTACATCAGACCCGATCTTGAAATGTCTGTGGGAGAGATACGCGACTATCTAGTCAGGATACGTTACCGCCAGGCACTTCAGGAAGCAAGACTATATCGGAGAGATGGAGGTCTTTACATAATCTTCCGCGAATTGCAGCGTGGTATAACACCCGGACAATTTGCTGCCTGGTATGACGGAGAGGAACTGATAGGCTCAGGAGTTATAAGCTAAATCTCACCCTATACCTGGCATCTGTCACCTGATACCTGATACCTGATACCTGATACCTGGCACCTGACACCTGACACCTGACACCTGATACCTGATACCTGATACCTGATACCTGATACCTGGCACCTGACACCTGATACCTGACACCTGACACCTGATACCTGATCCCTGATACCTGGCACCTGATACCTGGTACCTGATTCCTGGTACCCGGCACCTACTTCTTAAGCACCAGCCCTTCTCCTGTCTGATACATCATTTCCTTATCGCCAATATAGGGTCTGTCCCACACATGTCCCATCTCCCTCTCCATATTTAACGGATAAAGATATTGCCCTCCGTTAACATATTTAAGCCTGGTAACATCTGCAGGTCCCCAGCTCGGCACTTCAATCTTTACTATTGTACCCTGATAGTTTTCTCCTGCAATTCCGGTTTCATAATAACCTCTGAAGAAATGAACCCGGGTTTTATGAATAACTATATCGAGTTTGTCAAAGTCTATACCAAACCTTGAATGCCATCCCGGATCTGTTACCTGTACAAGGGTACGCGAAACCACTATCCTGTTGTTGTTGCCAAAGTGCAAAACAACATAGCTGTTATTCATAAATTCAATTACTGCATCGTCGAGTTGTACCGGATCGCCGGAGAAAATATCGGTGGTACCTCCGACAGAAACCGGTCCGGTATGATCGCCCACCTTCAACTCTCTTTCTCTGACCATTTCTATAAATGCTGGGTCAGTAAGCGTACCGGTACAGAAATTGGATGCACCTCTTTTAATAAGTTCATTGGTAATGTAGGTTGCACCACCTGTGCGGTCGCAGCCGTCAGCAATTACCACCGGAACACGTCCGTTGGCTACTGCCTCAAGTGCATGTTTCACACCCTGTTCTGTATCGAATATCTCCTTGAATACAAAATCTTTTCTGTGATCCCAATAGAACTTGTTCATGTCATCGGCAATCTCATCTGCCAGTCTCTGGTCACCATTTGTCACTACATATATGGATGCTCCGTTGTCAGGAACATCGGCATAGGCAAAGCCAAAGTTAACGGAGACATAGACGTCTTTCTGTCGTGCCTCCCATCTTCTGGCCCTCTCCATTATTTCGCGACCGGGATATCTTACCGTTCCCTGGAAGAAACTCGGTGTAATGACTCCGGGTTTTCGCGTTGCAACTACAGGTTTATAGGTACCCATCATTGACCTTATCATCACATCAGCTGCATTCTGACCAGCGAGGGCAGTATCATAATGCGGAAATCTCTTAACAGAAAATACTGCATTTGCCGCATTCTGAGCAACAAGTTCAGCGTCAACACAGGCGTGAAGATCGAGGCTGACGGTGATAATGCAGTCTGGTCCGCAGATACTTCTTACCATTCGTGCCAGCTCGGCTTCCGGCCTGGCAACACCAACCACAGCCATTGCCCCGTGCAGGGCAAGATGAACCCCGTCAAATGGGCCCTTCTCAATCAGATCCTCCTTCATCAAATCTGTGAAGTATATCCATGACTCCCATGAGTTCCAGCTTCGTGAAGAGCCTCCTACCGGCATTCCTGAGGGTGATGTAATACCAACAAGCTCAACGCCGCTGTAAGCTGCCATTCTTTCTTCAAATCCTCCAATGTATCCGTCACCCCCGCCCCCTAGAAGTCTGGCTGTAGGCTGGCCTGAGCCCAGCCACGCCTCCAGTCCTGCCGGATCAGGACAAAATGTGCAAGTCTCCTGTACATATGAAAGTACTGCCACCCTGTATGTCTCATCCCTTAACGGAACAGCCCTTTCAGCACTCCGTTGTGCAATTAAAGAGCCTTTTATGGCGATCATCACAACAAAAACAACAATTTTTCTGATATTCATAATGATAATGGTTGGTTAAATATTAAAACTGGACGGCTTGTGCCGACCTGCAAATTACAAATTTTTACAGGTTAAATCCATATAATAATCACAGCTGAATAAATCCTTACTAAAAATGTCAGCTTCTTACATCTATTTTGACCTGATATCAAAACAGTTTTAAAGATACAGCAACTTAATCCGGCTACCATAAAAGGAAAATTTCTTTGCTTAATCGGGTTTTGATTTTGAATATTAGATTGTACCTTGCGTAATCAATAATCCTCTCTATTAAGAAAACCATTTGACAGATGAAAAAGAGATATTCATTGCTTGTTTTACTGCTGTTGCTGACAGCAGTTGGCATTCCGCTTCAGCTCCTTTCACAGGAAAAGGGCAAGGCTACTGACTATAAGCCTGTTGTAGGGCAGGGAGGTAAAGATGTTGTATGGGTTCCCACACCACAGGAGCTTGTCGATGCCATGCTTGACATGGCTAAAATAACCCCCGGGGATTTCCTTGTGGATCTTGGTTCCGGAGACGGGCGTACGGTAATTACAGCAGCTAAAAGAGGTACTAGGGCCATCGGACTGGAATATAATCCCGACCTGGTTGAACTATCAAAGGCAAATGCTGCAAAGGAGGGTGTGTCAGGAACTGCTCAGTTTGTAAATACAGATCTTTTTGAGTACGATTTTACAAAAGCAACGGTGGTCACCATGTTTCTTTTATCTGATCTTAACCTTAGATTAAGGCCACAGCTTCTTGAGATGAAACCCGGCACAAGATTGGTATCGAATACTTTTACGATGGGAGAATGGCTCGCTGACGACAAAGTTGTGCTTGAGGATGAGGATATTTCATGGAATACGGCATATCTATGGATTGTTCCTGCAAATGCAGAGGGTAAGTGGAAGCTCGACACCGGAGGTGAACTTATCATTATGCAAAGATTCCAGATGGTAATCGGCGGTCTCAGATACCCTGGTACAAATGAGATATCTGTTGAAGGAAAAATCAGGGGATATGATATCAGCTTTACTGCCGGAAACAAGACATATACGGGAACCATATCTGGTGACAGGATGTCCGGAACGGCAAGCGATGGAAAGACAACCACACGCTGGTCAGCAACGAGATAATCTGCCCGACAATTTCAGGCAGTCAAAATATTTACGTAATGCCTAATTTTAAAACTGTCAGCTTCAGGGCAACTCTTTGCCTGTTATTGCTATTCCCGGGCTACTGTCAGATAGCCTCTGCCCAGTCTGCCGAAACAGGTTCATCTGAATTTGCAGGTTCATGGTTTGCGAACATTTTTACAGCATTCTATTACAGTCCGGGAAACAGAGTTATGCCATCAAAAGGATTCGAGCTTTCGACCGGACTCATTGGTTACAGGGCCGAATGGGGCAAAAGGGCCAGGGCAACAATAATCTATGATGTCTACCGGACAACAGATAATTTTGTAATCACAGATCAATCCGGAGACACCCTTAAAGCCTCCTGGTTCAGAGGTAGTGACTATACCGGTTTTCTGAAGATGGCCCAGGTAGATTTCACAGTAACCTCATGGCTTGAAATATCAGCAGGACAATTGCTGAATCAGCAATACCTGACATATCAGGACAAATTCTGGGGATTCAGGTATATCTCCACCACCTTCCAGGAACTCTATCGCTTTGGCTCACCGGCAGATTTTGGTGCCAGAGTTACTATCAAACCGCACAGATCATTAGCAACAAGCCTGAATATAGTCAACGGCAATGGTCCCTTCCGGATGCAGAGTGCCGACGGCAGACTTCAGTATGCACTGAATGTTGAATGGTCTCCTGCTGCTGGTATAATCGTCAAGTTATTTGCCGATCATATGGCAGCCTCAGGTAAACCGAACAGGAATGCCATATCTTTTTTTACAGGATACCGAACCGAAAAGTGGAGACTAGGATTTGAAGCCAACATGGTGAAAAATCACCTGTTTGACGAATCAACTGACATGAGTGGAGTGTCATCATATGGCGCGGTCAGGATTGCCGATGGCTGGCATTTTCTTTTCAGGCATGACTATATCGCAAATAGCCTGGCTCTCAGGAGGGATCATTACGTAATAACAGGAGTTGAGTATGAACCTTATGATGGTTTGTTCACATCACTTAACTGGCGGTACCTTAGTGAAGGGAACGTTTCCTGGTTATATGCCAGCCTTGGGGCAAAATTCTGAATAATAACGAAACGGAGCAGACATGTTTGCCCGCAAGCAGTCATTCATTATCGACTCAGGCTGTCTTTCTTAAGAGTTGGGGGAATGATAAAACCGGAGGCACAAGCAAAGATATCAGCATTCCGAGGGTACCTGCTCCCGGCGAACTGAAATACCATGGCACGGAGCCTTCGAAACTCAATCCCCTGATATACAATAGCAGGCATGCCCCAAGACCTGCCAGTGATGCTGCCGTTGCTGCCAGTCTGGTAATTCGTCTGCTGTATAAACCCCATACAAAAGGACCCAGGAAAAATGCGCCAATAGCACCCCATGATATACCCAGGATCTCGACAATAACATCAAATTCAACCAGGGCAAGCAGAACTGCCAGGAATACAAAAATGGCGCTCATGATTCTCATAAGAAGGGTAAGGGTGCTGTCTGTTGCTCTTTTGTTGATAAAACCACCGTAGAGATCCTTAGATATGGCGGAACTTGAGATAAGCACAAGCGCTGCCAGAGTCGACATACTTGCCGAGAGAATCAGCACCAGTATAACCAGAGAGAGTGCGCCGGGCATAATATTGGAGAGCAGTTCGGGCATCAGCTTGTCATAATCGGGAACAGCAGCCCCGGTTCCTGCAAAATTGAAAAGATGGCTCTGAGCGGGGTTATCCGGACTGATAAACACTCTTGTGGTTGAACCTACAAAATAGCCCACCGAGCCTATAAGTAATGCAAACAATGTTGATGCTATCATCCCTGTCTTAACTGATCTCCTGTCGCGTATTGCATAGAATTTCTGTACCAGTTGCGGCAATGCGAAAGGTGCCACAGTAGTGAGAAAAACAAGAGAAAATAACGGCCAGAATCCGGGAGGTCCTACAGGAGCGGTAAGCTTAGGATTTATTGAGTTCAGTGATGTTATAATATTTGATAATCCTCCCCCTTTGTTAAGGGTAACTATCAGCAGAACAGCCACAGAAACGGCCATTATCATTCCGAAAACCATATCAATAAGGGCCATGGACTTATATCCGCCCAGAATAATATATGTAGCCGTGAAAACCCCTATTATGGTTAGCGCCAGCCAGTATTCCATCATGAATGATATCTCGAACAGATATGACAACCCCATTAATACTGATGCGGTATAGGGTATCATAAATATGAATATCACCAGTACGGCACACATTTTCAAAAACTGACTGTCATATCTTTTCTCAAGAAATTCACTCATTGTTGTTACACCGTATTCCCGGGACATTTTTCGTACCCTCCATCCAAGAAGAGCCCATACACCAAGCACGCCTACCAGCGCATTTCCAACGGCAATCCATAATCCTGAGAGGCCAAAGCCCCACCCTACCTTACCGGCAAAGCCAATGAAGAGTACTGCCGAAAAATAGGCAGTGCCGTACGAAAATGCCGAAAGCCATGGTCCTACGTTGCCTCCCGCAAGGAAGAAATCCTTAAATGTCCTTGTCCTCATCATACCGAAAATGCCGATGGTGACAACAAGAATGGCATAAAGGGCTACTACGGTTATCTTACTGATCATGGTACGGGTTACGGGTTATGGGTTACGGGTTGCTGGTTGCTGGTTACCTGATACCTGATACCTGACACCTGATACCTGACACCTGATACCTGACACCTGATACCTGATACCTGACACCTGATACCTGATACCTGATACCTGATACCTGATACCTGATACCGTTTTCTTATGATAATCTGTTTCGATAGTCTTCATATCCAAACTCCTTAATAATGCGAAAGGTATCGTCATTGCTCCATATACCTATCGATGGATGTGCTACACCATTGAATGTAGTTGTCTTCACCATCGTATAGTGGATCATATCAAGGAATACGATCCGGTCTCCTGGTTTCAGTTCCGTATCGAATGACCAGTCACCGATAAAATCACCTGAAAGACAGGAGTTTCCTCCCAGACGGTAGGTGGGTTTACCGGCGACAGGGTCAGTAGCACCTAACACGGATGGTTTATAGGGCATTTCGAGACAGTCAGGCATATGAGCTGTAAAACTGACATTAAGCATTGCTGTCAATATACCTCCGTTTTCTACAATATCCTCAACCGTGGCGACAAGTTCTCCTGTCTCCCATGCAAAAGCTGAACCTGGTTCGAGAATAATTTTCAGACCGTGTTTCTTCCGGAACTGATCAAGAATCTTGATCAAATGGCAGGTGTCATATCCCTTTCGGGTAACCAGATGGCCTCCTCCCATGTTGATCCATTTAATATCGCCGAAGAATTTTCCAAACTTTTCCTCTACAACACGGAGTGTCTTTTCAAGAACAAATGAATCCGACTCAAAAAGGACGTGAAAATGAAGACCTTCCACACCTTCAGGCAACTTATCCTTCAATTGTTCTGCAGTAATTCCAAGTCGTGATCCCGGACTGCATGGGTTATACAAGCCATAGGCAATTTCAGAGAACTCAGGATTGATCCTTAATCCGACAGAAACCTTTCTGCCTGATGCCTTTATAATAGGATAAAACCTGCTATACTGGTTGAGAGAATTAAAAGAGATATGCGAACTATACCCTAAAACCTCTTCGAACTCTTTCTCATCATAAACAGGCATGTAGGTATGGGCCGGACTCTTCATCTCCTCAAAACACAACCTTGCTTCATTAAGGCTGCTGGCAGAAGCACCTGATATATACTCCCTGAGTATCGGAAATACGCTCCACATGGCAAATCCCTTGAATGCCACGATAAACTCGGTTCCACTCTCACGGGCTATGTGACTAATCTGTATGAGATTCCTTCTCAATCTCTTCTCCTCTATCACATAACAGGGAGAAGGCACTTTACTGTAATCAATAGGCATTATGCTGGTTGCTGGTTACTGGTTACTGGTTACTGGTTTACTTCCTTCGGTCGTGATCTCGCCCGGCTTTCGCCGGTCTCGGTTCTGGTTACTGGTTCCGTGCAAATCGTAAATCGTAAATCATCAGAGTTCCAGATCAACGCCATGTAGTTCTACCCAGGGAAGGCCCAGAAGATTGAGTTGTTCCATAAACGGATCAGGGTCGAACTCCTCCACATTAAAGACACCAGGCCTCCTCCATAATCCCTTAAGATACATCATGGCACCTATAGCAGCAGGGACTCCGGTTGTGTAGCTTACGGCCTGAGTTCCTGTCTCCCTGTAAGCCTCTTCGTGGCTGCAGTTATTGTATATATAGTAGGTTTTTTCTTTTCCATCCTTCACCCCCCTTATACGGCAGCCAATCGATGTCCAGCCCTTGTAGTTCTCCCCAAGGTCTCCCGGATTTGGCAATACAGCCTTAAGGAACTGAATCGGCACAATCTCCCTTCCTTCAAACATCACCGGCTCAATACCGGCCATGCCGATGTTTTGTATGACCCTGAGATGGGTAAGGTATTCCTGGCCGAATGTCATCCAGAATCTGGCCCTTTTTATGGTTGGGAAGTTCTTCACAAGGGACTCCAGCTCCTCATGGTAGATAAGGTATGACTCCCTGGGCCCGATTTCGGGATAATTAAGAGGTTTATGAATCTCATGAGGCTCTGTGTATATCCATTCGCCATCTTCCCAGTATTTACCCTTCTGAGTCACCTCCCTGATGTTAATCTCAGGATTGAAGTTTGTTGCAAAGGCCTTTCCGTGATCTCCTGCATTACAATCGACGATATCGAGGTAATGAATCTCATCAAAGTGATGCTTAGCAGCATAGGCAGTAAATATGCTGGTCACACCCGGATCAAAACCGCATCCCAGGATCGCCGTTATTCCGGCATCACGGTATTTGTCCTGATATGCCCATTGCCAGCTGTATTCAAATTTAGCCTCTTCAGGGGGTTCATAATTGGCTGTATCAAGATATGATACTCCCGTTTCCAGACAGGCATCCATAATATGAAGATCCTGGTATGGTAATGCCACGTTGACCACCAAATCAGGTTTGAATGTCTTTATCAGAGAGACCAGTTCAGGCACATTATCCGCATCCACCTTAGCTGTTTTAATCCTTTCACTACCAATCTTTTCAGCAATTGCATCACATTTTGATTTTGTGCGGCTTGCAATCAGCACCTCAGAAAATATCTCAGGCAGGGAGGCCATCTTATGGGCAACAACAGTACCTACACCTCCTGCCCCGATAAGCAATACTTTACTCATGACATAAATATTTTATAGTGACCGTTGCGGCAAATATACGGATAATGTGAGAATCGGAGAATGTGAGAAAGTGATGATTCTTTGATTAGTCTGATTTGATTGATTTGTTTGCTAATCTGATAATTTTCCCTTCTGGTAACGAGAGCCAGATATTTCCTGATGCATCAAATACCAGGTTGTTTACCGATGAGTTTCCGGTTTTATGCATCCAGGCGACTGATTTGCTCTTTCTGTCTATAGCTGTCACCAGTCCGTTTTTGGTTGCCCCGATAACATAATTATCATCTGACAGAAGAGGGCACGGATTATGATCATAACCAATGCCGGCATCAACGGCCCACAGTGTCTTAAATTCTCTCGTTACAGCCGATACTGAAACTATTGAATCATTCATCAGTTTAACAAAGACCTCCTTTCCGTCGGGAGATATACCCATCGATTCGCGTACCTGATGTTTTGCCGTTCTCCATGCCTCCTGCCCTGTTACAATATCTATTGCAGTCATATACCTGTCGGGGGCAACAATAAAGACTCTGCCTGCGCTTATAACCGGCACTATGTTTCCCGGAGAAAAGAGTTCATTCACCCTTCCGTTGTTCCACTTCCATTTCAGATCTCCCGTAGCTGACGAAAGGTTATACAGATGCCTGTCCCACGCTCCGAAGACAACATTATCTCCCGATAGTGCCGGTTTACCCTGTATAAGACCATCAATGCCGGCAAACGACCATATTATATCACCTGTCGCAGCATCAATTCTGTAGAATGCTGCAGTGCCACCTCCAATATATACATCCGGTCCGTCAGCAAGAGGAGACGCAAGCACAGGCGTTCCGGCATCAACACTCCAGAGTATGTCTCCATTACTGACATCAAGCCCATAGATATTACCATCCAGTGATCCGAATACTACTGCATTGCCCGCAACAGCAGGGGTCGAGAAAAGAGTGCCGGAGAATCGCTTCTGCCAGACTATAGTGTCAACTAAATGATTTACTGCCTTTACCCATCCCAATGAATTTGCATATACGAAAACTGAGTCACCAGCCAGGCATACGCCGGCCATTATTGAGGCTGTATCTGCCCATTCATATGATGGAAAGACATAAGTATACAGATCATTAACACTGTAATCGGGACGGGAAGATACGGGAAGAGAACTGATTTCAACCGGATTAATAAGGCTTATGCCGATGACCTTACCAATTGAATCTATTCCCAGAAGCTTTTCCGAAACAAAAAGAGAGTCGTTTCTTACTTCAGCTATATTGTATCCTGCTACAGGGGGATTGCCCTGCATAAGGGCGCGGCCCATTACACCAGGTATTCCGTCAAAATTATGAAGTCCCAGACGATGTCCGTGGCCACAAAAAACAGCAAGAGCATTGTGTTCTTTAAGCAGGCCGGTGACGTCAAACCAGTTGTCGAGTCCTTCAGCAAGCGGATAATGCGCAAAGACAAGCAGCTTCTTCGACTTACCCTTGTATTTTGTCAGTTCGCTGCCCAGCCACTGAATATCCTCCCTCTTTACATGTCCGTCACTCATTTTCATAAAAGGACCGGTACTGAATCCGGTTAGCAGGTAATTGCCGGTTTCATAAAGGAACCTGTCATCGTCCCATAGTTCAGTAATCTTAAGTCCCCCGCTTTCCGACCAGTTGGTTTCATGATTGCCCGGTATTATCAGGTAGGTTTTCTGTAAACTGTCAAGGATACTCTTTACCAGTTCAAGTTCTGCATCAGAACCTGCATTGGTAAGATCGCCGGTAATTACCACCAGGTCTGCGTCGGAACCGTTTATTTCTTCAACAACCAGTCTGAGCATCCCGGCATTCGCCGATCCGGGTGTAACATGTAAATCGGTAAGGAATGCAAACTTAAGGCTATCATTCGGTCCTTTTATGCATGAAATTGCTGTCATTAAAACTGTCACAACAGGCAGCAGCACATATACAAGTCTGGAGACTATTTTCATTGATATTGTCTGTTTAGTTGTAATTATCAGTATTTAAAAAAACAAAAGGCTGTCGCAATCTGGTTGTGACAGCCTTTTGTCAAGCACAGTCAGACTGTTAAAGTGCAGTAAAGACCCTTACCGACGAGATCGGTACGGCGGCTCTGTAGCCTGCCATGATATGATGGTATCTGCGACCTATAAAGAGGGTTGCAGAACCAGTATAGTTCACGAAGTTACCGGCAGAATTCCTTACCTGCAGGTCTCCTGTAATATTTCCACCTGCATCAACAACTTTAATTCTCAGTTGAATAAGTCTCGAGCCTGATGAGTTAAAAACAGCCTTGATAACCTTTACAGGCTGCCATCCGGTTGTTTGACCGAAAGAAACAGGCTCACCAATGTTTACTGACTCATCAGTATCAGGATCAATATACTGGTATTGAATTCTGGTGTCATTCGTCACACCAGCTGTCTCATACAGGAAATGGTAAAACTTGATCCATGCCACTGAATCAGTGTCCATAGTTACCCTCGCAGTGTACGGATAACCATTGTCGAAGACGATGGCAGGCTGGGCAAAATCATGGACGAATATATTCTGCTTACCGGCAGTAAGCGTAATATTCTGATCATAAACAAGGTTATCACCGGCAGAGCCCTGATAGAGCTTAAAGTTTACCGACCCGGGGCTAACTGCATAAAACTTACCTGTGGTACCACTTGGTATAGCGTTATACGTGGCCAGGGGCGCCTTTTCATTGGCATAGAGCTGACCGTTGACTTCAACCCTTGTTATGTTATTGGCTGAACCGGACACGACAGGAACGAAGTAGTGCAGCTGGAATTCAGCCATTTCGTTAATAGGAGTGGTTGGGTACTCAATAACATTCTTTTCACATGAGATCGAAAATGCTACCAGCAAAACCAGTCCGAAATATCTATAGATTTTCATAGTCATAGTTTTAACGGGTTAACTAATTCAAACCTGGTATGGAACCGGGATAAGCAAACCAGGGAATAGATGTGTGATAATTATCTGCTGTTCCGCTTATCGGCTTGAGAGATTCAAGAGCAGGCTTGTTCCACATATACTCAGAGTTATAGCGCGGACGTATCCTGTAGCAGGGCGAGCCATCATTAAAGGCATTCCAGGTAGATTTCCTTCCCTGCACCTGTGCCGGAGCAAGGTAGAATCCCTTGTAGACTTTTGTCGCATCGGAGTCCCACTTCTGGTCTACCTGACTAAGGCTCCAGCCGTTTCCGTTAGAGGGATAGTCGCCAGTATAGATGATATCATAATGGTACTTCCTCATGTCAACCCAGGCTTCCAGAGCACCCCATGGATAGAGAGCAACCCACTTCTGCATCATAATATGGGAGAGTGAAAAATCATCAAACGGAAGTGCATCTACATAAGGCCCTGCAGCATACTCTGAAGCAAGCTGGTTAAATACAGCCGTGGTAACCTTATCGCCTCCGGTTGGTGAGCCCTTGGCCCCCGGTGAGATATATTTGGCTGTAAATGCCAGGTCTTCTTTTACGGCATCCCTGAACGCATTATAGGCATTCAGCTTTTCCCCTAGTTTCCAGTAAGCTTCGGCCAGACAGAATTTAATCTCAGCTGCCGTCATCAGGATATAGGGAGCATCATCCCTGAAGAGCCATTTACCCTTCCCATCATGTGTAGATCCGGCATATGCTGAGGTAGAGTTTCTTCCATAGAAAGATGGTGCAGTACCTATCGGGCCTGTTAGTCCGGTAAAAGTACCACCATAGTACTTTCTTGTCTTGACACTATCAGCGACATCAATGTATTCGAAATTCGGATCATGAGTCGTTGCAAGCTTAACGGCTACACGCGGATCGAAGTGACCTGCGACAGTCTTAACTGTATCTGTTACTATCTGCATGTCAGCCAGTTCGTAAGGATAATAAGGATTGGTAACTGCAGCGGGCAATTTGTCTCCTGTGGTTTCGTCGTATTTAGGAACCGTTCCGGTAAAAACCTGGACTGCATATTCATGCTGCCAGTATGATCTGTTAAGGTTTCTTCTGAAAGTTCCCCAGAAATTATTGTAGGAGGAGAACGGTGCAGCATCTGAACCACCGGCTATCTTTACAGTCGCATCATCATCTGTCGTTTGCAGTGATTTCCCTGCAGCCGTGATCAGCTCCTGAGCATAAGCTGAACTGAAATCAGACTTATTGGAGAGTGATGACAGATTTCTGACAATCACACCATATGCGAATTTGATCCATTTTGCCTTGTCTCCGTAATAGATGTAGTCGTTGGCTGATATCTTTGATCCGTAATTCACAGGATCATCCTTCTCGAGGTATTCAATTGCCGTGTAAGCCCACTCTCTTACCTGAGTGTAGATCTCATTCTGATAATCATATTCAAATGAAAGCAACCCTGGAACATATGCCTGCTTCATTGGAAGGTCAGCGTGAAACTTTGTAAGCTGATCCCAGGAATATGCCTTGATGGCAAGACCTATACCCGCAAGCGTCCATTGTTCTTCTTCAACCGATTGGTTAATGAGATTCTCAAGATTCATGCCCTGGAGCCAGTAAACAACCCTGAATATTTCTGCCCCGGCATCACTGCCCGGTGAATAATAATGGGTAGCAAATGTGGTATACGAAGAAGTGCCCATCATCTGTGTAAGGGGACCTAGTGCACGTATATCCCAGTACATGCCCTGATACTGCTGTATTATCCCTGCAAGATAGAGATAAGCCTCAACATAATCAGGAGCGTCTATATTCTTGTTGACATCTAGATACTTATCGCAACTTGTTGTTGCAAACATAAGCGATATCGCAAGAACTACTGATAATGAAATTTTTCTTATCATAGTTTTATATATTTTCAATTATTTAAATGTTACGGCGATACCGATTGAAAATCCTCTTGGCATAGGCAGCGACCATACATCAATACCTTCACCCCCTGTTCCGCCGGCTGCGGCCGAAACCGTATTACCAACAGCATCGATACCCGAATAGTTGGTCCATGTAATCAGATCGTTTCCTGACACAAACAGGTTTGCCGTCTGGAAAGGCAGTCTGTTAAGAAGATTGACCGGTAGATTGTATGAGAGTCGCAATTCCTGAAGGCGAATATAGTTGACATCCTTTTCAATCCAGTCCTCATCACTGCCGGTATAAATAGAACTGCCGTATGCTCCGTAGGTAACTGCAATATTATTTGGTGTCGGATTCGCACTGTTTTCATTGCCATCCTGCAGTACGCCTTTAAATACAACCGGACCTGCTTCGCGAAGATCTACCGACTCCCAGCTCAGACCGTTTGACATCATAGTACGCTTGGTACCATTAACAACAGTCGCCTTGTAACGGCCGGCGAACATTGCACTTAGCCTGAATCCCATATAGTTCAGGGTTGAAGTTATACCGAACCTGAGTTTAGGCTCACGGTTACCTACAATGCTCCATGCTGAACTCACAAGAGGAAGTCCTGTTGTTGGACTGATAAGAATATCTCCTGCATCATTGCGGAGATATGCCCGGCCTGTAAGTGTGGTAATAGGATGTCCGAGCATGATACCGTTCCTGATGTTACCTGAGTTCCAGGTATAAGGATTGTAGTATTCCGTCACATTAGGAGGCAGGTACACTATCTCTGAATCGGTACTTGACATGTTAAGGCCAACGTTCCAGCGCAGACCTCTTGAAGTACGTACAATATCACCGTCAATATGGCTCTCCCAACCCCATGTTTCAAAGGTACCTACATTCATATTGTTTAATACGAATCCGGTAGCATAGCTCAGACGGAAGGATTTTACAATCTGGTCATCACAATATGTTTTGAAATAGGTGAAGTCGGCGTTGATACGATCATCGAGAAGACGGGTTTCAAAACCAACCTCCCAGGATGTTGTCATCTCCGGTCTGAGTTTCTTGTTCGGCCCTGTAAATCCATACTTGTATCCACCGCCTGTAAGACCTGTTGCTTCGAGCTGGGGATCTATCTCAAGCGGACCTGCATCACGGCCTACTCTTGCAATTGACCCTCTTAACTTGAGGTAGTTAATCTGATTAACGTTTTCGATAGCAGGTAGTTCAGAAAGGATAAAGGCTCCCTCAACAGCAGGATAGAAGTACATCCTGTTATCAAATGGAAGAGTTGAGGACCAGTCATTTCTGGCCCTGAAAGTAAGGAATGCCATATTCATATAACCAAACTCCATCTGTCCCGAGAAAGCCTGAACTCTGCGCCTGGTATTCCTCTGAGTTGAATTTATCGTCAGCGGGTCAACATTGTTGATAGACTGGAAGTCAACCACAGCATATTTTGATCCGGTTGTGGCAACGTTACTCACCTTGTTCTCAACCTGATGATACCCAAACTGAGCCGAGAATGAAAGCTTGTCTTCAAGGAACTGATTTGTATATCCCCCCAATATATTAATGGTAGGATCGGAGAAGTTTACCTTTGCTATGTTATAGACTCCTGTACCATTGTTATTGTTTGCATAATACGGATGAGTAGAGGTGAAGAATGTCTGCATACCAACGTCCCAACCCATCTGAACGCGCAGGAAAGTATTCTGAATCGGGGTAAAATTAACTGCAGCGTTAGAGATGAACCGGTCTGATTCGTCATACAATTTGTTTTTGTACAAGCCGAAAAGCGGATTCAACAGGTCAGTATCAGTATAGTAGCTTGGCATCCGCATTCGGGAACCGTCTGGATCGAGGTACTGCGACATATCATCAACCATGGGCCATCTCATTGCCATATAGAGTGGACCTGATGTTCCGATAGGAACCTTGTTGTGGTTGGTAGATGCATATTGCATTGTAGCTTCGACAGTCATCCATCTTTTTACTTCTGCCCTTCCTGCAAGAGATAGGTTGAGCCTGGAATACTCCGATGTTTTTATAACACCTTTCTGGTTGAGAGTAGAAGCAGAGGCACGAATTGTGACTTTGTCAGATCCACCCTCAACCGACATGTTGTGACGTGACGTGTATCCTGTCTGAAGAATAGCTGCTACGTTGTCATATAATACTGTTCCCTGCGGGTAAAGACCACCATACCTGCTGGTGTAATAGTAATTGGTAGTCCCGTAGGCTCCATTGGCATATTTATCCTGAACTTCAGGGTAACCATATGCATTATCCCAACGGAAAGAATTGCTGTAGCTAACCTTACCTCTTCCGGCAGTACCTTTCTTAGTGGTGATAATGATGGCACCATTTGAGGCATTGGAACCATACAACGCAGCCGCTGCAGCACCCTTAAGTACTGTAACTGATTCAATGTCTTCGGGATTGAAGTCATTACCACGTGAAGCAAAGTCAAGGTTGCGTACCGAGAAATTTGCCCCTCCGTCAGCCAGTTGTAAAGGGTCAAAGGTTGAGTTATTCATCGGCACACCGTCAATTACGTATAAAGGCTGGTTATTTCCCGAAATGGAAGTAACGCTCCTTAATATCACAGAGGTTGATGCGCCGGGAGCACCACTGGTTGTAGTAACATTCATACCGGCAACACGTCCCTGCAGTGCTGTAATGAAGTTGTCACGGCCCGACTCAACTATATCCTGAGCCCTGACATTCTGAACTGATGAGCCAATTGCCCTGGCCACACGTTTCATACCAAACTCTGCAGTTACTACAACCTCACCAAGAGCCTGTATATCAGGTTGGAGGTTGACATTGATCTGATTGGGTGCACCGACGGTAAATTCCTGTTCGGTGTAACCAACAAAGCTGAAGACCAGTATCTCACCAGGGGAGACACTTATCGAGTAGCGGCCATTCACATCTGTACTCACTCCCCTGGCCGTTCCCTTTATGGTAACGTTTACGCCTGGTAGCGTCTCATTTGTGGTGGCATCAACTACTACGCCCGTAACGGTTTTCGGTTGGGCCATCACTGTTTGTGATAGCATAACACCAAAAACCGCAAAACACAAGAATAGAATTTTTCTCATTTCATTGAAGTTTGAGGTTAAGCAGTTAAAGGTTTAGTAATAATTGTTATTTGTAAGTAGTAAAATTCCAGAAAGCAAGTTACAAAAAAATTTTATGTATGATGTATGACAACCATAAAATAATTTACAATTTTTCACTTTTTTCAACTATCCCTATTCCAGCCCGGTCAGGTAAGGTTATTTTACCATCAATGATTTTAACTCCATCGTATATATCATTACTAATCAATATGTTACCATCAAGGTCGGCATAATCCACAGCTGGCGATAATTGTGCTGCTGCAGAGACTGCACATGATGTCTCGGTCATGCAACCTATCATAACTTCCATCCCCGCCTGGCGGGCTATGTCAATCATCTTTCTGGCATTGCAGAGTCCACCACATTTCATAAGCTTGATGTTCAATCCGTTATACAGCCCTTTCCTTCGCTCCAGATCCTCGATGCTCTTTATTCCTTCATCAGCAAAAACAGGCAGAGGACTTCTCGTAACGAGCCACTCAAGATCGGATTCCATGCTGTCAGGCATTGGCTGTTCAACAAGGCTGACCCCTATCTCATCCTTTAACCAGTGAATCATGTCGAGAGCATGATGTTTGTCTTTCCATCCCTGATTAACATCTACATAGAGAGGCCTGTCAGTCATTTCACGCACAGCACTCATAATCTCCCTGTCATTTCCGTCTCCCAGTTTTATCTTAAGTATCCGGTATCCCTCAGCTTCCCTTATACGCAGGCGAATTACCTCAGGAGAGTCAATGCCGATTGTAAAACTGGTATATGGAGCAGACTCAGGATCATAACCCCACATGGCATGACAAGGCTTCCCCTCAACTTTTCCTATAAGATCGTGAACTGCAATGTCGACAGAAGCCTTGGCAGCATAATTACCTGAATCAATGCCCGCGAGGTATTCCGTTAAAGTATCTGTATCAGAAATATCTCCTAATTTACTGAATTCCAACTTATCCAGAAACTCAACAACAGATTTGGGTGACTCACCCAGATAAGGAGGCATTGAAGCCTCTCCATATCCCGTCAGTCCCTCATAAGTAAGGCTTACAAGTACCACCGGAGTAGTCTCTCTTGCACCCCAGGCAACATGAAAAGTGTGTTTCAGATTTAGTAAATAGGGTTTGTATTTCAATACAATCTTGCGGCCTTCAAGCATAGCTTCCAGGATTAACTGTTATAGAACATATTAAACACCTTGCAACATTAAGATCAGGCAAAGTTGTAATATATGTTACAAATTTAATAAATCACGGGTATTTTTCTCCATTTATTTCATAGGTTTGTACAAGTAATCATATTAAAAACAATAAAAATGAGTCTCAGGATGCGTACAACGGTACTTTTAACAGTTATTATGCTAACTACGGCCTTCTGCAGTAAGCCTGAAAACGACAGCCAGGTCGTGAGAACAGGTCTGGAAAATCTTGCCGGCGATGATTTCATGGTTCTCCGGGGCAAAAAGGTCGGATTGATAACCAATCCTACCGGAATTGATCGCAATCTGGTTTCGGCAATTGACATGCTTCATAATGCTGAAGGAGTAAACCTGGTCGCTCTCTATGGTCCTGAACATGGGGTACGCGGAGACTATGCGGCGGGTGAATATGTGGCAACATACACTGATCCTGCGACCGGACTGCCGGTTTACAGTCTTTACGGCAGTACGCGAAAGCCCACTCCCGAAATGCTTGAGGGTATTGACGTGCTGGTTTACGACATACAGGATATAGGTTCGAGGTCATATACCTATATAAGCACACTGGGACTTGCCATGGAAGCTGCTGCTGAAAACAACATTGAATTCATAGTCCTCGACAGGCCCAATCCGGTCGGCGGAATAAACATGGAAGGTCCGGTAACGCGCGATGGATTTTATTCTTTCGTCAGCCAGTTCGCCATACCCTATATACATGGCATGACCGTGGGAGAACTGGCGATGTTCCTCAATGAGGAAGGAATGCTTAAGGATGGTATTAAGTGTGACCTTAAAGTCATAAAAATGATCGGATGGAACCGGGAGATGCTTTTTGAGGATACCGGTCTGCCATGGGTGCCTACTTCACCCCATATACCATATATATATACACCACTCTTCTATCCGGCAACCGGCATACTCGGCGAGCTGTATGTCGTCAGCATAGGCGTCGGATACACCCTCCCCTTTCAACTATTTGCCGCTGAATGGATTGACAATGCAGAAATGCTGGCAACTAACCTTAATTCGCTGAAACTGCCAGGGGTCATATTCCGCCCTGTCCATTACAAACCATATTATTCGGTATCACAGGGCAAGATGGTGCACGGTGTGCAGATACACTTCACTGACGCATGCAAAGCACCGCTTGGTATGATACAGTTCTACATGCTCCAGGAAGCTTATAAACTCTGGCCTGACAAGAATGTGTTCACATTATGCGAACCCTCAAGACTAAACATGTTTGACAAAGTATGCGGAACTGACCAGGTAAGGCTCGAATTCCAGAAGAATTTCTCTGTAGATTCTATCAGGGATATATGGCATGATGACATTCCTGAATTCAGGAAGAAGGCAGAAAAGTACTTTCTGTATTAGCAGTGACCAGGGTGCCCAGGGTTGTTCAGACCTTTATGAAAATCTTCTTTTTCCAGAGGATATAGCAGATAAGCCAGTACACAACAATATGTGAAAGTGCGAATAGCAGGGAGCCGTTCATATCTCCCGCCAGAGGCTGAAAAATATTCTGAAACAGCCAGTTATACCCTGTCACAACCTGATCGCCGTCGGTGATTTTGATCAGCCTGGTCAGCACCCTTGCCCATACTCCGGCGAGTGCATAAATAAATAGCGGGTTCATTCCAAACACAACGAAGAAAGGTGTCCATTTAGTAAAACCCTTAATATCAATGACCCACACCAGGAAAGCCATAAATACGGCTGCCCATCCCGCAGTGTAAACGACATATGAGCTTGTCCATATAGGCTTGTTTATCGGGAACACAAGGCCCCACAACAAGCCGGCACCTATACCTGCCGCACCGAGAAGTAAAAACTTCAGCGGAACCCGTTTCTTCTCTGACCCCGATATCACTCCGCCGGCAAGGTAACCCAGTAGTACAGTTACCACTGAGGGAATGGTGCTGAGAAGCCCCTCCGGATCAAAAGGCATCCCGAAACCCCTGTAAAGATGGCTCTCTCCGAAAATAAACCTGTCAACCGCGGTTACAGGGTTACCTTCGAGCGAGTAGGGATCGGTTCCGCCAAAGAAATAGATTATGCCCCAGTAAGCCAGCAAAATGCCAAGCGACAGCCAGGGCAGTACATTGCGTCGTGCCGACAGCACTATCAGCGACCCGAAAAAGTAGGCCAGGGCAATGCGCTGCAGTACACCCATGATGCGCAGACGTGAGAAGTCCTGCTGCCATTGCGGAAATGAGTTGAGAAAGAGGCCGATCAGAAAGATCAGTGCCGTGCGTTTAAATATCTTCAGTACTGACCGGCCGTCAAGACGATAATCATACTTCGAGAATGAAAAGAACATTGAAACTCCCACTATAAACAGGAAAAACGGAAACACCAGGTCTGTAGGGGTGCATCCGTGCCACTCTGCATGCCTCAGTGGAGCATAGACGTATTTCCAGCTTCCGGGATTATTGACGGTTATCATCGTCGCTATCGTTATACCCCGGAACACATCAAGAGCAAGATATCGTTCAGCCTTTTTCATCAGTTAGAGGTTTATATATACTATCTGGTTTTTAATTCATCCTATGCCTTCGCCCCTTAATATCCCGCCGGCAACATTGATGGCGGGGGGTGTTATTGTTTCCTCCGCCTTCCTCCCTAAGTCCTTTCAACCACAGGGAGATAACCATCGCAAATCGCACATCTGACATCTGATATCTGATATCTACTGTCCTTCCATTGTCTTCTCAAGTTCGCGGGCATGGCGCAGGAACTCCTCCGGCTTCATCTCCTTGTGATATATCATACCGTGAGTTGCACGTATCTTCGGACTATCATTTTCATAGAAGAAATCCTTGCCCAGCACAAGCTGCACCCTCTTGAACTGCTCTACCCAAAGTCTTTGCGAAAGATCACTGAACGGACCGTCAAACTCGTAACTCGGGAAGGATGCATCGACCTGGCTTATGTAACAGTTCTTGAACGACCAATCAAGAACCGCCATTGAGTTAAGAGATACAGGAGTAAAGACATTGGCGTCTGCAGGATGAAACCTGTACCAGACATTCCTGTAACCTATTATCCTCAGTCCCGATATATCCCTCTCTTTGCCCCACATACGCAAAGCCTCTGCTATAGCCTGCAATACCTTGTAATGTGTGTCAGGTCCGGAGCCTTCAGGATCGAAGGCGAGGCTTATGACGGTGGGCTCGATACGCCTCAGCATTTCAAGTACAGGTTCCACATCACGCTTATGCTGTGGCTGGGGGGTAAATATATCCCCGGTATAAAAGCCTAGCCTCAGATGTTCAATATTCTTGACTTTCACTCCATAATGAGCCCATACAAGCTCCTCCTCAAACTCACGCAACATTCCCTTGAGTTTCTGTATGTCAGGACTGTTCTTCTGTCCGCTGTAGCTTGAGTCAATAACCTCAATATTCCTGGTTATCTGATCGATAAGCTCCTCTTTTGACCTGATTTTGTAAATATCAACCATCGCCCTGGTCAGCCTGTGGCATATACCCCTCGTCTTTCCGGTCTCATCCTTGTCAGCCACCTTGTCAAGATAATGACTGACATCCTTGTCAAACTTGTACATATAACCTGTCTCAAAGAAATCGGAATACTCCAGCATCTCTATCTTGCCAATACTGATCAGGTTGAGCGTTTCAACCAGAAATTTTCTCAGCAGACCATTTGTTACGGCGGTAAATCCTGATGTCAGTACCGCAAAATGAAACCTGTTCGACGCAGCTCTCAACTGAGGTATTATACACGGAAAGATTCCCAGCATGATGTCATCATGATGAGGGCCGGTATGCAGGAACACCTGGTCATTCTCACGGGCTACGCCCAGGCTGATCTTGCGCGCCGAAGAACTTATGACTTCCTGCACGGTGTCAAGGGTCAGATCAGGAATCATGGCACAGTATCTGTCTTCCTTAAGATCGCTGACAGTAAGCCTGTGAGCATATTTGTTTATCCTCTGACAGAGATCGAAAATGGCCCGTTCAGTCTTCTCAAATGTCCACTCCCCTTCTTTGTAGTAACGTTCAACCGAATCATGCAGCTGAACAGCTGCTCCCTCAGTAATGAAGAACCTGGCATTTTTCTGTCGCTGCAGTACTGTTCCGGGGTACAGATTTGATGTCTCATTTTCAAGTGCATTCTTTACCACCCCTGCTTTTGCGTCACCCGCGGCAAAAATTATTGAGACACCATCGCGGTTATAGGTTATTGTGCCGAGGCCAATCGTTATTACAAGCCTGCTGCGGGATATCTCAATGCCGCCCAGGTCACCTGCTGAGGCAGCCTGTGTCTCGAAATTGGTGGGTGTAAGCCTTGTTGTGGAGTTATGGTCACTGCCTCGCGTATTGAACGCTATGTGGCCGTCAGGTCCGATGCCTCCAAGGAAGAAACCGATACCACCAAGTTCCCTGATACGGTTCTCATATTCAGTACACCAGTTGTCAATGCTGAATATTGACAGCTGCTGCAACCGCTCCTGTTGATTCATGGCCTCCCTGTTGCGAAGGGTCAGATCAATAATACTGTCTGGAAATACCTCAGAGTAGTGTTTGCCGTCAAAGAGAGGTATGTCATCGCAATTCATAAGCAGTGCACGCGACTGATCAAGTCCGAAACCCTTAATGTAAAAGTTGATTACATAATCATAGAAGCTGTTGTGCTGTTTCGGACTAATAGGGTAAAACTCATCCACCTGAACAAAATGGAGGCCGCTTAGCGATGGTCTCTTACCGTACCTGAATCCGTTCTCTTCAAGAATTCGCTGCGTATCAGGTTTTTTCCAGTCTGCGAGAAGCCTCTGGGTCCACTTGATAAAAAACTCCGGTGTCTTTCCGGTAGGAAGACTGATCACCCCTTCCGGATTTTCACTAACCCACTCAAGAAACCTTAGTGAGGTTAAAAAACCCAGGGCAGGGAAGTTATTAACAACAATGTAAGGAATCCTGGTTGAGTAACCATCTCTTCCCGACCTGTCGTAAAACGACCTTTCCACATCAGAAAACAACTGATCTTTCATATTATGCAATTTAAATATTTTCAGGCAAGTGCATCATAGAGTATCTCAACAGGATGAAGGGCTCTTCGGCCGGTACCGTCGACAATCTGCTGCCTGCAGGAGGTACCCGGTGCCGCTATAATAGTTTCGGCAGAGGCTTTCCTTACCTCAGGGAACAGAACCAGCTCTCCTATCTTCATACTCAGATCGTAATGCTCTTTCTCAAATCCAAATGCACCGGCCATGCCACAGCAACCCGACGGTATCTCGTCTACCCTGTAATTGGCCGGTATTGACAACATCCTGATTGTCGTAGCAGTTGAAGCCAGGGCTTTTTGCTGGCAATGGCCGTGCAGCAATATCCTCATCTCATTATCAGTGAAGCTGGCTGAGGAGATATTGCCTTTATCCAGCTCACGGCAGACAAACTCATCCAAAAGCATTGTTCTGGCTGCAAGATCAACTGCCATCTGCCTTACATCATCACCAACTATCTCAGGGTACTCATCTCTGAAAGAGAGTATTGCAGACGGCTCAATACCTATAAGAGGCGATTCTGCCGACACAACGGCCGAAAGCATTCTCACATTCCTTTCAGCTACCCTCCTGGCCGCCCCCAGAAGACCCTTCGACAAGAAGGTCCGGCCACTCTCCACAGAAGCGGGAATAACCACTTCATATCCAAGTCTCTCCAGCAACAGAATCGTCTTTATACCAATGTCGCTTTCGTTATAGTTGGTAAATTCATCAGCAAACAGAAAAAGCTTGCCCTTGCTGTCAGAATTATTGCGGGAACTTCTCTTTTCCAGACTAACCCATTTTCTTAGGGTAACCCATGACAGAGAGGGCAGTTCCCTCTCCCTGGCAATACCAATTACCGATTTAAAAAGTGTTGTTCCGGTAATAAAATTAGTCACCGGTCGGAATAACATCCCTACCCTGTTAAGTCTTGGCAGCCAGCCAATAAGAAGTGTCCGCAAAGGTATCCTGTGCGAACGGTAATAATGATCCAGGAACTCTGCCTTGAACTTAGCCATGTCGACATTGGAAGGACATTCCGATTTGCATGCCTTGCATGAGATACAGAGGTCCATAACCTCGAATATCTCCTTGTGGTCAAACCTGTTGGCTTTTTCCGAGCGGGTAAGGAACTCCCTCAGTATGTTTGCCCTGCCTCGGGTTGATTTATCTTCATCATTTGTCGCCATGAAGGTAGGGCACATGGTTCCGCCCATCATAACACCCTTCCGGCAATCGCCTGACCCGCTGCACTTTTCAACGGCGTAAAGTATCCCGGTCTTTTCCGGAAAGGAGAATGTGGTGTCAATTATTGGTGAGTCAACACCGGCTATATATCTGAGATTCTCAATAATTGATGGCGTGTCGATTATTTTACCCGGATTGAAAACATTTTGCGGATCCCACGTTTTTTTCAAATTTTTCAACAACATGTAGGTATGATCACCGAACATAAACGGAATAAACTCACCCCTGAGCCTGCCGTCACCGTGTTCTCCACTCAGCGAACCCCTGTATTTCTTTACCAGTGCTGCAATATCCTTTGCAATTCCGTAATACACTTCAATGTCTGACGGGTCTTTTAGGTTCAGCAACGGACTGATATGGAGTTCTCCGGTAGCAATATGTCCATAGTACGAACATTTCAGACTATACTTCTTTAATATATCTTCAAAATCAGTGATATAGTCAGGATAAAACTCCGGATGCACGGAGGTGTCTTCAATTACCTGTACGCTTCTCTTCTCTCCGGGGATATTTAGCAGCACCCCGAGACCAGCCTTACGAAGTTCCCATACCCTCGCCATCTCGTCATTGCCGGTATAAAGCGGAAAATGGTAGCCATAACCTGCATCTTTCATTTCACGCTCCATTGCAAGAGCCTTCTCTTCTATGCCGGCCTCACTATCTTCCAGAAACTCGATAAGCAGTATAATGGCCGGATCGCCTTTAATGAAAAACCTGTTTTTGCTCTGCGATATATTGTCCTTAGTATAGTTAAGTATATAGTCATCAATAAGTTCTATTGAGGCTGGTTCGTATTTCAACGCTATTATGTTGGCCTTCAGTGCATCCTGCAGTGAACTGAAGTGTGCACAAACCAGGCCTGTAGCTTTCTGCGGCAACGGCAGCAGGTTAAGTTTCATCCTCAGAGTAAAGGCGAGTGTTCCCTCCGAACCTGCAAGCAGCTTACACATATTTATTTTCTCACCATTTCCCGTAAACGGATCAGTATCCATCAGTATGTCAAGCGCATAACCGTTATTTCTGCGTTTAAGACGGGAATCGGGATATCCGGCTGTAATCCCGGCACGGTTACCGGCATCTGAAAGAGTATCTCTGATATTCCTGTAAATGGATGTCTCAAGTTTTTCCGGATCACCATTGCATTTCGCATTGAACTCCTCAGTCGAAAGTGATTTGAAGGTTACCTCCGAACCATCTGAAAGCAGGGCATCAATCTCAAGTATGTGATCGCGCACACTGCCATATATTATCGAATGCAGTCCGCATGAATTGTTACCAAGCATACCACCTATACAGCAGCGGTTTGCCGTTGAGGTTTCTGGCGCAAAGAATAGGCCGTGTTGAGCAAGAAACAGATTCAGTTCAGCCAGTACCACACCCGGCTCAACGATCACCCATCTCTCATCAGTATTCAACTCTGATATACCTGTCAGATATTTGGAGACGTCGACCACTATGCCCGGACCAACGACCTGACCTGCCAGTGAGGTTCCTGCACCACGGGGGATCACCGAACCACCGTTTTCACGTGCAAAGGCAATAATCTCACTTATGTCAGCAGCGTTGGCAGGCCGTGCAACTGCGACCGGTATCTCCCTGTATGCCGATCCGTCGGTGGCATACATAATACGCTGCAGATCATCTGTGTAGAGATCTCCCTTAAGCCGTTCCCGCAAAACCTCAAAATCCATATTCATCATATTTTATTCAACCCCGTACCCCGTACCCCGTACCCTGTTCCCTGTTCCCTGTTCCCTGCTCTCCGCCGGCGCGGCAATTAAGAGGGGTGCCTTCACATTCTATTCATATTCAACCCCCGCTGGGGTTGCATCGTCGCAACCTGCACTTCAGCTTTTCTACGCCTTCATACGCCATTTATGCCCTCATACGCCATTACATCTTTATATCTTTAAGCCATTATGCCATTATGCCATTATGCCATTATGCCATTTCTCACACCCTCTTTTTAACCCCGAATCCAGGATCAATCTTCAACCACCTGATAACCAGCATGCCTGGTATAGTACATATCATCACATAGATAAAAAACTGCTCATATCCAAGCAATTCACTGATCTTTCCCGATGCCATTCCGGGAAGCATCATGCCAAAAGCCATCAGCGACGTTCCTATGGCATACTCAGCCGTCTTATACCTGCTTTCACTTACATAGTAGAGCATATAGAGCATATATGCAGTGAATCCAAAACCATATCCTAACTGTTCAATACCCACCGACATGTATATAGAGATGTCACCCGGCATAGGCTGGGCATAGGCCAGATAAATATAGACTGCACTGGGAATATTCAGCGACAGGGCCATCGGCCAGATAAGCTTTTTAAGTCCGTATCTTGAAGCCATTATACCTCCCAGTATCCCCCCAATAGTCAGGGAGATCATTCCTACCGTACCGTAAATTATCCCGTATTCAGCCGAAGTGAGGCCTATACCTCCCGAGCTCCTTGAATCTACCAGGAACGGAGTAGCGATCTTAACCAGTTGCGATTCTCCGAGCCTGTAGAGAAGGAAGAATATCAGCGCCGGAACTACGCCCTGTTTTTTAAAGAATGATTTAAAGACCTCAACGAAGACCGCGAAGTTAACCGACTGCTTACCGTCTGACTCCTCAGGATGCGGCAACAGGAATTTATTATAAATGGCAAGCAGCAGCAGGAACACTCCGAGCAGACCCAGGGCCACTACCCAGCTGAATGCAATATTGCCCGCGGTAACCAGAAAATCTGCTGAAGTGACTTCTGAAAGGTTCCGGTTTACCTTTATTGAAAGGGCCTCAGGCTTATCCCAGTTCGACCTGTCGAATTCAAACCTGCCAGCCTGCGACTTTGAAATATCAATATCCCTGCTTCCGGTCTGCCGCGAAATGTTTACAACCACCGTTTCTCCCTCCTCCGGGGGGGCTGAAAGAGCGACATATATAACAGCCGAATCTGCCTCCGACTCACCTGCGCTGAACAATGGAATACTGAAATCTGAGGGGAACAACAATATCGACGGTTTTCCTCCCTGATCTGTTATCACAATCTCATCAGGATTAAAGGGCACATACTCCTCAGCCGCCACAGTAACAGCCTCGAAAGTTACAGGGGTCAATCCCGTATTTTTTTGCACGACACCGGCTATTACCGGAATAAGTCCAAGGGCGGCAAGCATGGCAAACCTGTAGAAAGTACTTCTGATACCCACGAAAAAAGCCTGCTGGTGCTGGTTAAGTGCGTACATGTAGAAACCATCGGCGGCAATATCATGACTTGCCGACGAGAAGGCAATCAGCGCGAAAATCAGCAGGGTAAGAGGATAAAAGAAGCTGAGCGGCATCGTCAACCCCAAAGCAATAAATGCAACACCCATAAGCAGCTGAGTCCATATCACCCAGTTCCTTTTGGTTGAGACAACGTCTATATACGGACTCCAGAGAGGCTTTATCGCCCACGGCAGATACAACAGGCTTGTCCAGAAGGCGAATGATGCCACCGAAACTCCCATCGTCTTGTATATCAATCCCGACGTGGTCATCACAATCGTGTAGGGAATTCCCTGGTACAGGTAAAGAGATGGGATCCACGCCCATGGTGAACTGGTTTTTCCTTTTTCAGTCATTGCCGCCTGGTAGTTTATTGAATGAGTATCCTTTATCTTTATAGTATTCAATTATTTCGTCAAGCCTCAGGTAGAGCTTGTCGGTCCTTGAGGGCTCGGTTCCGGGATGAATCAGGATAATTGCGCCGTTAAGTCCGTGCTCTGAATCAGCCCCGAACCTCTTCAACCCTTCAATCAGCTGCCCTGAAGATCTGTAGTTCTTCATGTCAGGTGTTGTGTAGTCGGCATTGGTACCGGTTCCGGGGGTGAAATTTATCAGCGTGACACCCATCTCGTCACACCACCCGGCTATCACCCTGTTATACCATTCATACGGCGCCAGGAACCAGCGTACACCCTCAGACACAATTCCATGCCCGGCCAATGCCTCATAATTAGCCTCAAGGTCATCGTCAAATTGATCCTTCGTAACAAGCAGAGAATCACGATTCTCCCATGTTGCATAAAGCAGGTGGCGGTCAGAGTGGGGACCCACAAAGTGTCCCTCATCAATCATTCTCGCAATAACCTTTCTGTTGTCAGGATTCCTGAGGTAGTTGCCAGTCAGGAAAAAAGAGCCCCCTGCATCATGCCTGCGAAGCACATTAAGCACGTGCATCATTCCCTCGCCGGTTTCATCCGCTGAAAATACAAGGTAAATCTCCTTCACCCGGTTGTCAATCCTGATAACTGCACCCTGTGAGTCCTTTACAAGACCGGAGTGACCGGTAAGACCAGTTAAACCAGGCTCAGGAACCACTTGACATGTCATCGCGGTGCCACTCCCAAACATCATTAAAACCAGGAAAAAGCCTATGCGCATTTCTCCATATATTTGATTATCTGTTGTCAATATCGTCGCTCCAGCGTCGCCCCCCTGAAATAGTGCATCAGTATCTCCCTGTAAGAATAACCCTTCGCTCCCATCACCGCGGCACCTATCTGGCACAAGCCGACACCGTGACCCCAGCCCGCACCGTGAAGATGAAACAACGTCTCCCCATTATGCAGCTCCCTGGTTACATAAAAACAGGAACTGTAGAGATGACTCTTCGAAAGCGCCTTCCTTATCTCAAGTTCCTTACCGATTATCATAGTTCTGGCGGAACCGGAAATCCTAAGCCTGGTAATACGTCCGGAACAGCCCCGGGTAAGAGGCACAAGTTGCTCTATCACCCCGAAGTCAATACCTGTACGCTCTCTTACAAGGCTGCTCAACTCACTCTGAGTATAGGTAACCTTCCATCTGTAGAAGTCGGAAGTCTCCTGGTCATAGTCATTCAGCACCTGCGAAAGTATCTCCCGGTCATCGGTATTGCAAAAAGCATCAGGATTCCCGTCAATCCAGGCAACAGCACTCTCTTCATTCTCAAGGTCAATAGTGAAGCCGGCCGGAGGTACAGGATTATCAACCACCTTCTGCAGATACGGATGATCGACAGGTTCCCATGCATTTTCAAAAAGCTCGGTAACACCACCACAACACTTGTAATATCTTGTATCACAAATACTTCCGTCATAAACAAGAATCTCACCAGCAGTGGCAGCCACAGCTTTCGTGACCTCAGGCGTTGAAACCCTTGTAATACCCTGATAACGCTGACAGTGATCATCGGCACATACATCATAATTGATATGATCTTCCCTGTCGTACCAGCGCACAATCTCATCATCGGTTAGAAAAGACGTCTGATACAGACTGCCACCGGCACCAAGCTCCCTGTTTTTATCAATCTGCGCCAGAAGCCAGCCACGTGAGATAACAGCATGTGCTTTCAGAAGTTCCTCCGAAGAGGTGGCGCTCATCTCTGAGGAGATCACACTTATGAGGTAATCCTCTACGGGAAGAACATTCACCGCCACCAGCATTCCTTTCTCTGTAATGATTGAGAGCGACCCCGGAAACTCCTGGTCCTCCTCCCGTTCCCAGTGAAAATCAACGCCTATAACAACAGAATGAATAACAAACGATGCACTGTAACCCTCCTCCGGTTTCAGCGTAAACTCATCTGCTGTCATGGTGAATCCGCTATCGCTGCTGACAACGACTTTTCCATTGCATAGTTCTGCCTTCCAGGTGGACGGCCCGTGAGTCATGCCTGAAATGTCTCTGTAGTTTCCCTTAAGCGAAAATTTTATTTCGTCGGCGGTAAGCACGCCCACCCTAACTTCTGGTGCAACTCCCTCTTTCATTACCTGAAATTAACAAATAGTTTCTCAATCTGATCGTCTCTCAGACATACCTGGTTGAATATATCCTCAAGATCATGCTTTGTCAGCTTCGAAAAATCCTCCTCCCTGGGTGTTATTAACACCCCCCCGAGGTCTACTGACGCAGGGCTCAGCAGTATCCTGCCGTGACCTTCGTCGAAAAACTGTGCAGGACGGTGCTGTCTTCTTGGAAAAAGATGAACTATATAGCTATCTCCCGAAACATAGGCAAGTATATTAAGCATCGGCTCCGGCTTATCGGGTTGAAACAATCTGAACTTCTCGTGGAAATAACTGAACACCTCCTCAAGGCTCATTACATTTTTACCCTTGAGCGTGGCTATTCCGCGTCCGTAGTTTCTCCATATCCTGATCTCTGTCCCTGCCCATATGGTAAGTAGCTTGGTCAACTTGTCGTTCTCAAAGTCCTTCTCTATGGGAAGAAAGCCCAGATTACCTGCCTGAAAATGAAAATGGTCGGGAGCAGATGCTCCGCATTGCGGCCCGTTATAGAAGATCACGAAGTCTTTGAGTGCTCCGGCAAGTTCAAGCATAGTGCTGAAATGGCCTGCTATGCGCTGGTCTCTGTGAATACCGGAAACTATCGTCAGGTGACGACCGAATATCGGAAACGGGTTAACCAGAATTGTAAGGTCATCATCAAAGCGCAGGCCGGTCTGCTCTGGCGGCCTGTTGACATCGCATAGAAAACAGGGGCGCTCTTCTACTGAACGGGTGTCAACCTTTGCGGCTGAAGACCTGATGCGCTCCGGATTATATTGAACAATGACGCGGTAGTTACCAAAATCTATTTCACGGATCCTTACCCTGTCAAGCAATCCGTAGTTAGTGCGTGCCAGCGGCCAGTCGTCAAGCTGGGTCTTAAAGAACTCCTCTGTCTTTGCTGAATAGTCCATAACCTAAAGCTTTGACTCCCTGTTCAATCTTATTCTGGCCATCAGCTCAATAGTCCGGATACGGTCTTTGTAATGATTATGCGTATTGGTCTTGCCTGTATCCAGTGAAGCATCGGTGTTATCCTCCCACCGGCGACACAGATAGAGGGGTTCATAGATGCGCCCTATCTGGTAATGCCTGCTGACGGCAAGACCCACAGCATAATCTTCGCCATAACTTACGTTAGGAATTCTTATATTCCTCAAAACCGGGGTAAAAAACGCCCTTGGCGCTCCGAGGCCATTAATTCTCAGTGCATTGTTACGGCCATTATCAGGCGTCCATTCCCTGTGGTCAATCAGCCCGGGTGGAATATCTTCAAGCTTAAAATTCACCATTTTGTATGATCCGACAACCATTGCGCACTTCTGCTCATAAAAGGCCATGACGATCATGGCCAGCACTCCGTTGTTAATGTAGAGGTCGTCGCTGTCGAGCTGAACTGCAAACCTTCCGCACTTCTCATGAAAAACCCCTTCATTCCAGCATCCGCCTATTCCAAGGTCCTTTCTCTCAGGGATCACATGTATTAAACGGGGGTCCTTAGCTGCAAAGTCTTTCAAGATATCGGTCGTGCCGTCTGTGGAATGGTTGTCTACTACGATAAGATTAAACCTGAAGTCTGCTTCCTGCGTAAGTACAGAATTCACAGCGTCGGAAATGGTTTTAACCCTGTTTCTCACCGGAATAATAACCGAAACCTCATAATCAAATTTATCCCCTGCAAAATCCACCTGCCTGAAACGTGGCTCAAGCCAGCCTCCTATAGCTTTGAGATGTTCAGTGCAGGCAGCCTCCATCTCGATCTGAACATCGCGGTTACGCGGATCAACGTAATCAAACTGCTTTTCACCCGACTGCCGGGTATCAGGCTCAACTTCAGTGTAAAGAAATTCAGGAATATATATGATACCGTGATTCTGCGAAACCTTTAGTCTGAGATCATAAAGGCCTGCAAAACTATAGTTGCCTTTCATGGCTTTACACGCCTTCTTCAAGGCAGCGGTACTGTAAAGCTGCACCGAACCAAAAGCAAAATCATCGCGCAGGCTACCCTCCTGATAATCAATAAGAGGACGAGCAGAGAGCTTTCCATCCTTATTTTCATAATACCCTGAATAGACCATGCCGGCGCTGGTATCAGAACATACCTGCATCATCCTTTCCAAAGCAAATCTGCCCATATCAAGCGGAAAAGGCTTGGTATATATCAGTGTAAAGTCGGTATCGGAGATTCCGCCTGCCTTTTTCATTGCAGCGGTTGAAGATATGCCCCCGGCAAATAACGGTTCAGCACCGGTAACACCCAGATCAGGAATACCCTCCATTCCTGAAACAACATAGACTTTTGCCACTACTCCCGTCGATTTCAGCGACCTGACTGTAAGCTTAAGTGACTCACTGTCGGCAGCAGGAATAAAACATGTTACTCTTTTGTTCATCATCACCTCCCCATTAAAAATTCAAGTATGTGTGCCATAAGCCGGTCGCGCTCAGCAACAGAAACGATTGTTTCAAACGGAAAACCAAGAATGAAGGTACTGTATGCCCCCTTGTACATAACACCAGCTGATGTGTGATTCTGGGAGTACCTGAAGGCTGTGGCAGCTCCTCTTCCCGCAGGCTCTATCGCGTCAGGAGCTTCGACAGCATAAACAGACCCTGAATATCCCGTATTGAAAGTATACCTGCCTGAGAAATCAGGCAGAGCAGCGTCGGTTGCATAGAGTTCTCCTGAGTTTACGGCATGGTTTGTACGTGGTGCAAAATGCAGGTAGTTCGCAGCAAAACCGAGAGCTGTTGTATCGGTCTGTGAATGTAACAGGTCGGTACCCACATATGCTCCTGACATGAATATGTGCACCCCGTCACCGGTAACCTGTTTTATCCTTTCCATAAAAGCAGTCGTGTAAACAGAAAACTCAGCAACATTTCTGTCAGGAAATCCATACGTCGATTTCTCCTCGCCAAGAATTATGTTTACCGCCCTGAAAGTCTTACTATCAAGCGGTTGTGAACCAAAGTATTCATCTGATACTGAGAAAAATGAATATCCGGCTTTAATTATTGAACTTCCGTGTACAACGGGAAAGTCAAATGTATTACCAGGAATAACCATCCCCTCCATATCAGACCATGTGGCTCCCCAGCCGGGTGCATCATCATCGAGCCATGGAGAGCGTCTGTCAAAGTCATACTGATTGCCTATGGTAACAAAATCATAATATCGCGGCACACCCCGGTCATGCCACCAGGCCACCCCCGCCATGCCGTCACGGTCAAACCATTCAGGTCCGCACACCCTGTCAAATGCATTGACAATAAGCACATTTCCCGATGAGGCAGACGAGAAACCGGCAGCCAGTATCTCAGAATCAAAACTCTCACCCCCTTCATTAATGGCCGTTACCTTGAAACTGTATATTACGTCTTCTTCAAGTTGAAACTCAACAGAAGTACCTTCGGTTATTATTCCATTGTCAAAACCATTTTCAGCTGTCCGCCTGTAAACCCTGTACCTGTCAGGCACAGCCGAAGGCTCAAGCGGATCAGCCTGTGGCTCCCATGATAGTCTGACCCTCTTCTCTCCTGCCGGCATCACGGCAAATCCGGTCACAGGAAGCGGCTGTACAACATAAGGTCTGTTCTCATTGTAGGCAAAATACCTCAACATCCCCTTGTATATAGCCCTGCTTGCAGCAAACCTGAATCGCGGGTCAAGGCCGTACCGCTGATCTGCAAGGTTCTGATGAGAAAGAAGCTCAAGAAGCATGGTCGGAACATCGGGACGCCTCGCCTCGTAATATGGCCTGTCCCATAAACCCCTCCTTGTCCACTCAGAATTAAAGCCTGCTCTTAAATCACTTACTATTTGTGTCTGCACAATATCATTGAGGTCGCGACTGGCCATTCGCGAGGTTCCGTCAGAAAAAAATCCTCCATCGCTGGCAGTAGAATATATGGCCAGGGTACCTATTACCGAATCATCTTCAGTAATTCCTGCATCAGTATGGAACGCAAAGGCTATATCAACAGGAATGCCGAGCCCCGTCGCACTATCAGCCTCTTTTCCGGGTGAGGCTGTAAGATAATTTACCCATAGTGCCCGTGACATGTAATCATCATTATAGTCATTACGGTAACTATTCGGAGTATATACCAGTGAATCAGGCATGCCGGCATACTGCAACCAGTATCTGGCTCCCTCAACATATCTCGGTTTACCGCTTGTCTTCCAGGTTGCTGCCGGTATTTTAATGTCAGAACTGATTTTGGCCTGGCCCGAAGCATCAACCGATCTCTGATTTGGAAGGACAGCCCCGGCTGGTCTGCGTGCAACATTGCCCATACCTCCTCCGAACTTCATTGCATCAAAACCAACCCAGGCTCCATCACCTGACGTATCATATACAGCAACCGATCCGCTTAATGAATCCTTGCCTTCCCTGAAATTGAAGGTGCCAAGGTAATGCCAGGTCGGTCCGCCTACTGTCTGATCAACCTCAAATAAAGTAACACCTCCTGTGTGGCTTACAGAATACTCAACCTGACTGCTGTTGTCACGCGATGAAGGCCATGAGACATATAAAGCATAGTTACCGGCTTCAGGTATATCGGGAATATAAACAGCTGACCCGCCCTTAACCCTGACCGCCGTACCCATTTTAAACGGATTCTGAAACCTGAAGATGGTATCTGCATGCAGAAACCCGGTTATGGTATCACTGACATTCTCATAAAGTTGTATTATAACTTCAGACGAGCCTGTTGATATATCATTATCAACAATAACCTCATTAATACCTGTATCCCTTTCCCTGGGCAGATATACACCTGCCCCGGCCTTCTCAAGCATCGGAACAAGATAAGGCATCACATAGGCCATCGTTGAAACATCTTCCACTGTGCCAAACAGCTTGGCCCTCTGCCATTCCCACCTGTCAAGAGATGCTTCATAGTAATATCCGTGACTCTGCCATAAGGCTATTCCCTTGCCAGATAGCCCGTACCCAGGCACCACTTCATCCTTTCTCCTGATCATCAGGGGCCTTTCGGCAGACGGGACTATTATTCTTGAGGAGTCAATATCAACAGAGGTTCTGTAAAGATTCGGAATCAATTGCTCAATATTATATCCATTTGAATATGAACTTACTATATAACGACGATAACGCCAGCCCAGTTCATCCCCAAGCGACTGGTTAAATAACCGTACATGACCCTCCCTGAAAGGATAATATGATAACTGAGGTGCAAAAAATACGTTTAAAATATTGCTGCCGCCAACACTTGTAACTGAATCAATCCGGGGTATTGCCATGTGGCTGAATTCAGTCAGGGGACTGGTCCATGATCGCAATCTCCATTCAGCACGTGGGTCACGTTCTCCGGTATCCTGTGAAAACAAACTCAGACTACCTGACAAAACTATGATAGTAATTGAAAATAAAAGCCTTAATGTATGATTATTCATCGGGAACAGAGTATGGGTGAACAGAAGGAACTGAGTTCAAAAATAGGAAGTTTTTTGGAATATGTCATACATCCTACAAAAAACAGGATTATTTCAATTTTATTGATACATTTGTGTAAGCGGATACAAAAAAATAGTGATCTTTGGTTTTTTTTCACAAGATAGCAATTACTTAATATTCAGAAATGACAATTATTGCTGACAGTGGTTCTACAAAGGCCGAATGGGTTGTTCTGAGAGACGGGGCTGCGGAAGATACTGTAATGACCGGTGGGATCAATCCATATTTTCTGTCAGCAGAAGAGATTACCGCTCTTCTTGAACGGGAACTTACCGGCATTCAGGGGTTACCGGCAGACAGGGTTTACTTCTACGGTACAGGCTGCAATACGCCTGAGAAAAACGATATAGTAAAGGCAGCTCTAGGCAAGTTCTTCCTTACAGATGAAGTATATGTCGGAAGTGATCTTTTAGGTGCAGCCAGATCATTATGCCATGATGAGCCAGGCATTGCCTGCATCCTTGGAACAGGTTCCAATTCATGTTATTACGACGGGAACCAGGTGGTCAGCAACGTACCCGCCCTGGGCTATATACTTGGCGATGAGGGTAGTGCTGCAGTGTTGGGCAGAAAACTTCTTTCAGACATACTGAAACGTCAACTGCCGCCGGAGGTGATCGATCTGTTCAATGAAAAGTATAGTCTTACTCAGGCCGAGATACTTGACAATGTTTACCGGAAGTCGTTTCCAAGCAGGTTTATGGGAAGCTTCTCAAGGTTCCTTTCTGAGAATATTGAGATTCCCGAACTCAGGCAGATAGTGGTCTCTTCATTTGATGAATTCATTGTCAGGAATATATTACAATACTCTGAAGCAACAAGATGCCCCATTCATGTTACAGGCAGTGTGGCATATCATTTCAGTGAAGTCTTATCAGGCTGCCTCGCTAAATACGGTCTTAAGCCGGGAAAAATAACGGTGGCACCCATGGTTGAGCTCATTAAATATCATATCAGGCATTTATAACAGAACAAAATGATTCAGCATACAGATAAAAACAACAATCTAAGCATAACAGAGTCTCCATCAAATTTCGACAATCTTGAAAAGATGTCTGTAAATGAGCTTCTGACAAGCATCAATAGTGAAGATGCAAAAGTCCATCTTGCAGTAAGGGAAGCAATACCACAGATAGAAGTACTTGTAAGTAAAATTATCAAGAGGATGTTAAAGGGTGGCCGGGTGTTTTATCTGGGAGCCGGAACCAGTGGTCGCCTTGGAGTTCTTGACGCATCTGAGATTCCTCCCACTTTCGGTGTTCACGACAGAATAATCGGGTTGATAGCAGGAGGAGAGATTGCCCTCCGCAAGGCTGTGGAAGCTGCTGAAGATGACCCTTTGAAGGCCTGGATGGAACTTGAGATATTCAATATTAATACAAATGATACGGTTATTGGAATAGCTGCATCAGGATCTACCCCCTACGTTGTAGGAGGTATAATGAAAGCCAGGGAAAAGGGCATTCTGACAGGCTGCATTACCTGTAATCCCGGTAGCAAAGTGGCTGAGGTAGCAGAGTTTCCCATTGTTGCCGTCGTTGGTCCGGAATTCGTTACCGGCAGCACCAGGCTTAAGGCAGGGACAGCCCAGAAGATGATTCTCAATATGATCAGTACCATTCTTATGATCAAGCTCGGCAGGGTTAAGGGCAACAGGATGGTCAACATGCAGCTTACGAATAAGAAGCTTATCGAACGTGGAACCAGAATGATAGTTGAAGAGCTTAATATTCAAAGTGAAGCAGCACAGATATTGCTGTTGCAGTACGGTTCGGTAAAGAAAGCACTTGAGTCGTACAGAATGCTCTACACTGATGAAGAAGAATAATAACCAAGTATATTAATAACCTTACCTGATCAGTTAAAACTCTTACAAATGGAGGATATTTTCAGCAAGATCGGCACCGGTCTTACACTCAGCCAGAAAATTGAGCGCAAGATAGAAGAAGCCATTAGGCAAAAGAAACTGATACCCGGAACCAGGCTTCCATCGGAAAAGGAGCTCTGTGCCCAGTTTGCAGTTAGTCGCACTGCCGTCCGCGAAGCACTCAGGCGCCTGAGCGCCAGAGGACTGATAGACATCAGAAAAGGGAGTGGCATATACATCTCTGAACTCAGAATCGAGGATGCCATAAACTCACTTCACCTTTTCTATGACCTGCGGTTCAACTCAGACCTTATCATCCAGATCATCGAAGTCAGAAGGCTTTTTGAGCCTGAGGTGGCCCGGCTGGCTGCGAAAAACAGAACCGATGAGGATATTAAAAGGCTTCAGAAAATAAACAGGGAGCTGCAGAAGTGTGACCCTGACAATACCCAGCTGGAAGTTGATCTCATTAACAGATTTCACATGACCCTGGCTAAATCTACACAGAACCCGATAGTAATCATCAGTCTTGAACCTGTCTACTCTCTGCTACCGAGGATGAGAAATCTTATCTACGGTAATATTGAGGGTGAAAAGGAATATACTCTGAAATATCAGGTGGACCTTATTCAGGCATTCAGGGATAAGGACAGCGAAAGAGCTTATGAACTTTCCATTCAGCTTCTGGAAAGGAATATGGAGATATACAATAAATATTTCAGAAAATAGAGATGTACACAAGGGTGCTTGCCTGCTTTGTTTTGTTACTTACATTGGCAGAAGCAGTTGCGCAGCTTCCAGATAGTTCATTTAAATCTATCCATCAGCTGCAGATGGATTATTACTCTCTGTTCAAGCCTGACTATTTCGGGGTTAAGAGCTACGATTTCAGCGTGCCTGAGAAACTCTTAACCACAACCCCCAAGATGGTCAACCGCAAGGTGATTGGATGGCACCCATACTGGGCTTCCTCAAATGCCTACCAGTCATACAATTACAACGCCCTTACCCATATCGCCTACTTCAGTTATGAAGTAGACACTGCTACAGGTGGTTATACAACCATCAGAGACTGGAACTCAACACCCATAATCAATTATGCCCATAACCGAGGAACCAGGGTTCTTCTGACGGTAACCAACTTTGGAGCAGCAAGAAATACAGCAATCCTTGAAGACACCGTAAAGCAGCATACCCTCCTGACAACTGTAAGGAACCTGCTCTTTTCAAGAAACGGAGATGGGGTTAACTTCGATTTTGAGGCCCTCCCTCTCGCTCAGAGAAACAACATGGTAAGCTTCATGCAGCGGGCCGAAAGGATAATTAAATCGGCAATGCCGGAAGCTGAGCTGTCAATCGCCACCCCTGCAGTCGACTGGTCAGGATCGTGGGATCTTGCCAACCTTTCAAAGATATGTGACTATATCATCATTATGGGCTATGACTATTACTGGCGGGGCTCGTCCACAGCGGGACCGGTAGCCCCTGTTGCCGGTGAAAACTACAATGTTACAAGAACGATAGACACTTATCTTAATGCAGGCGTGCCTAAGGAGAAGCTGGTACTCGCCGTCCCCTGGTACGGCTATGACTGGCCTGTCGTAAGTTCAGCCCGTAAATCAGCAACAACAGGCACCGGAACGGCAAGATTCTACAGCGCAGCAGTTACGCTGGCTGAAGCTCATTCCAAAACCTTCGATGCAACGACTTTCGTACCCTGGGTAGCGTACCTCAGCTCAGCAAACTGGAGACAAATGTGGTTTGATGATGAACAAAGCCTGAAACTTAAATACGACCTTGTGAAAACAAGAGATATTGCCGGAGTTGGTATATGGGCCCTGAGCTATGAAGGAGGTGACCCGAAAATATGGAATGGTTTGATCTCATCATTTTCATCATATGGAGAACCTGAGGACGAAATATTAACCATTTTTCCTATGCCGGTAACTACAAGTGCTGTAGTCAGGTTATACCTGTCATCCCACTCCGATATCAGGTTGTCCCTCTATGATAATTCCGGTCGTGAAAGGTTGATTATCGCCTCCGGAGAACTACCTGAGGGTTACCACTCGAGAGAGTTCACTATGACTGGTTATGCAACAGGCATCTATTTTTGTGTTCTTCAGACAGGCAATAAGAGAACTGCAGGAAGAGTTATATATATCAAACAATGAAAAGCAATCCAGTGTCAATGAAAATCAAGTCTGTTCCGGTACAAATTCTGATATTACTTCTGTTCTTACCAGGTTTTATCCTGAAATCACAGTCATCAGATCCGCCATACCTTAAGTATGCTGACCATCCCTGGGTAGATTCAGTGATGAAAAGCCTTACCACAGAAGAGAAAATAGGTCAGCTTATCTGGATTGCCGCATTTGCCAACCGCGATATAAGTTATGATGTCAATATCAGCAAGGTAGTTCAGAAACATGGTATTGGCGGAGTTATTTTCTTCCAGGGAGAAGCGCCCCGACAGGCGCAGATGATCAATCACTTCAGAGAAATATCCAGGGTTCCCCCACTGATTGCCATAGATGGAGAATGGGGTGTGGGAATGAGACTGGAAGAGGTACCCGGGTTCCCCTTCCAGATGACTCTGGGAGCAGTAAAAAATGACTCGCTGATATACACAATGGGCAGATACATTGCTGATCAGATGAAACGATCAGGTGTTGATATCAACCTGGCCCCCGTTGCAGATATCAACAATAATCCTAAAAATCCTGTCATAAACGCCAGATCATTCGGTGAGGACCCTGAATCTGTCAGCAGCAAGACAGTTGCCTATATGAAGGGAATGCAGGATAACGGTATAATAGCCGTTGCCAAGCACTTCCCGGGACACGGTGATACTGAAGTTGACTCTCATCTCGATCTGCCGGTTATCAAACACAATATGCAGAGGCTTCAGAGTGTCGAACTGGTACCTTTCAGATCACTTGTCAACAGCGGAATAGGTGCGGTAATGCCGGGTCACATCTGGGTTCCGGCATTAGATCCCGGAACCAACATACCTGCAACAATCTCCCACCCTGTACTGACAGGCCTGCTGAGAAACGATATGAACTTCAGGGGACTGATAGTGTCAGACGCCATGAATATGGGCGGGATAACAAAGTATACAAAACAGGGTGAGTCTGAAGTACTTGCGCTGGCTGCAGGAATGGATGTTCTTGAATATGTTACTGACCCCGGAAGGGCCGTGGAGTCTATTATGGCTGCCCTGGAAAACGGATCACTGACAATAACGAGCATAGAGGAGAGATGCAGAAGGGTGCTTGCGGCAAAGTACTGGGCCGGTCTTGCAAATCCTGTCCCGGTAGATGCAGAAAATATCAGTGATGAGCTGTTCACCCCTGCGATGAAAGCACTGACCCGCGAGCTCTATGCCTCGGCATTGACACTCCTGGAAAACAGAGATAACACCATTCCCGTGAAAAGAGTGGAATCGCTGAAGATAGCATCCCTGGGAATCAATATAAATGAGGTTTCACTTTTTCAGAAAACACTCGGTAAATATTCGCGTGTTGACCATTACACCATAGACTTAAGCGGAGGCGAAAGATATACCAATGTCCTTGAAAAACTGAAAGGATATGACCTTGTAATAGCAGGTGTGTACGGCATCGGCCAGAGAACAGGAAGAGATACCGGCATTAACTCCGGAATAGATTCACTGGTCAGAAAACTCAACCGTCAGAACCGCACCCTGGTTACCTGGTTCGGCAATCCATACTCCATTGACAGGGTGCCGGGATTGCAGGATGTTACAGCGCTACTGCTGACGTATCAGCTCAATGAATATACTGAATCGCTGGCTGCCCAGCTTATTTTTGGCGGATTCGGAGCGCACGGCACTCTGCCGGTGACTATCAACGTTAAGTACCCTGTTGGTCATGGCATTAAAACAGCAGGTAACCTGAGGCTCCAATATGGTTTTCCTGAGTCTGTGGGTATGAATTCAGAGATTCTGGAAAAAAAAATTGATTCTCTGGCATTACTGGGTATTTCTGAAGGTGCATACCCCGGGTGCATGATAATGGCCTCAAGAAAAGGCATTGTTGTCTTTAGCAAAAGTTACGGCTTTCATGAATATGACGGAAGGATTGAGGTTAAAGAGGACGATCTGTACGATCTCGCTTCAGTGACTAAAATATCGGCTGCTACACCGGGACTTATGCTTCTCAATTCTCAGGGACGTTTCACACCTGATGAGCATCTCGGTAATTATGTCCAATTGTTCAAAGGTTCCAATAAGGAGAAGATAGTAATCAGGGAGATGCTGGCACACCAGGCGGGACTTGTTTCATGGATACCTTTCTGGAGAGAGACGATAAATGAAGCTACCGGACAGTTCAGAAACAGAACTTTCCAGTCAGGCCCCTCCGACAGATTCCCTCTGACAGTAGCCGATAACATGTATATACACAGAACCTATAGAAACCGGCTCTTCAGAGAGATAAAAAACTCTGACATCGGCGAAAAGAAATATCTCTACTCCGATCTGGCATTTATAATAGCTCCTGAGATAATAGCTTCAATCACAGGAGAGCAGTGGACAGAATTTGTCAGGAAGAACATATACAATAAACTGGGTGCTTTTGACATCACCTTCAACCCCTATCTTAGTTACCCGCTGTCAAGAATAGTGCCGACCGAGTATGATTCGCTCTTCCGCCGGCAGCTTATTCACGGCTATGTTCATGATGAGGGAGCGGCAATGCTGGGAGGAGCATCAGGACATGCAGGTCTCTTTGCAACAGCCGGTGACCTTATGAAGCTGATGGAGATGTACAGAAGAATGGGCAATTATGGCGGTGAACAGATAATAGACGAACAGGTAATGAAGGAGTATACCAGTTATCAGTTTCCTGAAAATGACAACAACCGGCGCGGTCTCTGTTTTGATAAACCAAAGCCTGATAACCATGAACTGCCTCCTGAAGAGGTTTATCCAACGATATCTGCATCTCCTTCAAGCTTTGGGCACTCAGGATTCACAGGAACATTTGTCTGGATTGACCCGGAATATGAACTAACCTACGTGTTCCTGTCAAACAGGGTCTATCCTACCCGCAACAACAGCAAACTGTCTGACCTGAATATCAGAACCGGCATACTACAGGTCTTGTATGACTCAATTACCGACAACTGATATTTCGGCAGATGAAGAATCTTTCCTGATAAGGATTGTGTCAGATATCATCTGAGAATAGAGCCCGTGGCAGATTCCGCATATTGTACCTTGAAGCCATAACCTCGCCATAGGCACCTGCAGAGCGAATTGCCAGAAGGTCTCCCCTCCTGGTTTCAGGCAGTTCTATCATTCTGGCAAATACATCTGCAGATTCACACACTGGTCCCGCAACATTATATTTTGCAGGTTCTCCGTCAGAAACAAGATTCTCTATCAAATGATACGCCTGATAGAGTGCCGGTCTCATCAAATCGGTCATTCCGGCATCAACAATAAGGTATTTTGCAGCACCGCCATCCTTGAGGTAAAGCACCCGGGTGATCAGGCTTGCTGACTGACCTACTGCGGCCCTGCCTATCTCAAAGAAAACCTGCTGGTGATCTCTTACCCTGAGGTGCCTGCCAAAAACAGAGAAGTAATCTGCAAAATGAGGAAGAGCAGCTGGATTATTATGGTTAATTCCAAGGCCTCCCCCCACGTTGATAATGTCAAAACCTATTCCCCTTGTTTCGAACCATTCCTGCAACTCATTTATCCTTTGACACAGTCTTTCATAGACAGTCAGGTCGAGAATTTGTGAGCCTATATGGAAATGAATTCCTTTGAGATGAAGAGCAGGACTTGATTCAATGATGCCTGCCACCTCCTCTAGTTCGCCAGTGTGTATGCCGAATTTGGTATCTTCAACGCCGGTGGTAATGTAACTGTGAGTATTGGCATCAACATCAGGGTTTATTCTTAAGGCAACAGGCGCCATAAGTCCCATATCCTTTGCTATGCCGGCAATTACCGATAGTTCTGCCTTCGACTCACAGTTGAAGCAAAAGATATCTGACTTTAATGCATACTCAATTTCAGCATCAGTTTTACCCACACCTGCAAAAACTATATCACGACTGTTAAACCCATTTTCAAGCGAGTGCCTTATTTCATTACCTGAGACGCAATCTGCACCGAAACCATAATCTGCTATCGTCTGCATGATTCGCTGGTTGAAATTTGCCTTGACGGCATAATGTACATGAAACCCGTATCTGCCTGATTCCCTTTTCATATCTGTCAGGGTTCGGTGCAGTATATCCAGATCGTAGTAATAAAAAGGGGTTTGCTGCTGTTGAAGCTTGCTGATGACTGATCGGTTAAACATCGGAGGCGGGAAATATATAATTATGTAATAACTGTAATGCCTTTACCTTATGGCTGCTGTCAATCAGTATTGACAGGCTTATCGGACTGGCGCCATAGCTTATCATTTTTACCGGTATAGAGTTAAGAGCCTCAAAAATCTCAGGAGCGGAACCGGTTCTTTCAGGCCTGAAATCACCAACAACGCAAATTATTGTCTGATTACTTTCAGTCTCTACCTTTGCCAGCTTGCGTATATCAGCCAGAATCTCCTCAAGATGGTCTGTATTGTCAAGCGTTATAGACATCGATTCCTCTGAAGTGGCTATCATATCAACCGATGTACGGTAGAAGTCAAATACCTCGAAAACCCTCCTCATGAAACCGAACGACATCAGCCTGCGGTCTGAACTGATCCTCAGCACCGTGATATCATCCTTGGCTGCAACTGCCTTATAATCCTCATGCCTGGTTATGGTTTTTATCACAGTTCCTTCATCTTCAGGGTCCATCGTATTCCGTATAACTACCGGAATATTATAACTCCTCGCCGGGATCATGGCTGAAGGGTGCATTATCTTTGCCCCGAAATAGGCCAGCTCAGCTGCCTCATCAAAGGAGAGTTCCCTTATTACTGAAGTTCCTTCAACATGTCGTGGATCGTTGTTGTGGAACCCGTTAATATCTGTCCATATCTGAATCTCCTCCGCTTTCAGAACCGCCCCTATTATCGAAGCGGTATAATCACTTCCTCCTCTTTTCAGATTATCAACTTCACCTGCAGCATTACGGCAAATAAATCCCTGTGTAATAATTATTTCAGCTTCAGTGCATTTCTGCAGCTCCCGGTTGAGACTCTCTTTTATGTAATAATAATCAGGCTCTCCATCCTTGTCAATCCTCATGAAATTGAGTGCAGGGATAAGAGCTGACTTTACTCCTGATTCACGCAAATGAAGATCGAACAGGGTAGTTGATATCATCTCACCACATGAGAGGATAACCTTTTCGGAAGTATCTGCAAAACCTTTTGTCCTGATCCCTTCAATAATTCCGAATTGCGCGTCAAGCATCTCTGAGGCTTGCTTTGCAAAATAATCGTTATCGAACAGGCCGTCTATAACCCTGTCATATTGTGCCCTAAGGTCACTGATCTGATTGCCGGCATCCTCAGCCTGTCCCGTTCTTATAAGTTCAGCGACACCGACAAGAGCATTCGTAGTGCCTGCCATAGCAGACAAAACCACCAACTTCATCTCACCGTCACAGATCAGATTCTTGAGTTCCCTGATTCGTTGAACACTTCCAACAGATGTACCTCCAAATTTCAGTACCTTCATATAAGTCAATTAGCTTGCACAAACATGCAAATTTAGATTATTTCGACCATTGAAAGCCTGTGAATGGTATATTTTTTGAGATACTTACAGTGTAACCAATTACAGGAGGAATAGTTATGAGAAGGGTATTATTGGTAATTATGGTAATTATGGCCGCATCCGGCACCTATATGTTCGGTCAGAAAAAGAAGGATATTGTCAAGGAAGATACCATGCATATTAAAAAGGATACCACTGAATATGAACTGATCATATTTGATACCGGTTTTGATGCATGGCTCGCTATGCAGCCTTCAAAAAATCATTACTCAAATGAGTATTACAGAAGGCGTAACAATCTCTATGTACAGGAGTGGAACAACAGATACCTTAATCCACACAGATACGGAGGTATATACGGTAATTATATCGACTTCGACCCCATGACAGACTATGGAATAGATGTAAACTACAGACTTTATTATTACTTCCGGTACTTTGAGGAGATGAACGGTGTGAAGCTTCTTCCGGGCAAAAGATGATTTCAATCAATTTTGACTGTTTTTGAGAAATTTATTCTCTTGTTTTGAAAAAATTTCTACTTTTGCACCCGCTGTTGATATAAATCAGCGGCAGGTTCTTTAAAAAAGCTCTTTGCCCTGTGCCCCGTGCCCCGCGCTCTGAGCTGTATTGCCCAGATGGCGGAATTGGTAGACGCGCTAGTTTCAGGGACTAGTGTCAGCAATGATGTGCAGGTTCGAGTCCTGTTCTGGGCACAAGTATGGCGCAGAGCGCAGAGCGCAGAGCAGAAGTATTGATACTCTTAGCCCCTGGCTCTGAGTCCTGAGCCAGATACCGCCGCCCAGGTGGTGAAATTGGTAGACACGCCAGCTTGAGGGGCTGGTGCCGGTTACGGTGTGCAAGTTCGAGTCTTGTCCTGGGCACATGAAAAAAGAGAGGCTGTCTCAAAGGGGCAGCCTCTCTTTTTTTGTTTTATTAACTGTAGTATAAAAATCTACTTAACAGGTTGCATTAGCTTGTAGACCGGAAACTCGGTAGCTTTTGTCTCTACACCCTTAGGTATCAGATAGTCATCAAAATAGTTCCAGTAGAGCAACCCGTCATCAGACTGCGGCTCAAGCATGTAAAGAATCAGCCATGCCAAAGGCTGCCTCATATCGACAAAATAACTACCCGCGGGTATGTTAACCTGCTTGCGGCCGAAGGTTCCCTCTACAGTCACTGTCCGATGATTGCCATAAGCAGGCCTGTTAGACTGTGTAAATTTTGTAATGGTAAACACTTCAGCATTTATTCTCTCCCTTCTGTCGGTAACCTTAACCTCTATACCGTGTTCCTTCATCTTATCAGCAACAGTTCCCAGTTCGGCCGGGAAATAGTAGCCAAACGGAACGCTGGTGGTGATTCTGGGCTCAAAGTGATTCATATGTGTCACATTGTCAACCCAGTGCAGTCGTCCGGTCGGCTTCGTCCTTGTACGTCCGTTCTCATCCCTGTAGCTTTCAGTCTCACGTGTCAGAAGGCTTATAGGCTCTGGTTCCGGTGCCATCACAAAGGAGACCCCTCTTGTTAGTGTCCCGTCATTACCGGAAATAATCTCTAAAGTCTCCTGGTCTGCCCTTCTTACCGTCTCCATAATTTCACGGCCAAATTCACCGGTATATTCAAGTATGGATACAAGAAATACATAGTTGCTCAATACTCTTTTCTCAAATTTCATATGGGCAAAGGTCTCACTCAATATTGCCATTCGGTTTCTCAAACCCATATAATTTACCAGATATCTGGGAAGATGTGAGTAGGTCACAAATGATGTCTGTTCCTCTCCCGGTCTTGACCTCAGATATCCATGATAAAAGAAAGGCATACCCGACCTGTCAAGAACGCTGGCAACGAGTTCGGGAAGCATCTTGTCAGTCAGATAATTGGTCACAGATGCCATACCAGCAGACTGAAAGGGGGGCGCATATGTCAGATCATAACCATGCCATGAACCATTGTCCGTGTGAAGGTCAACCAGCAATACCGGATCCCACTTGAGCAGCACCTCACTTAAAAGGGCCTTCATCTCCAGGGCTTCTGCCTTTATTCCTTCCCGGTTAAGGTCATACCCCTCACCAGAGGTTCTGACCCCGGTAAGGGCCGGACTACCCTGCTGTGACGGCCTGCTGGTGGCACTAAGCTTGTCATTGCCATCAGGATTATAGTTGGGACAAAAGATCAGTATCTGATCGTTGAGCAGATCTGTCTTAGGACCGAAGCATATCTCACGGATAAGTTGTATTGAAGCCTCCTTGCCTTCCACCTCTCCTGCATGGATATTGCCCTGAATGTAAATTACTGGCTTGCCTGATGCCCTGGCTTCTTCAGGTGTTGACACCGCAGGGTTCGCCAGTATCAGCATGACGAGATCATTTCCTCCGGTAGTTTTGCCGAATTTACTGACCGTGGCCAGATTGCTCATTCTTCCGACAGCCTCACAGAAAGCTACAACCTCGGCACTAAGGGTTGTCTCTGTAAAATTTGTTTTCTCTGCCCTGGAGAAAAGCACATCCGGTATTGTAAAGCTCTGTGCAGAAACGCCAGAGAATGCAAACACCAGCATCAGGGTGCCGCATAAACGAAAAAGGTCCTGTTTCATGGATAGATTTTATTAATTCATCCAAAAATAGACCTTTTCCCTCTTATAAATAATATTTTAAAACATATCTGCGCAGAGTCAGACTAAGGGCTGATGCATGTTAAATTCTACCTGTCGGGACTAACAACAACCACCTTGCGGTCGCGGCGTACCTCTGAGCCTTCTCCCTTGCCGCCCACATAATCAACCCATGCAGTAAACCTGTTAATTCTGTTCGGAAGCAGTGACGGCGTAATGATTGACTCATAAATGTAGTCTGGTTCGTCCCTGAAAGCATAGTTATTATGATTCTCTTCAAGAATATCAAGATAGTAGGGTTTGGATTCCAGATGCGTGAATACGACCTTTCCCGCAGCGTCGGTAAAGCCTTCAACAATAGCATTGGTCTCATTATCCCAGTCATTAAGCGTCGGATAGAGCAAGACACTGGCTCCGGCAACCGGATATTTGTCAAAATATTCCAATACCGTAACCTCCAGCGTGGTAGGGTAGTTTACGGTTATTGTCTGGTAGGCATAGTTGGCATTGCCACGCTTGGATATGGCTGCCAGCATCACCTGAAATGTTCCTGTGGAACTGTAGGCGTAAACCGGATTTTCAGCTGTTGACCTGGCTCCGTCACCAAAGTCCCACTCATACCGGTAAGCATTGTATGAACCGTTGATAAAGGTGATCTCTTCACCAATCAGCACATCAACCTTGTCGGTATAGAAATATGCATCCGGCTCTATTTCGCATGAAACCATCGCCAGAGATATTGCTACGATCGTGTAAATTATCTTTTTCATAATACAGGGTTTTTACAATTTAATAACTGCAATCCAAAATATGTGCCAATAGCCTGATATGAACAATCTATTTTTCAGAGTTGTTGATAATAGCTGAGCATGCGGAGTCAAAAAAATATTGACTATCTTTGCAACCGATTTTTTTTGTTATGGAAATGATAAGCATAACCTTCCCTGACGGGTCGGTAAGAGAATACAAAAGAGGTATTACAGGACTGGAGATAGCTGAGCAGATTAGTCCGAGACTTGCAAAAGAGGTATTATCGGTAACCTTCAACGGAGAATTGATAGATGCCACACGTCAGTTATTAACAGATGGCTCCATATTGTTACACAAGTGGGATGATGATGAAGGGAAGCACGCCTTCTGGCACTCTTCGGCCCATCTTCTTGCTGAGGCACTGGAATCACTATATCCGGGTGTTAAGTTTGGCATTGGGCCGGCTATTGAGAGCGGCTTCTACTACGATATCGATCCGGGTAATGAAAAGATACTTACCGACGCAGACCTGCCTGTTATTGAGGCAAAGATGAAGGAACTGGCTGCCAACAACAGCTCTTATGTCAGAGAAGAGATATCAAAGGATAAGGCTCTTGCCATATTCAGTGAAAAGGGTGATGAATACAAGACAGAGCTTATATCTGAACTGGAAGATGGAACCATAAGTCTGTATACCCACGGCAACTTCACAGACCTGTGCCGCGGACCACACCTTCCTTCAACAGAACCGATAAAGGCAATAAAGGTTCTTAGCCTTGCAGGTGCTTACTGGCGTGGAGATGAAAATCGCAAGATGCTTACCAGGGTTTACGGTATCAGCTTTCCGAAGCAGAAGCTTCTTGATGAGTATATGGTATTTCTCGAAGAGGCCAGAAAGAGAGACCACAGGCGCATAGGCAAAGAGCTGGAGTTGTTTACATTCTCACCTAAGGTGGGTATGGGTCTTCCGCTATGGCTTCCGAAGGGTGCTGAGCTCAGAATGCAGCTTATCAACTTCATGGTAAGGGTACTTAAGGAAAGAGGCTATAAGATGGTTGCAACACCACATATCGGTAATGTAAATCTTTACAAGACCTCAGGGCATTATGAAAAATACGGAGCTGATTCATTCAGGCCTATGACAACCCCACAGGAGGGTGAGCAGTTTATGCTCAAACCAATGAACTGTCCCCATCACTGCGAAATATACAACGCAACTGTGCATTCCTATAAGGATCTACCTCTCAGGCTGGCCGAATTCGGTACGGTTTACAGGTACGAACAGAGCGGAGAACTTCATGGCCTGACAAGGGTACGCAGTTTCACGCAGGATGATGCCCATCATTTCTGCCGTCCTGATCAGCTTAAAGAGGAATTCAAGAGTATTATAGAACTGGTACAGTACATCTTCAAGGCCCTTAATTTCACGGAATTCACGGCACAGATATCACTGCGCGATCCGGACAATAAGGAGAAATACATAGGATCTGACGAAAACTGGGAAAAGTCTGAGCAGGCAATCATTGAAGCAGCCGGAGAGATGAATCTTAAAACGACGGTTGTTACCGGCGAAGCTGCATTTTATGGTCCGAAGCTCGACTTCATGGTGCGCGATGCCATAGGAAGAAAATGGCAGTTGGGTACCATTCAGGTAGACTATAACCTTCCTGAAAGATTTGAGCTCTTTTATAACGGAGCAGATAATACAAAGCATCAGCCTGTTATGATTCACAGGGCAATCTTCGGTTCTATGGAAAGGTTCGTGGCTGTACTGATAGAGAATACTGCCGGAAAATTCCCTCTTTGGCTTGCTCCTGAGCAGGTTGTGATCCTGCCAATAAGTGAAAAATTCAATGAATATTCCAAAAATGTTTTGAATGTTCTGAATAATTCCGATATTCGCACCTTAATTGACGACCGTAACGAAAAGATAGGTAAGAAGATAAGGGATAATGAGTTAAAGAGAATCCCATACCTTCTCATTGTAGGTGAAAAAGAGGCAGAGAGCGGAACCGTTTCGGTCAGAAAGCAGGGAGAAGGCGACAAGGGAGTCATGACTACCGGTGAATTTGTCTCCTTTATCAATGATGAGATAAGTAAGGAACTGAGTAATTAAGATATTTTTATTAACCAAAAGAAGGAGGAACGAACCATAGCTGAGTTTAGTTATAACCGTCAGGGAAGACACCAGCCACAACGACAGGCACAGCACAGGATAAATAACCGTATTCTTGCCAGGGTTGTCAGAGTGGTTGGCGAAGGTATTGAACAACAGGTAATGAGTATTCAGGATGCTCTCAGGCTGGCAGATGAAATGGAGCTTGACCTGGTTGAAATCTCCCCGAATGCCGATCCGCCGGTTTGTAAGATCGTAGACTATCAGAAGTTTCTTTACCAGCAAAAGAAGAAACAGAAGGAAATGAAGGCCAAAGCCACCAAGATTGTCGTTAAGGAGATACGGTTTGGCCCCAACACCGATGATCACGACTACAACTTTAAGCTTAAGCATGCCATCAAATTTCTGGAAGAGGGAGCAAAAGTAAGGGCTTATGTTTTCTTCAAGGGAAGATCGATTCTGTTTAAGGAGCAGGGAGAAGTTCTGCTGCTGAGATTTGCAAATGACCTTGAAGAGTATGGTAAGGTTGAACAGCTGCCCAGACTCGAAGGAAAAAGGATGATTATTTCTCTGGCTCCAAAAAAGAAGAATTAATTAACACCATATATAAATATTAACTGATGCCAAAAATTAAAACAAATCCGGGTGCAAAAAAGAGGTTTTCTCTTACCGGAACAGGAAAGATTAAGCGCAAGCATGCGTTTAAGAGCCACATTCTTACCAAGAAGGCAACAAAGCGTAAGAGGAATCTTACATACTTCGGTGAGGTACACAAGGCTGATGAAAAAAACATCAGGCTGCTGCTGGGTCTTAAATAATGAAGCGCCTTGATCGGATGAAAGTAAATTAGTAATTAACCGGTTGACCAGCATGAAAGTCTCTTAGTTGAGCGCTGGCATCCAAAAACAGAAACACAATGCCAAGATCAGTAAATTCAGTTGCATCGAGAGCCAGAAGAAAAAAGGTTCTCAAGCAGACCAAGGGTAACTTCGGCTCCAGAAAAAATGTCTGGACAGTTGCCAAGAATACCCTGGAAAAAGGGTTGGGCTATGCCTACCGTGACAGAAAGAAAAAGAAGGGTGAATTCAGAGCCCTCTGGATCCAAAGAATTAACGCCGGTGTGCGGCAGTATGACATGAGCTACTCTGAGTTCATGGGAAAGATACAGAAGAAAGGTATTGCACTTAACCGCAAAACACTTGCCGACCTTGCAATGAATCACCCTGAAGCTTTCAGGGCCGTAGTAGAAAAGGTTAAAGAATAGTATAACATCATCCGGAATACTAAGAGGCTGTCCCGAAAAAGACAGCCTCTCTTTTTTATGCCATTACGCCTTTCACGCCCACTAGGCCTTTATGCCATCTACGCCTATACGCCTATACGCCTATACGCCTTTTACGCCATTCTTTATCATCTCGCCTTCATAAAGAACCTGTTGAACCTGATCTTCTTAAGCCCTTTAGCCTCCTTGTTGATTGAAAGCCAGATGTACTTTGGAGTACCTACCACATGATCCTCCGGAACGAATCCCCAGTAACGTGAATCGGCACTGTTGTGCCTGTTGTCACCCATCATCCAGTAGTAATCCATCTTAAAAGTATAACTGTCGGCAGGTTCGCCATTGATAAATATCCTGCCATTTTCCACCAGCAGGTCATTATCTTCATAAACGTCTATAATTCTTTCGTAGAAGCATATATTTGAGGTATCAACAGGTATGGTGACACCTTTGGCCGGTACCCACAACGGTCCGAAATTATCCTGGTTCCACCGGTACCTTTCATTGTGCGGAAAGATGTAGGGTTCATACTCCCCTGCCCTCGATATCCTTGGCGTTACATCAGTAACATTGACAAAAGATTGCAGGGCCACGGCATTTTCAGAGGTTAGCGGAAGCATGTAGACACTTCCCACCATCTGCTGGTCGGAACGGTATATATCCATTCTTTCAAGGGCCCTGGGATTAATTCTGGTGCCATTGGTACTCACTACGTATGTCAATTGCTGGGTCGGTTTTTCCTCTGCCCTTGTTCCGTTGACATACAAGACGGCATCCCTGACCTGGATGGTATCCCCTGGCAGACCGACACATCTCTTTACATAATTGTCTCTTCTGTCTACAGGCCTGTAAATTATTGAATACCGGCGCCATACTTCTCTTCTTGCCATATCATTGAGCAGTTCTTCACTTAATGGCGCTCCTCCGGTCATGCTATTGTTTGCCTTGAGAAAACGGGCTGTCTCACGAACTATCTCATAATAACTTGTTGCCTGATTCTCAAGAACGACGGTATCGCCCTCCGGAAAGTTGAATACCACGGGATCAAACCGCTCAACACTTCTGAAGCCCTTTAACCTTTTGTAAGGCCTCTGAATAATATTTGACCATGACTTGCCACCGGTAATCGGCATTGTATGCTGCGTGAAAGGAAATGCCACCGGGGTATTGGGCAGTCTCGGACCGTAGGCAACCTTGCTTACAAAAAGATGATCACCTATAAGCAGCGACTTCTCCATTGACCCTGTGGGGATCCGGTAGTTCTGGAAAAGAAAAATATTAATAATTGTAACTGCTATAACGGCAAAGATAAGCGCATCGAGCCACTCGATGACCACATGATTCCTTCCTTCGCGTCTCTTCCAGAAGGCCCAGTTAACTATTTCTGTTATATATATGTCAAAAATAACAACCAGGCCTGCCAGCCACCAGAAATTGCCAAGCCAGATAACCCATAGCACATATATTATTGCTGCTACAGAGAACTTCAGAAACTTATTGTGAAGTATTTGCTTCATTGCAGTTTATTTTAAACAATTGAACGCACAAAGTAACTATTAATTGTCGGAAACAGAAAACTTGCTTTGAGTTGTTGTAAAGATTTTTGCAGTCGTACGGCAAACATATTATATAATATACTTTCATGAAGATGATCAAATTTCTATTTTGCCTATCTTCGGCTCTGAAATCAAACCCGTTTTACCCATGAAAAAACTATTTCTTCCACTGATGGTATTGATTATGATCTCAATGAACTCATGCTCAGAAGCACAGAAAGCCGATATGGTGATCCTTAACGGGAAAGTGCTTACGATAGATGATAAGAACCCCTATGCTGAGGCAGTAGCAATTAAAGGGGAGTATATTATTGCCGTGGGTACTGTTAAATCAGTCTCAAAACATATTGAAGAGGGTGTCACAGAGGTGATCGATGCAGAAGGAAAACTGGTTTTTCCAGGATTTAATGATGCTCATGCACACTTTGGCCCTGTTAATCCCGATTATATTGAACTAAGATATATAACTGACCCTGCGATAATTACAGAGAAAGTAAGGGAGCAGGTTGCTAAATCGAAGCCCGGCGAACTTATTCGCGGAGGGCATTGGGAGCACGAGATGTTCACCACAAAAGAATGGCCCACGAAGGAACTCCTTGATGCCGTATCACCTGATAATCCTGTGGCATTAAGTCGTACTGACGGACATAGTGTGCTTGTTAACAGCTACGTCATAAAAAACTCGGGAATCACCAAAGACACACCCGATCCGTTCGGCGGAGAGATCATGCGTGATCCTGTTACCGGTGAACCTAACGGGATATTCAAGGAGACAGCCAAAGGTCTGCTGAAGTATGGAGCTGTAAGGGTGGAAAGGAGTGCGGAGGAAGAGGCAGAAAGAACACGTACCGGTTATCTTCTCGCCCTTCAGCAGGCCCGTGAGCTTGGGGTAACAAGCATTCAGATTCCTGGATCGGCAAGCTGGGAGATGTATGATCAGCTTCTTGCTGAGGGAGAACTGACATCAAGAATCGATATCGGAGCAGTATTGACCTATGATGTGGACAGGCTGCTGCGCTACAGGGAGATCGCTGAAAAATACCCGGCAGAGGGAAACTGGATTCGCTTCGGCTATCTGAAGGATTTCATGGACGGAACCCTTGGTTCCACCACTGCCATGTTCTTTGAACCATACAGCGATGAACCTGATAAGGACGGGCTCGCTATGGTGAGTTATGAGGAGATGGAGAAAAGGATACTGACAGCTGACTCGATGGGATTTCAGATAGGAATACATGCAATCGGACCGAAGGCTAATAACTGGATTCTTAATATCTGCGAAGCTGCAATAGAAAAGAACGGCCGCCGTGACAGCAGACATAGGCTGGAACATGCCCAGATACTTATTGAATCGGACATACCACGATTTGCTCAATTGGGTGTTATTCCATCGATGCAGCCGACACATTGCATTACCGATAAAAGATTTATTGTCAAGAGAATAGGTGAAGAGAGAGCCAGGTGGTCATATACATGGAGAAGTCTGCTTGATGCCGGCGCGATGCTCGCCTTCGGCACTGACTACAGTGTTGAACCTCTTAACCCGATGGAAGGTCTCTATGCCGCAGTCACACGTAAAGACAGAATGGGAGAAGAAGGGGACGGATGGATCCCTGAGGAGAAGCTGACGATGGAAGAGGCAATTAAGTATTATACCCTGGGAGCTTCATATTCACAGTTTATGGAAGACAGGAAAGGAATGCTGAAGCCAGGATACCTTGCCGATATAGTAATTACCGACAGGGACCTTCTTACTATTCCGGAAGAGGAAATTATGAAAACAAAGGTGGTATACACAATAACCGGCGGTAAGGTCGTGTACAAACTGGAACCCTGACCCTTACGCCTTTACGCCCTTTTAATATCTGTCTTCAGCATCGGTAAGCGACATGAGTATGCTCATGGCCTCATCCCTGTTGGTTCCGCAAAACTGCAGTTCTGCCCTGAATGAGCTGCACACCGCGGGTCGTTCAGGTTTGCCGAAAAGGGCACACCGGTAATCATCGGTAAGATGTATGCACCTTACACCTGCGGGCTTTCCGTTCTCCATGCCCGGGATGGACGATGATATCGACAGTGCGATGCAACATGCACCACAGCCCGGTCGGCATTCAATAAATTCTGAGTGTTCCACTTAAATATTGATTAATAAGGCTGAAAAGTAGACAAATTAATTTAAATGCCTTATATAACGGCTGATTCATGGCAAATTAATTATTACCGGCAAACAATACGTATTAAAGGATCATTGGCTATTTTTGCAGATAACTCTGTGTTTTATGAGGATTGATATAGTAACTATACTGCCAGAGCTTCTCGATGGCCCGCTTAGTCACTCAATAATCAAGAGGGCAAAGGATAAGGGTCTTGTGGAGATTAACCTTGTCCAGTTGCGTGATTTCACTGATGACAGGCACCGGACGGTTGACGATTATCCGTTTGGAGGAGGTGCAGGCATGGTAATGAAGGTTGAACCGGTCTTCAGGGCTCTTGAATATCTTAAACTGCAGAGAGACTATGATGAGATAATATATACATCACCTGACGGAGAACCCTTTACCCAGAAGATGGCCAATAAGCTGGCAACAATGAACAATATTATTATTCTTGCCGGTCATTATAAGGGCATTGACCAGAGGATAAGAGACAATCTGATTACCAGAGAAATATCAATAGGCGACTATGTTCTTTCAGGAGGAGAACTGCCTGCAGCAATCATTGCCGATGCTGTTGTGAGACTGCTGCCGGGCGCAATATCTGATGAGCAATCTGCTCTTTTCGACTCATTTCAGGATGATCTCCTCTCCCCTCCCGTATATACCAGGCCTGCTGATTTCAATGGCTGGAAAGTGCCCGACATACTCCTGTCAGGCAATGCGGCAGAAATCGATAAGTGGCGGCACGATCAGTCAGTGGAACGAACAAAACTGCTAAGACCCTATCTCCTTGACGACAAATCCTGAGCCCTGTACCGAGCCCGGCTTGCCGGGTGAGCTCACGACCGAAGGGAGAACCGAGCCGAAGGCGAGCTCACCGGAGCCTGAAAGGCGAAGGTAAAACCCAAAACCCGAACCGAGCCCGGCTTATCGGGCGAGCTCACCGAGGCGAGAGCCGAGGTAAACCCGCACCTCGAAACCCGCAATCCTACTAAATGACCTTCCTCCTTTGAAAAATCAAAAAGCTTTCGTAAGATTGTGGGTTTAAAAGCTAAAATAGTAAATCATTTAAAATCAATCTGATGAAAACACAGGATTATATTGACCGCGAAGACAAATTTGGAGCACATAACTATCATCCCCTGCCGGTAGTTCTTGAAAAAGGAGAAGGTCCGTACGTATGGGACGTGGAAGGTAAAAAGTATTTTGATTTTCTTTCTGCCTATTCAGCTGTAAACCAAGGACACTGTCATCCGAAAATAATCCAGGCCCTTATCGACCAGGCCAGGAAGCTCACCCTTACCTCACGGGCTTTTTATAATTCTGTGTTGGGAGAATATGAAGAGTATATAACGAAATACTTCGGTTATGATAAGGTTTTGCCTATGAATACCGGAGCCGAGGCCGATGAAACGGCACTAAAGCTATGCCGCAAATGGGCCTACCTGAAAAAGGGAATTAAGGAGAACCAGGCTAAAATTATTGTGTGTGAAGGCAACTTCCACGGCAGAACAATAACAATTGTCTCGATGTCAACCGATCCTGACGCCAGAAAAGACTACGGACCTTTTACTCCGGGATTCATTACCATTCCTTATAACGATCTTAACGCTCTTGAAAAGGCTCTGCAGGACCCCGACGTTGCCGGCTTTCTGGTGGAACCGATTCAGGGTGAGGCCGGTGTCTATGTACCTGATGAAGGCTACCTTACAAAGGCTTACGATATGTGCAAGGCAAAAAATGTACTTTTCATAGCTGACGAAGTACAGACGGGTATAGCACGGACGGGTAAGCTTCTGGCATGCGATCATGAAGGAGTAAGACCTGACATTCTGATACTTGGCAAGGCTCTCTCGGGAGGTGTATTTCCTGTGTCAGTTGCGCTCGCTGACGATGACATAATGCTCTGCATTAAACCCGGCGAACACGGATCAACATTTGGCGGTAATCCGATTGCCGGTAAGGTTGCAATGGCTGCCCTTGAGGTGGTGAGGGAAGAAAAACTTGCCGAAAAGGCTGAATACCTTGGTAAAATATTCAGGGATGAATTCAAGAGCATTAAATCAGATATGATCGAGCTGGTTCGCGGCAAGGGCCTTCTGAATGCAGTGGTTATCAAGCCAAAAGGAGGCAAGACAGCCTGGGATGTTTGTGTGGCAATGAAAGAAAACGGAGTACTTGCAAAACCGACACATGGTCATATAATAAGATTTGCTCCTCCGCTGATTATTAATGAAGAGCAGTTGCGGGAGGCAATGGACCTGATAAAGAAAACATTCCGACAGTTCGAGTAACGGTTAACTTCTTCTTCTGGTTCCATAATTCAGATTGTTTTATCGGTTTTCTGCATTTCGGTTATATCTTTACAACCGGCACTAAAACAAGGTATGAAAAGATATTTATTAATAATTCTGGCAGGATGTCTGCTGACGTCCTGCACCCGAAACAATCCCGAAATAACATCAGACGAGCTCTATGCACATATTTCACGGCTTGCCTCCGACCGGTTAGGCGGACGCCTTACCGGTACTGAAGGTGACAGTCTGGCTGCAGAATATATCAGAAAAGAGCTTCTGTCATATGGTCTTGTTCCATTTGTTGATGATGGATTTCAAAGGTTCAGGGTAACAAGCAGCCTGGTGACCGGAGATGGAAATATGATGTCGGTTGATGGTAAAAAAATGATAATCGGTTCAGATTTTTCTCCATCATCAATATCTGAAAATGCAGAGATAGAAGCACCGGTTGTATTTGCGGGCTATGGTATAAGGCTTAAGAATGATACGATTGATTGGGACGACTATTCCGGTCTTGACGTAACAGGCAAATGGGTAATGCTTCTCAGGGCCGATCCTGATATTAACGGCAGCGGAACCGCATTTGCTGAAATAACAGGTGACAGAAGCAAGGTGATGATCGCCAGGGATATGGGTGCAGCCGGTGTGCTTCTTGTATCAGGAGTGGAATATGATCAGTCTGACGAGTTCGAACCCCTGGGAAGGGCAGAATACCCGGCAGGAATTCCGGTAATCAGAATAAAGCGTGAAGTAGCATCCCTTATCCTATCTGATACAGGTTATTCCATTGAGGAACTGGAAAATACCATTAACAAACACCGGAGCCCTTACGGTAAAAACACAGGCAGTATAGTCAGCGCTGTTACAGACCTGAAGAGAGAGACTGCCGGAACAAGAAATGTAGCTATGGTGTTGCCGGGTGAAGATCCGGTTTTTAAAAATGAATATCTTATAATTGGAGCTCATTATGATCACCTCGGATCCGGGGGAGCGGGATCATCGAGCAGGACTCCCGATACCGTGGCTGTGCATTACGGAGCAGATGACAATGCTTCAGGGATAGCAATGATGCTGGAACTCGCTCAGAAGTTTGCAAATGGTAATAAAACCTTATCCCGTAGTATTGTTTTCATAGCATTCTCTGCCGAGGAGATGGGGCTGCTGGGAGCCAGGCATTTTATAGAAAACATGCCGGTAAGTGCCTCTTCAGTAAACGCCATGATCAATCTTGACATGGTCGGCAGGCTGAAAGATACACGGGTATTGCAGGTTGGCGGTGCCGGAACAGCTGCAGGCATGAAGGATATACTTACTGAATTAAATGATACCTCCAGAATTATTCTGACAATTTCAGACGAAGGATACGGACCATCTGACCACTCTGTATTTTACGGGGCTGACATACCTGTGCTTTTTGTATCAACAGGTGCTCATCTCGACTACCATACCCCTAAGGACACAGAAGACCGGATAAACTATGCCGGAATGATTGATATTGCTGATTACATCTATTCTGTTGCCGGAGAATTTGTAAACAGGACTGAGAAACTGAAATTCACAGAGGCTGGTCCGAGGCAGGGACCGAGTCATGGCGGACGCCGCAGAGGAGTTACCCTTGGAATCATGCCCGATTTCTCGGGTATTGTAAAAGAGGGTCTCAGGGCTGATTTTGTTACTCCGGGAAGGCCTGCTGCCATCGGAGGAATGCAGAAGGGAGATGTGATCAAATCAATTAATGGCATGCCTGTTAACAATATCGAAGATTACATGTACAGGCTTAATCAGCTAAAACAGGGGGAGACAATTACTGTCGAAATACTAAGGGGGGAAAGAAAAGAGTTATTAATTTTACAGCTTTAAAGTAACCTGTAAGTCTATTTCTATGAAGAAGATCATTTTATGGACAGTTTCAATAGTAATCACCCTATCTGCAGCAGTTTTTCAAAGACAGACAGGTCCTACATATCCAAAGAAAACAGATGTCTCGGTTAACGGCGAGACATACAGCATAAAGCTTGTCAGAAGCCTCGGCCTCGATGAACGACCCGTAGTCAGAATGGCAATTTATGACGAGACTGTAAATGCACGTCTATTTTATAAACGCTTCAGAACAGACGATGAATATACCCCGGTAGACTTCTCTTACAAGGTTATCCCGATACAATCATTTGTAATGAACAAGATATTCGGGATGGAGGAGATGAAAGGTTATTTTGCATCGGTTCCACAGCTGCCACCGGCAGGTAAACTACAATATTACATTGAGATAACTGATCAATCCGGCACCCAGGTATTATTCCGCGATAATCCGGTTATTATACGATTCAAGGGAGCAGTACCTGCATGGGTGCTTACACCGCACATATTTTTTATGTTCTTTGCCATGCTGATCTCGACACTTGCAGGCCTGTTGGCCATAACGGGATATGAATCGCAACGCAGGTACGGCCTTATAACCCTTATATTGCTTTTCGCCGGCGGAGCAATACTTGGTCCGGTAGTCCAGTACTACGCATTTGGTGAATTCTGGGCAGGCGTACCGTTTGGCTGGGATCTGACTGATAATAAAACACTTGTATCATTACTTTTCTGGATATTGGCAGTAGCGATGAACTGGCGCAGACAGAGACCTGCGTATACAATTATCGCAGCAGTTGTTCTTTTGCTTATCTACTCCATACCTCACAGCATGTATGGTTCGGAACTAGACTTTTCGACAGGAGAGATAAAGCAGGGTATGATAATGAACATTTTGTTCTGAAATTTTTTAAACTTGATGCAGCATTAAACCACAACCCGCGTCCTTAGTATGGAAAAACTGAGAAACTGTGGGTGCAGCATTACAAATAAAGACTTTAAGTCATATTGGTATGGTTAATGTTGAAGCGGCTTACAAAAACATACACCAGGATCTGATTGACGGGTGTATGGCCGGCGACCAGAAATCACAGTTTCAGGTTTACAAGTTGTACTATAAATCTATGTATAACGCGAGTCTGAGAATTGTGAATGACAGCATGGAGGCTGAAGATATTATGCAGGAGGCCTTCCTGTCAGCATTCGAAAAAATTGGAACCTACTCAGGAACCGTTAGCTTCGGAGCATGGCTGAAGAGAATTGTTATCAACAAATCTCTTGATGCCCTGAATAAAAGAAAGATGGTCTTTGAGGATATTGAACAACAAGGCTTCCTTCCCGATGATAGTCCTGATGATATCGAATCAAAACAGCACTTCGAGAGCAGACTGGAAAAAGTCAGGGAAGCTATTGAAAGACTGCCCGACGGATACAGGGTAATACTTAACCTTTATCTTTTAGAGGGATACGATCATGATGAAATTGGCGAAATATTGAATATATCAAGCAGTACATCAAGGTCGCAACTTTCAAGGGCAAAACAGAAACTGGTAGCCGAAATGAAAGAATATTGAAAATCTAAATGCTATGAGCAATATAGAAAACATAATCAGGAATAACAGGAGCTTCTTCGAGGATGCCGAACCTTCAGATGGGCATTTCGACAGGTTCAAGAATAAGCTTGAAGCAAGATTCACTGTCAGAAGAAAGATCAATATAGGTCCCTACCTGTTAAGGGCAGCCGTAGTTACTCTGCTGGTAACTCTGTCTTCCCTCTATACCTGGGAACACTTCATCAGGCCTGAAAGGAACACCATGACCCTCAGCCAGGTTTCGCCTCAATACAGGGAAGTCGAAACATTCTATGTACAGCAGGTAAACATGCTGGAGGGTGAAATTCTTGACATCGCAGATATGTCAGGCGAGGAACAGAAAAAAATTCTCGACGAAGAGCTCAATAACATGGATGCTGCTTTCAAGGAGTTACAGAAGGAACTCAAGGCAAACCCCAGCGATGAAAGGATAATAAATGCAATGATAGAGCACTATCAGACCAAAATAGAGGTAATGTCATATATTCTTAGCCAGCTTAAGCAGGTAAAAGCAGAAACTAAACAAATGAATCAGGAAGATGAAAAAGTCACTATATAGATTGATGATGGCAGCAGTGGTTATATCCATTGCAGCCACAAATGCCAAAGGTCAGGAGATTACCAGAGAATTCAGCAGGCTTTTCAAGGTAGATGATGCTACTGCGGTCGTAATCTCAAATCGTTACGGAGATGTAACTGTAGAGACATGGAACAGAAACGAGGTTTCTATAGATGTTCTTGTCACAGCCGAAATGTCAACCACCGAAAGGTCAGAAAAGCTTCTTGAAATGATATCCGTCGAATTTGTTGAAAACGACACCTCAGTAGGGGCAACAACCCTGCTCGACAGCAGGTTTTCAACTGTAACAAGGGGTGCAGGAACCAACAGGTTCAAAATAGATTATACCGTCAGGATGCCTGGTAAGAATAATCTGAACATCGCTAACCGATATGGCAATATTAAAATTGACGAACACCCGGGTTGGGTAAATATTGACCTTCGGTACGGTAACCTTGTCGCTCTCAGACTGACACGCGGCAATCAGAAACCTATTAACTGCATAGCACTATCTTATGGAAAGGCTACTATAGATGAGGCAGGCTGGCTTTCAATCATCTCAAGATATATCACAGACCTTAGTATCAGAAAAGTACAGGCCATGATGCTCGACAGCAGGTACTCAAAAGTGACAATTGATGAAGCAGGCTCAATAGTTGCAGATTCAAAATATGACAATATAGACGTTAGAAACATAAATAACTTCGTGGCTGAAACTGCTTATACCACAATGAAGTTCGAAACACTGTACAACTCCCTCAATCTCGATGCAAAATACGGATCTTTTGCAGCTGATGCCGTGCCGGCAGGATTTGAGAGTCTTATAGTCGATGCTGCCTATTGTGGAATCACTTTGGGAATTGACAGAAATGCTGCTTACAAACTACAGGCAAAAGTCAACTATGGTAGTCTCAGCTACTGCGAAGAGTGCATCGATATACAAACCAGGATAACTGAGAATACATCAAAGGAGATAGCTGGAACAGCCAGGCCGGGTGATAACCCTGCTGCCTCCGTAAATATTAAATCTTCGTATGCCTCAGTGAGACTCAGATAACCTTTATATTCATCTTACTCAGCACGGGGGAGCATTATTTTTAATGCTCCCTCTTTTATTTTTAAGATACGATGCAGCAAAACAGTTCTAAAAGGGTCATTAGAATGAGTAGATACAAAAGCAAAACATATCAGTACAACAGATTCCAGGGCTATGAAAAGATTTATTTTAATATCGATTCTCTCAACCTTTGCTTATGCAATTTCCTTTTCTTCACAGGAAATATCTGATTGTGTCGTTTTAAAGAGCTTCGCGGCAGATAATAATACAAGCCTGAAAATCAATAACAGATACGGTACGATAACTGTAGTCGATTCACAGGTCGATTCAGTAACCATCTGCGGAACATTAGTCATCGATCACGCCAATCCTCAGATTGCACTGAAAAGCCAGAGCCTGATAGTAATGGATATTACTTCAGACGGAAATGAGATCAGTGTGAAGACAAATTATGACGATCGCTTCTTTTCTCCATCGCTTTCTTCAGGCAGAAAAAGTTTTAATGTAAATTACGTTGTCAAAATTCCCTCCTATATTAACCTGAGTATTGAAAACTCCTTCGGAGATGTTATACTTGATGATATCTCCGGCAGCATCAATATATCACTCAGCCATGGTAACCTTACCTGTAGCAGGCTGCTTAGAGATAACGTTAAACCATTGAACAGCATCACGCTAAACCACTCCAGAGCCAAAATACCTGAGGCCAAATGGCTGATTGTGGAAGCGTACCACTCTCCGTATGTCGAAATAGCAAAATGCCAGGCACTCTCAGTAATCTCAGAGTACTCCACAATTGATATAGGGAATGTTAACTCCATAGTATTCAGCTCAAAATCTGACATCTACTCGATAAATAAGGTAACAAACTGCATATCCGAAACATGGCTGACGAAAACCAAAATATCTGAAATTAAGGATATCTTCAGGGCAACCGCTGAAATGTCTTCCTTCAGAATCGATAAAGTAGAAAGAGGATTTTCCGAAATGGAAATTATAGGAAATAATTCAGCTTTTACAATAGTCTGCGATGGTTCAAACTCCTTCATGCTGACAGCAAAGGCAGACAATGCAGCTATAGTTGTTCCGGAAGCCTATAAGGATAATATAACCAGAAAATCAGAGTCAAATGTCGTTTTCAGTCTGTCAGGGCTGGTGGGAACTGATCAGAACACTTTGTCAAGGGTAAATGCCTCTGTCAGCCACGGAAAACTGGAATTTCTGTCATTATCAGGCAAATAACAGGAGGTACGGCATTGCAAATTGATCATCATCTCCAGGTAATAAATTATTATTCCTTTTAATCCGTTCATATTGATAGTTCTGAAAGACTATTCATAACTTTGCGTCACTAATCAATTAAATCCACCTATGAACAGACTGATTATTTTCAGCACACTGGTAATTATGATTTTTTCATCATGCCAGACAGAAAAGTACAAGATTTCTGAAAAACAAGACAGTAATGGATTCAGTTACATTACTGTCAACAACGATCCTTTCAGGGCAAGGGTCTACACCCTTGATAACGGCCTGAAGGTTTTCCTTTCAAGAAATACCGACCAGCCCCGCATCTCTGCGCTGATTGGCGTAAAGGCAGGATCGGCATACGAAGATCCAACTGCAACAGGACTGGCACACTATCTTGAGCATATGATGTTCAAGGGTACAAGTAAGATTGGTGCAATGAACTGGGACGCCGAAAAGATTCTTATTGACCAGATATCAGACCTCTTTGAGGAACACCGTAATACTGACGATCCCGCCGAAAAAAAGGCGATTTACAGAAAAATAGACAGTCTGAGCTATATAGCAGCCGGATATGTGGCCACCAATGAACTCGACAAGATATATACTGCTTTGGGAGACAATATGCTAAATGCAGGTACGAGCTATGAATCTACCATTTACATGTGCGAGATCCCAAAAAATGAGATCGAAAAATGGGCAAAAATAGAATCTGAAAGATTCTCTGATGTGGTACTCAGGTTGTTTCATACCGAACTTGAAACTGTATATGAAGAGTTTAACATGTATCAGGATATGGACGGTACCAGAGCAAACAATATGCTGATGAAGATGCTTTTCCCGGAACATCCTTACGGACGCGATATTATCGGACTGCCGGAACACCTGAAAAATCCTTCAATGGTAGAAATTAACAGGTTTATCGACAACTATTATGTCCCAAACAATATGGCAATAAGTCTGTCAGGGGACTTTGAATTTGAACCGGTGGTAAAACTTATTAACGACTATTTCGGGAAAATTGAGAAATCAGATGTCATCAAGCCTGAAAGACCGGTTGAGACACCACTGACACAGATAAGCAAGGGTGAAGTTACAGGCCCTGAAGAAGAATTTGTAAGCATTGCATGGAGAATAAAAGGATCAGGATCAACTGACGAACCAGTGGCAACTGTCATCAGCAGCCTCCTCTTCAACAGGCAGGCAGGCTTGATGGACATTAACCTCAATCAGGCACAGAAAGTCAAAAACAGCAGTGCATCTGCTTTTTTCCTTAAAGATTATGGTATTTTCTCACTTGATGGATATCCAAGACAGGGACAGACACTCGAGGAAGTAGAGGAACTTATGTTAAGTCAGCTTGAGCTGCTGAAAAACGGTGATTTTGAAGACTGGATGCTTGAAGCAATAATAAATAATGCCAAACTAGGCTATATGAGATCTCTTGAGCGTTCATTCTCAAGAGCATATATGATGATGAACAGCTTTATATATGAGACACCTTTTGAAGAATATGTCAGTTTTATAGACAGACTCGGGACAGTTACAAGAGAAGAGGTTATTCAATTTGCCAATGAAATTTTGACTGATAATTACGCTGTAGTCTACAAGCGGATTGGAGAAAACACGGGTCTGGTAAAGGTAGAGAAACCTGAGATAACACCGGTTAACATAAACCGCGACCTTGAATCTGAATTTGCGTCTCAGTTACTTGCTGAGAAGTCTGTTCCGATAGATCCGGTATTCGTTAATTTCAATGAAGCACTTTCACAGGAAAGTATCAGCGAAGGTCTCGATCTCTATTATGCTCCTAATGAAGTAAACGGACTCTTTTCACTAACCTATCTGGCAGAAATAGGAAAAGACCATAATATAAATCTTCCTGTGGCTTTCGGTTACGGATCTCTGTTGGGTACCTCAGACATGAATGCAGAGGAGCTTAAAAAAGAGCTCTACAGGTACGGCCTGTCACTCTCCATGTCTTCAGGAGAAAGAATGACAAATGTTACAATATCAGGCCTTGATGAAAATCTTGAAAAAGCCGTGGAGATACTTGAAAAAGTCATCAGCGATATCCAGCCCGATCAGGCCGTGCTTGATGCCTATATTGGAAAACTGCTGAAAGAGAGGGAAGACAATAAGAAGAACTTATCCGCAATAAGGTCAGCTCTCGAAAGCTACAGCCTCTACGGCTCCGACTCACCGGTACTCTACCAGATTCCTGAAAATGAACTGAAAGAACTCAAAGCTGAAGACCTGACTGACATCATAAAAGAAATGACCGGCTATCCGCTTATGATATCATACTACGGTCCAACAGCTATTCAGGATGTAAAAAACCTTATAACAGAAAAACATGCACGGCCGGCTGAACTTCGGGTGATTCCTGAAAGGGTAAACAGGGAACCTGTTGTTAACACCAGACCGGTTGTTTATGTTGTAGACTTTGATATCAGCCAGGCAAACATTTCTATCACTTCCAACTTTGAAATTCTTGATGCTGAAATAATTCCCGAAATTCAGGTATTCAACAACTATTTCAGCCCGATAGTCTTTCAGGAAATACGTGAAGCCAAAGGACTTGCTTATACAGCAACTGCGTCAGTACAGCTGCCTCCCTATTCAGATCAGACAATTCGTTTCAGGGCATTTATGTCAACTCAGGCTGATAAACTGGGAATAGCTCTTGACGGAATGAACGAACTGATGAACAGGCTGCCGGGCGACGAAAAATCTTTCAGGCTTGCATGTGAAGGATTGATGAACAGCATTGCTACTCAAAGGATAACAAATAGGGGACTCTTCAATACCTGGTATTCTTATAAACTTCAGGGTATAGACCATGATATCAGATCAGAAACATGGTCGAGGGCTTCAGAGATAACACTCCCCGAGATGGAGAAATTCTTCACAGATTTCATTACCTCAAGAGAATACTCATATCTTGTGGTAGGGAACAAAAACCTGCTCGACTTAAGAGTTCTGAACCAGATAGGCCAGGTTAAGATACTCTCAATGAAAGAAATATTCGGATATTGATTTAAGATGAAAGCGGGGGCAGGTTGTCCCCGCTTTTTATATATCAAGCTCCACAACGGTAATTCCTGATCCTCCCTGATCAACGGGTGCATCATCAAATGACCTGATGTAACCAAGTGTTGAGAGGTATTGCCTTACCTGTTGCCGGAGTATTCCGTATCCTTTGCCATGAAGTATGCGTATAACCGGGTAGCTGATTGACCAGGCCCGGTCAAGGAACTCCTGTACCAAAGGTAAAGCCTCTCCTGCCCTCATACCGCGAATATCAAGATTCGGACTGAATCCCGCTCTCTTTGCAGTTGTCTCCCAGTCGAGCACCGGTTTTCTGCTGCGCCGGTGCTGACGGTCATATTCTGCCTTTGAAGAAGGTATCAGTTTTTCAAGAGGCAGCCTTACTATTACGTTTCCGAAACTGACAGTCGCAATCAGGTCATTTATCTCCTCAACTAATCCGGCAGAATCTGACTCCATCATTTTGACATAACTGCCTGGAGCTATCCTGGTCTCCGCAGCCCTGTCATCCTTACTTTTAACTGCTTTGCCGATAACCTCACTACCCTCCTCTGGCTTTCCGGACTTGGATTTGCCTCTTACAAACTTCTTGCCTTTCAATTCACCGCCATCGGTTCCTCTGGACTGCAACTCTTCACGAAAATCGTCCAGTTTTTGTCTTGCCTTACGGGTTTTCTCCTTTTCGGCTTCTGCCTCTTTTATCTCCCTGACAGTGTTTTCAATGATCCTGTTAGCCCCCTGGAGAATATCCTCTGCTTCCTTTTTTGCAGCATTAATTATCTCCTTTCTCTTCTTACTTATTGTCTGAAGTCCCTCTTCATATTCCGATTCGAGCTCCTCTAACCTCTTTTCCAGCCTCCTCACCGAATCCCTCTTCTTCTCCCAGTAACGGCGATCACGTGCTGCCTCCCTCAGAATCTTGTCATAAAGAATATGTTCCTTCCCTGCCTTCTCTGAAGCTTCATTCAGAATATTATCGGGGAGACCTATCTTTCGTGCTATCTCAAAGGCAAACGAGCTGCCAGGCCTGCCTGTCGCCAGCCTGAAAAGAGGCTGCATAAGATGATTGTCAAACAGCATTGCTCCGTTAACAACGCCAGGAGTGTTAGACGCAAAATGCTTCAGATTGGAATAATGTGTTGTGATTACACCATAAACACCTGACCTGTTTAGTTCAGTAAGTATCGCTTCCGCAATAGCACCTCCGATTACAGGCTCAGTACCTGACCCAAATTCATCAATCAGAATCATCGTATCGCTATCTGAGTGCTTAAGAAAATATTTCATTGCAATCAGATGAGAACTGTAGGTACTAAGGTCATTTTCAATACTCTGCTCGTCGCCTATATCAATAAATAGTCCTGAAAATACACCGGCTTCAGATCCTTCCCTCACCGGTATGGTAAATCCGCATTGCAACATGTACTGAAGAAGCCCTATTGTCTTAAGACATACCGACTTACCTCCTGCATTGGGCCCTGATATGACTATAATCCTGCTCTCTGAATCAAGAGTAAGATCGAGCGGAACTACATTACGGTCGGGAAGTTTCTCAAAAGCAATAAAAAGCAATGGATGTACAGCCCCATACCATGAAAGACGTGGTGTCTCCGACAGTGCGGGCCTTACCGATCCGAGCCTGTTTCCCAGGCTTGCCTTGGCCCTTACAAAATCCATGTTACCAAGATAGAGCGCAGAAATCAGTAAATCGTCAATGTATGGTCTTAGTTTATCGGAAACAGCTGTAAGTATTCTGACAATCTCTCTCTTCTCCTCATGCTCAAGGTCTATAATATCATTATTTATTTCGACAACTTCGGCAGGTTCAATGTACACCGTCTTGCCCGTCGCCGACTGATCGTGGATGAGACCGGCGATCTTTCTCTTATTATACACGTTGACAGGTATTACGCACCTGCCGTTCCTGATTGAAACAGATGCATCAGGATCAACAATGCCTTCAAGCCTTGAGTTCCTAAGCACTGACTGCAATTTACGCGTTACCTGTGAAGAGAGGTTCCTGATTTCTGACCTTATTTCCTTAAGCTTCTGAGAAGCTGAGTCCCTTATTATTCCGTTACGGTCAAGTATGCGGTCAATCTGATCAGCAACAGCAGGATAATATTTAACACCGGCAGCAACCCTTTTCAGTTGCGGACATATGTTCTGGTCAGACTTTCTGAAATACGCCAGGAGAGACCTGAGTGAATCATAATGACGTTTGAAGTTGAAGAGTTCCTCTTCAGTTGCGTAAGCCCCCTCGACCCTGATCTTGCTCAGCAATTCCCTGACATCCCATTCATTGTCGACATAAACCGGATCAGTCGAAGACAATAACAGCTGCATTTCCCAGGTCTGCTCAACAAGACTGCTTATTTCGGTAAATGTATCAGAGAAAGAGAGGCTGTCAACCAGTTCACGACCTGTTATACCACTGCAATAGGTACTAAGCAGTCCCTTGATTCTGTCGAAACCTACCTTATTTTCAAAGCCGTCAGGAAAAACCATATTCAATATTCTAGAAGCCAACAAATTTACAGTTAATTAATGTTAAATCACAGCCTTGTAAAAACCATGTAATCAGTCATATCGTTACTTTTACATTTTAACCTATGATTACAAACTAAAACCAAAAGTTATGAGAGTCAAGAAAATCAGCACATTAATTCTGCTTTTACTATCGCTTTCTGTTCTACTTCAGGCGCAAATATACAAGCCTGATCCGTCAATAGTCGAAAAAATTAAAAATGAAGGTTTAAACAACTCTGAGATAGAAGAACTCAGCTTCTGGCTTACCGATTATGCGGGACCAAGGCTCACAGCATCAGCAGGCCTTGACAGGGGCAATGATGTAGCCAAAAAGAAAATGGAGGAGTATGGGTTTAAAAATGTCATAATAGAGGAGGTCAGAGATTTTTCAAGGGGTGGCTGGGACAATCTCAAAACATATGTTGCAATGACCAGTCCATACTATGCACCATTTACAGCAAATCCCATAGCATGGACCGGCAGCACAAAAGGCGTTATCAAGGATGAGGTTATACTCGTTGATATTAAGTCAGAAGAGGATTTCGCAAAATACCGCGGTAAGCTTAAAGGCAAGATTGTTATGCTTCCTTCAGGTGCTCAATACAGGGTTAATTTCAATCCTCTGGCGAGAAGGTACACCGATGAGGAATTGCAGAATATGGCGAACCCGCCTGCACCAAGAGGTGAGCAGGCACAAAGAAGACCACCTCAGCCGGACCAGCAGCAGGCCGGTGACAGGATGGCACAGATGAGCCTGCGTCGTCAGATAACTGAATTTCTTGTAAATGAAGGTGTTGGTGTTATTCTAAATAACTCAGGAAGCTTTAACGTACCCCGTTCCAGCGGAGCAAGCTATACTATGGGTGATCCGGAACCGATATGTCAGGTCAATCTGCCCGTTGAAGCTTTCGGAAGGATGGAGAGGATGCTTGCCCATAATGTTCCGGTTGAAATGGAAATAGAGATAGAGAACAAATTCAACAATACCAATAAGGTATATAATGTAATGGGGGAAATTCCCGGAACCGATCCAAAACTCAAGGACGAAATAGTACTTCTGGGAGGACACTATGATGCATGGCACGGTTCAACAGGTGCAGCTGACAATGCCTCGGGAGGCATAGTAATGATGGAAGCTCTCAGGATACTTAACGAATTAGGCATTAAACCGAGAAGGACAATCAGGGTTGCCCTCTGGGGTGGTGAGGAACAGGGATTGCACGGATCAAGGGGGTATTCTGAAAAGTACCTGATGTCACCTGAATCAGGTGAGAAACTCGACGGCTTTGAAAAATACCAGGTCTACTTTAATATGGATAACGGAACAGGCAAGTTCAGGGGTATTTATCTTCAGGGCAATGAAGAAGCAATACCTTTGTTTGAGGAGTGGTTCAAGCCTTTTGCCGAGATGGGTTGTTCAACCATAACACTCAGAAATACCGGTTCAACAGACCATGTTACATTCGACAGAATGGGGCTGCCGGGGTTCCAGTTCATACAGGATCCCATTGAATACAGCCGGGGTTACCATACCATTATGGATACGTATGAGCGCCTTATTATGGAAGATCTGATGCACAACGCGGTAGTTGTGGCCACCATGGCTTACAACGCTGCCATGATGGACGGTAAATTTCCAAGGAAGCCGATGGCGGAACAGACACAACAGGACAGAAGATAGAGAAATTTGCAGAGATATCTGCTGCCGGAAAAAAAAATAGCGGGGGACTAAAACACCCCCGCTATATTTTTTTCTGGCTATCTCTGACAGACAGCTAATTTTTTATGCCGGCAAGATCAAGTATGAATGCATACTGAAGCGCTGTTGACCTTAGCCGTTCAAAACGACCCGAGGCTCCACCATGTCCTGTCTTCATATTGCAGTCCATAATCAATATGTTATTGTCGGTCTTGAATTCACGTAGTTTCGCAACCCACTTCGCCGGCTCCCAGTACTGAACCTGTGAGTCCCAGAATCCTGTCGTTACAAGAAGGTTGGGATAATCCATTGCTCTCACCTGATCATAAGGAGAATAGGACAACATATAGTCATAGTACTCCTTTTCCCTTGGATCTCCCCACTCATCCCATTCAAATGTGGTAAGCGGGATGGTAGGATCGAGCATCGTTGTCACAACATCGACAAACGGTACTGCAGCCACTACTCCTCTGTAAAGGTCGGGCCTCATATTTACAATTGCACCCATAAGCAGGCCTCCTGCACTGCCACCCATGGCAAAAAGCCTGTCAGTGTCAGTATAATTATTATCGACCAGATATTGGGCACAATCGTTAAAATCAGTGAAGGTGTTGATCTTGTTTAACAGCTTGCCGTCTTCATACCACTGCCTGCCCATCTCACTGCCTCCCCTGACATGCGTCAGCGCATAAGCAAATCCGCGATCAAGGAGACTGATAATCCCCGACCTGAAAGAGGGGTCGGTTGAACTGCCGTAGGAGCCGTAGGCGTATAGCAACAAGGGAGCCTTGCCATTCTTCTCAAAACCTTTACGGTAAACAATTGAAACAGGAACCATGGTACCGTCACCAGCTTCAACCCAGAATCTCTCTGACTGATAGTTATTCTTGTCAAAGCCTCCGAGTATCTCCTCTTCCTTCATTACCTTCTTCTCCCTCGTATCCATGTTGTAGTCTATCACCGAACTGGGTGTGGTAAGAGATGAATAGCTATACCTTAAAATATTGGTAGAAGGAACCATATTAACACTGATACCCGCTGTATAGGCCGACTCACCAAAATCTATATAATGGTCTGTGCCATCGGCGGTATTCATTACCCTGATATTATTAAGACCATTAATTCTTTCACTTACAGCAATATAGCTATCAAACAGATCGTACCCTTGCAATAACACATCATCACGGTGAGGGATAACATCAACCCAGTTCTCCATTGCCGTCATATTGTCAGGAGTCTTTACAAGTTTAAAATTACTTGCGCCGCCAATATTGGTACGGATGTAGAAATATCCGTTAAGATGATTTGCCCTGTATTCATGATTGAGAGCTCTTGGCTGAAGAATTCTGAAACCGCTTTCAGGCCTGGCGGCATCTATTATTCTCACTTCCGTGCTGAGTGTCTGCGATGAGTTGAGTAAAATATACTTCCTGCTCTTGGTCCTGCTTACTGATACACTGAACGTCTCATCTTCTTCGGTGTAAACAACATCGCTGCGACCTCCGGCTCCAAGCTTATACCTCATAACCCTGTACGACCTCAATGTCAGAGGATCACGTACTACATAAAAGATATTCCTGCTGTCTTCGGCCCAGACGCCCTGCCCGGTGGTATTGACAATCTTTTCATCAAGAAGTTCGCCCGTGGCTATATCGACAAAATGTATGGTATACATTCTGCGGCTCACCAGATCAAGTCCGTATGCAAGTGTTTTATTATCGGGACTCACACTTACGCCTGACACCTGGCAATATGCCTGCCCCTCAGCTAGTTTATTGACATCCAGAAGCAGTTCATCAGGAGATCCCTCCTCTGCCTTCTTCCGGTAATACATCGGGTACTCCTTACCTTCCGTGTATTTAACGAAGTAGTAATAACCATTGTCGAGATAAGGTACAGTAGAATCATCCTCCTTTATTCTGCCCACCAGCTCTGAGAAGAGAGTCTCCTGAAGAGATTCAGTATGCTTCATTACAGCATCCTTGTACTCATTCTCAGCGTTTAGATAACTGATTACCCTGCTTGTCTGATCATCGGGTACCTCAGCACTTTTTTGCTCATCCGACAGCCTCATCCAGTAATAGTTGTCAATTCTCACGTCGCCGTGGGCTTCAATTTCGTGAGGTATCTTTTCCGCTACCGGAGGCAATACCTTCGGTGCCCTTGTGGTGCAGGAGACAACGAAAATCAGTGCTGTCAGCACCGGATAAATTGCTATTCTTCTTTTCATAAAACTACTATTTTGAGTTTAAGTGGTTTACTGTTCAACATTCTTCATTGAGAGCTGTATTCTGTTCCTGACCTTATCAACAGCCAGTATTTTAACCTTCACATGCTGTCTGAGCTTAACAATCGCCGAAGGATCAACAACAAACCTGTCGCTAAGGTTTGATATATGTACAAGACCATCCTGCTTTACTCCTATATCGACGAAAGCTCCGAATTTAGTAATATTTGTTACAATTCCCGGCACCACTTCTCCTTCCCTGAGATCATCGACGGTATGAATATCGGCGAATCTGAAATCTTCAATAACCGATCTCGGATCCCTTCCGGGTTTGGCCAGTTCCTGAATTATGTCGATAAGAGTAGGCAATCCTACCGTATCAGTCACATATCTCTCAGGCCTGATCTCCTTTCTTCTTAACTCCTCTCCCATCAGTTCAGCTACCGAGCAATTCATATCCTTAGCCATTCTTGATACAATATGATAACTTTCAGGATGCACTGCACTGGCGTCAAGAGGATTATCTGCATTCCTTATCCTCAGGAAGCCGGCTGACTGCTCAAAGGCCTTTTCTCCCATCCTCTTAACCCTGGTCAGTTCCTGCCTGGAACGGAAAGGCCCGTTCTCCCTCCGGTATTCAACAATGTTTTTAGCCAGTTGAGGTCCCAGCCCCGATACATAAGTCAGCAGATGCTTGCTTGCAGTGTTTACCTCAACGCCTACGGCATTGACACAGCTCATAACCACATCATCAAGCGAAAGCTGAAGCTTCTGTTGGTTTACATCATGCTGGTACTGCCCTACCCCTATCGATTTGGGGTCGATCTTAACCAGCTCGGCAAGAGGGTCAACAAGGCGTCTGCCTATTGATACAGCGCCCCTCACTGTTACGTCATAATCAGGAAACTCATGTCTGGCAGCTTCAGATGCTGAATATACTGAGGCCCCTGACTCATCTACCAGAAATATCCTTACTTCCCTTCCAAACTTGATCCATCGTACAAGCTCCTCTGTTTCTCTGCCTGCCGTTCCGTTACCAATCGCTATAGCCTCGATCTTGTAGGCTTCAACAAGATTCACTATCTTCTTAACCGATAATGCTGTCTGATTCTGGGGAGGATGCGGAAAGATAGTCTCATTGTGCAACAGGTTGCCCTGCGGATCAAGACAAACAATCTTGCATCCGGTACGGTAACCCGGATCAATAGCAAGTACCCTGCTTTCACCCAGTGGTGATGCCAGCAATAGCTGCCGCAGGTTCATGGCAAACACTGCAATAGCCTCTTCATCAGCCTTATCCTTTGAGCTGTTCCTGAATTCAGTCTCCAGAGATGGCATCAGAAGCCTTTTATATGAATCTGCAACTGCAGCTTTAACGAGCTCCGAAGAGCGGTTCCTGCCTTTTATAAAAATCCTTTCCAGCTGATCAATAGCATCATCTTCACGCCTGGGCTCTATCTGAAGTCTCAGGAACCCCTCTTCTTCACCCCTCATCATAGCCAGAATCCTGTGCGACGGACAACGCTTCAGTGATTCGCTCCAGTCGAAATAATCGCTGTATTTTACACCGTCATTCTCCTTATCCTTAACAACTTTTGAGTTAATTACTGCATCTCTTTCAAGGAGCCGCCTTAAACTATTCCGGGCTTTTTCATCCTCATTAACCATTTCGGCTATTATGTCACAGGCTCCTGCAAGTGCAGATGCCACATCAGGCACCTTGTCTCCGGTAAACTCTTTAGCTCTCGATTCAGGGTCCGTTTCTGTCTGTGCAAGAAGTATCAGCGCCAATGGCTCCAGACCGTTCTCCCTGGCAATCGTTGCCCTCGTCCTTCGCTTCGGTCTGTATGGAAGATAAATATCCTCAAGTTCCGCCATTCCCGATGCATCCGTTATTCTTGACATCAGCTCGGGAGTCATCTTACCCTGCTCCTCCACCGACCTGATAATGGCTTCCCTCCGTTTGTCAAGCTCCTTAAGCTTCTCATACTGATTTTTTATTGAAAGGATAGCAACCTCATCGAGGCTCCCGGTCATCTCCTTGCGGTATCTGCTTATGAACGGCACAGTGGCTCCGTCATCAAGCAGCCTTACTGTATTCTCAACCTGCCACTCCTGTAAACCCAGCTTACGCGATATGATTACGATATTCTTCTCCATCATTCAATCTAATCAACATGCAAAACCAAACCCTTAAGATATTCACTTTCCGGATGATAAATATTTACCGGATGATCGGGCGGCTGTGACAGCTGATGCAAAATCCTCACTCTTCTTCCGGTATTTGCTGCAGCCGCAAACACAGACTTCCTGAAATTATCTCTGCTTACTACCTGGCTGCAGGAAAATGTAAAAATAACACCACCTGGCTCAATGTTCTCAATAGCTTTTATATTCAACCGCTTATATCCCTGCAACGCATTGCCCAGTACGTTATTGTGCTTGGCAAAGGCAGGAGGATCAAGTATTATCATATCATATCTCTCCTTTGCCTGAGCAAGAAACTCAAAAGCATCTGAAGTAAATGCCTCATGGCGTTCATTATCACCAAAATTGAGCGCCACATTACGTGCTGCCGTTGCAGAAGCTGCTGCAGAGCTGTCAACGCTGTGAACACGTTCAGCCTGACCCAGGGCATACACAGAAAACCCGCCAGTATAAGAGAACAGGTTCAAAACCCTGCGCCCCCTGCTGTAAGCGGCCGCCATGCTCCTGTTATCACGCTGGTCTATAAAAAAACCCGTCTTCTGTCCCGTAACCCAGTCAATTTCAAAACTGTAACCATTTTCGCTAACCAAATGCGGTACCTCCGAACTGCCATAAAGGTACCCGTTGTGCGGTTCCATTCCTGACTTGTAGGGCAGAGTATTGGCGCTCTTATCGTATATCGCTGTTATGCGGGAACCAAGGGCCTCCTTCAACAGTTCGGTTACAAGATCCTTCGACCGGTACATCCCTGTCGAGTGAAACTGCAGCACAACCACCCCGTTGTAGTAATCGGCGATAAGTCCGGGCAGACCATCACCCTCTCCATGTATAAGCCTGAACATATTGGTATTGCCGGAACCGTCAAGCCCGAGCCTGCTCCTGAAACCAATTGCCCGGTGTATGGTATCCCGAAAAAAATCACTGCTGATGTCAGCAGTTTTAAATGACAATATTCTCACCGCAATCGAGCCGGGAGAAAAATGACCGGCACCAAGAAAGCTCTCTTTATTATCATAAACCTCTACTATATCACCCTCGGCAGGATCACCATATATCTTTTTTATAGCTCCCGAAAAAACCCATGGATGGTAACGCATCAAAGACTGGTCCTTGCCAGACTTGAGCACTATTTTTACTGAATTGCCCCGAACAGATGCTACCTTCTTCATCCTGATTCCCTTATTTCCATGTTAACATAACCACTCTCCCTGATCTTACCATATATTTCATGGCATATCCAGGCATCCGTGGCAGCATATATCAACTGTGCCTCAGAGAGTGTCTCCGCTTCCCAGTCAGTGACCTGTTGCTTCTTCGATATCCTGAACCCCAGAAATATAGCTGCCAGCTTCTTTAACCCCAGGTTTTTAATTCCGTTTTCAACAGCCACAGACTGAAGATCAATAAAGCCCGCAGGAGTAAAATTGCGTCTCGACTGCAGAAACTTAATGTCATCATGAATAGCCACCCCGGCCTTGATAGTGTCCTTGTCAGACAATATCTCCGCAAGTCCATGTGGCAAACCCAGCGTGTTCAGCCTGAAAAGAAATGCCTTTGTGGAGGTTGAGAGCTGCAGCAACGCTACCTTATTCTTCTGCCCTTTCCTGAATGCAGGCCTGGTTTCTGTATCAAAACCAAAGGTCCTGATTCTTCGTAATTCCGGCAATATCTCCATCAGCTTATCCGGTGTATCGACAAGTACGATCTCCCCGCCGAAGCTCCTGCAGACATAACTGTTCAGCTCTTCATCACTTATCTGGTCAGGAAAAATACTTTCACTACTCATCTCCATACTCATTCTGCCTCCTCGAAATGAACCAATCCGACCTGTCAGTCTCGCTGTTGTCGCCGGACAAAGAATCTGAATCTTCCCTGCTGTCAATATCCTTTCCTGAATAGACTATCTTGTGAAGGGCCCTCAAAACGCTCAGAAGCTTCTTGCCCCATGCTGTTTCAAAATTCAGGCTGCATTCCCAGACAGCATCATTCATTACATCTTCAGTACCTGTTCTGTACTGCAGAACACAATCCTTAAGGTCCTGGTACATATCAGCAAGATATTCCGAAACCGAGGCAGCTACAGGCTCTCCACTCTCATGCAGATACTGATCATAGGGCTCCTCAAAACTGTCAAGCTCACCAAGCAGAGTGGCAACTGAAGACTCTACCTGATTATACTCTTCCTCCCTTACAAACCTTTCATTGCCTTCCTCAAAAACAGACTCAAGCTGTGGCAGGGAAACAGCCTTCAGGTAAAGTAAGGGCAACAACCTCTGCATAACTGAAATGAATTCTGAAGGCTTGTAGCCCGGCACTCTCACAAGATGCTTGCAAAACTGATCTGAGACTGTAATAAACTCAATAACCTGAGAAGAGTATACACCACTTTTTGGTTCTTCCATATAAATTGAAAATTACCTGGCAAAATTAACTCAATTATCAGTGCCAAACCAAAAAATCAGGAACTCTTCCACCTTAATTTATTCATAATATCTGTTTCAAGCTTATTATGGTCAAGAAGCCATCGCAATACACTTACTACCTTTTCCTCTTGATAGTCAACAGCCTTAACCAACGATGCCGCATCATGATCTTCATTCCCGAGTCTTTCCTTAATCTCGGCAAGTATCAGATCAAATTCATATTTGCTTAAATCCAGCTCATTACGGCTTCTGCATGTATCACATAAACCACATCTGTCGCTTTCTTCACCGAAATAGCTTAGCAACACCGACACCCTGCACCGTGTTTCATTCTCAACATATTCCAGCATTTTTTCCATCCGGTGCTGGTACTTTTCCCTGACTTTAAGGTAGTTGTCGGGAGAAATAATCAACGCCTTTCTTTCCAGTCTCTCTTCAGTATATATTACCAAAGGCGTCTTCTTTCCAGGTATATAGCTTATTATATGATGCGATGCCAGTCTGACCAGATACTGATATATGGCATCTCTCGAAACACCGGTCTTTTTAGATAAAAACTCCTCATTGACAGGCACATAGTCAGTAAACATTCCTGTATATGACCGAAGCAGCAGCTTGATAAAACTGTCAAAAGACTCATTGGCAACCTGAAACTTGTACAGGTCATCTCTTCCTACCAGAAAATGTACCCGCGAAGGATTGTTAATCTCATCAGTAAACTCAATATAGCCCTCCCTTTGCAGGAACACAAGGCTGTTATAGCTTTCGGCAACGGGTAACCTGTAGCGGGTCACGAATTCTGCCATATTGAAGTCATAAACATTATTTTTACCCGATCCGACCGGAATGTCCAGGTAATTTCCAAGAGCTTCGTAAACATCCTTGATCTTTTCCACCGGTGGAAACCGGTGGCGTACCGAATCAAGTAGCCGGCGCTTGTCCTCCTCATTCCATATCAGGGTAGCCCATGCTTCCTTGCCGTCGCGGCCTGCCCTGCCACTCTCCTGAAAATATGATTCAATACTGTCGGGAATATCCCAGTGTACCACAAATCTGACATCCGGTTTGTCGATGCCCATGCCGAAAGCATTGGTGGCAACAATCACCCTGGTGTTTCCCGTACTCCACGATGATTGCTTTCTCTCCCTCATTTCAGGAGGCAGTCCTGCATGATAAAAATCTGCAGGGATGCCCCTGTTAACAAGCAGCTCGGCTATCTCCTTTGACTTTTTCCTGTTTCTGACATAGACTATACCGCTGCCCCTTATCTTCCTGAGGGTGTCTGCCAGGTAACCGCCCTTGTCCTCTACTTTTCTGACAATATATGATATGTTAGGCCTTCTGAAACTGGTTTTAAGAACATTGGACTGCCTGAATTGCAGCTTATCCATGATATCCTTTACTACCTGCCCCGTAGCTGTTGCAGTAAGTGCAAGTATCGGCACACCCTGCGGCACAAGTTCTCTGAGCTGTGCTATCTTAAGGTAGGAAGGCCTGAAATCATACCCCCACTGCGATATGCAATGGGCTTCGTCTACCGCAATCAGATTCACATTAAGCTTCTGTACCCTGGCCTGAAACAACGAAGTGGCAATCCTTTCCGGCGAAATGTACAGAAATTTGTAATCTCCATATGCACAATTCTCCAGTGCATTGTCAATCTCCTCCCTGGCCATGCCCGAATGCACTGCCTGCGCCTTTATATCCATACTCCTTAGCCTGATAACCTGGTCCCTCATCAACGCTACAAGCGGTGTTACAACAATGCATATACCCTCTGAAGCCATGGCCGGAACCTGAAACGTTATAGACTTTCCTCCGCCTGTCGGCATCAGGGCGAGAGTGTCCTTTCCTGATACCACCGACATGATAATATCCTCCTGCAGGGGCAGAAAGGAGGTATATCCCCAGTACCTTGTGAGTACCTGCTTCAGCTTGTCAATATCCGGCTCCGACGACATCAGTAAGAAAAACTATGTTTAAACTATTGATTTGTGGTGAAATATAGTACATTTTACAAAAATATGTAGCGTAATGATTGCCGGTTTTAACAACCGGTATTTTTTTTGTAATTTGCGCCCCAAAATTAAACATCCAGAACTATGTCATTCCTAGAGGAAAAGATACTTTTTGAGGGACTTACCTTCGATGATGTTCTTCTTATACCGGCATATAGTGAAGTACTTCCGCGGGAAGTCGACCTTACAACCCGGTTCACAAGGAATATCACCCTTAATACCCCGGTAGTTTCAGCGGCAATGGATACAGTGACGGAAGCCGAACTGGCCATAGCAATTGCTCGCGAAGGAGGCATTGGCGTCATTCACAAAAATATGTCTGTTGAAAAACAGGCCGCCCAGGTCAAATCGGTGAAAAGAGCGGAGAACGTAATGATTTACGACCCTGTTACTATCAACGACAATGCAAATGTGGCTGAAGCAATAAACATGATGAAGGAGTATCAGATAGGTGGTATTCCGGTTATTGACGATAACAAAATATTAAAGGGAATTGTAACCAACAGGGACCTCAGGCTTGAACGTAACTACAGCAGAAAAATCAGGGAGGTAATGACCACCAGCCTGATTACTGCCGATAATCAGACAAACCTCGAGAAAGCAGCACGAATACTGCAGAAACACAAAATCGAAAAGCTTCCCATTGTTGATGAAGCAGGAAGACTTATAGGTCTCATTACCTACAAGGATATTACAAAGGCAAATGACAGACCCAATTCATGCAAGGATGACAAAGGGAGGCTCAGGGTCGCCGCAGCGGTGGGAATTGCTGCTGACACCCTCGAAAGGGTTGAGGCTCTCGTAAATGCTAATGTTGATGCTATATCTATTGATACTGCCCACGGACATTCGAAAGGTGTTATAAATATTCTTAAGCAAATCAGGAAGGCTTACCCGGAGCTTCAGGTAATTGCAGGCAATATCGGTACTCCGGAAGCAGCGAAAAAAATGGTCGATGAAGGAGCAGATGCTGTCAAGGTAGGGATAGGCCCGGGATCAATATGCACTACAAGGGTAATTGCCGGCGTCGGTGTTCCGCAGTTGTCAGCCATATACAATGTGGCTATGGCCATCAGAGGCTCTGGTGTTCCTGTTATTGCAGACGGAGGCATCAGGTACTCCGGAGACATAGTCAAGGCAATTGCAGCCGGAGCCGATACAATAATGGCCGGTTCCCTGTTTGCCGGTGTCGAGGAGTCACCTGGCGAAACAATTATTTTCAGTGGAAGAAAATTCAAGTCCTACAGGGGAATGGGATCAATAGAAGCCATGCAGCAAGGCTCGAAAGACAGGTATTTTCAGGATGTTGAAGATGATATCCGCAAGCTTGTTCCCGAAGGCATTGCAGCAAGAGTGCCTTATAAAGGAACTCTTTCAGAAGTCATATTCCAGATGACGGGTGGTCTAAGGGCAGGTATGGGTTACTGCGGTGCAAAGGATATTCCTGATCTGCAGAAAACAGCAAGATTCGTCAGAGTCACTAGTTCAGGAGTAATTGAGAGCCATCCTCACGATGTAGCCATAACACGTGAAGCTCCTAATTACAGCAGAAAATCAGTAGAATAAAACTAAAATGTTTGCTTATGATCAGGGTATTTCTCCTTATCATTGTAACATCACTGATTTCGGCAGGCATTATCGTATGCCAGACCGATGAGCGTATCTTGATCAGGATCAACGATAGCGAAATCACGGCTGAAGAGTTTATCAGACTCTATACCAAAAATACAGGTGTAGATGAACAGCCTGACATTGACAGCTATTTCGATCAGTTTCTCATTTTCAGACTAAAGGTTGCTCAGGCCATGGAAGAGGGCATTGACACCACCACCTCCTTCAAAAGAGAACTGGAAGGCTACAGAAACCAGCTGGCCAGAAACTACCTGACTGATGACAAAGCCAGGGAAAAGCTTCTCAGAGATGTATATTCACGCCTTCAGTACGAGGTGAATGCATATCATATTCTTATAGAATGCAGACCCGGGGCAGCACCCGATGACACACTGACAGCTTATAAAAAAGCAATGGAGGTAAGGGTAAGATTGTTGCAGGGAGAACCTTTCGATATCGTTGCAAGGGCAGTGTCTGATGATCCTTCGGCTCTCAACAACGGCGGCAACCTTGGCTGGTTTACAGCCACACAGATGATTATGCCCTTCGAGGATGCGGTATATGAAATGAAGATCGGAGACATCTCAATGCCTGTTCGCACCCCTTACGGATACCATATCATCAGGCTCAACGGAAAAAGATCTTCATCAGGCATGGTCAGGGTAGCCCATATCATGAAAGCATTGCCGCCGGGTTCTTCCGATAATGCATGGCAAAGGGCAGAAACAGAAATCAGGGCAATATATGAAAAGCTGAAAAACGGCGCTGACTTCGCTGAAGTTGCCCGTAATGAATCAGAACATCGTGAATCAGCTGTCAGGGGTGGAGAACTGGAATGGTTCCGTACAGGTGATATTGTACAGGAATTTGCCGATGCTGCCCTTAACCTGTTAAGGAACGGCGATATTTCAGAGCCTGTGAGAACACCATACGGCTGGCATATAATCAAACGACTCGACAGAAAGCCTCTCGGTTCTTTTGAAGAGAACAGGGCAATGCTTGAAAATCGTTTGTCAGAGTCACATCTGAACAGTATTGCAAGGCGTTCACTGGTTGATAAGCTGAAGAAGGAATACAATTATAAAGAGAACGCCGGTATTGTCGACTGGTTTGTCGCCAGGGCTGACACAATGGCCTCTGTGGGAAAAAGAAGGTTTGACAGCTACGACATGCCTGACGGCACTGTTTTTGAATTTGCCGGCGGAGCCCTTGCTGCCCGCTCATTTGCACAACTGACAGAGGCAAATATCGAGGCTTTTGATGGTACTAACGCCTACACAATGATCAGGCAACTGATAGACAACAAAGCCGGTGAGATGCTTATAGCGCTGGAAGACAGCAGGCTGGAAGAGAAATATCCAGACTTCAGATATCTTGTGAAGGAATTCCACGATGGAATGTTACTATTTGAAATAAACTCGCGTGAGGTGTGGAATAAACCATATACTGACAGTACCGGATTAAGAGCGTTCTACGAAGAGAATAAGGAACAATATATGGGTGAACAATATGCTGATGTAAAAATTTACAGCCTCGCTAAACCCGGAAAAATCCGTACACTGGCACGCCAGGTAGCCAGACTGGGAAGGAAGCCCGACGGCGATACCCGTATCATGAACCGTTTCAATACCGGGCAGGATACGGTCCTTATAATCACCTCTGACAGGTTCCACCAGGGGGAACATCCCGAACTTGACAGGTATCTTAAAAGAAGGGGAACCAGTAACATTGACTGGAAAGGAATGCAATCGGTGCTGCTGGTAACAGAAACATACCCCCCCGAACCCAGACCGCTGGAAGAGGTCAGAATGGAAGTAGCTTCAGCATATCAGGACTATCTGGAGGAACAATGGGTGACACAATTAAAAAAGCAATACCCCGTTTGGGTAAATGAACCGCTCCTGAAGGAGATAAAATCAAAACTTGATGACAGGTAACCGGTTTACAGCGGGTATTATATTACTGTCTGTTCTGACAGCAGCATGCAGTGATTTCAAGCCACAGGCTCAAAGGATAGCCGTAGCCAGGGCAGGTGAGAAAACCTTGTTTTACGACCAGATACCGAACATGGTTCCGCCGGGAAGTACATATACTGACAGTGTGGCAATTATCCAGAATTATATTAACAGGTGGGCCAAAAGAGAGATACTTAAACTTAAGGCGATAGAAAACCTCACGCCTGAGTTCAGATCTGAAGTCGAACGACAACTCGATGAAATAAGAACAAATCTGCTGATACACAGATATCAGCAGCAGATGATCAGTCAGCGGCTCGATACCATTGTCTCTGAGGAGGATATTGAAAAACACTATAATGAGAATCTGGCTACCTTCATTCTCAATAACAATATTATCAAAGCACTCTTCGTCAAGGTACCTTCCAATGTACCCAATATCGAAAGAGTACCTGCCCTTCTCAGATCAACTGAACCTACCAGCCTTGCCCAGCTGGAGCTGTTCTGTTATCAGTTTGCTGACAAGTTTGATGATTTCGGGGAGGAATGGATACCACTGACAACCCTGCTTGTTGAACTTCCTGTCACAATTGACAACCAGGAGGACTTCCTGAGAAGGAACAGGTTTTTTGAGACACAAGACTCCCTCTTCAATTATTACGTTATGATAAGGGATTATAAACTAAGAGCATCGGTTGCCCCGTATGACTACGCAAAAAATAATATTCGTTCAATTATTCTGAATGCCCGCAAGATGGACTTCCTTCAGGAACTTGAAAATGGAGTTTTCAATGAAGCTATAAGGGCCGATATATTTAAACTATACTAATATTACCATGAAGAGACACACTTTAATTATAACCTTGTTGCTTGCCATAATCAGCTTCAATCAGAAAACCTTCGGACAGAAACTGGTTGAATCAGTGGCCGGTATTGTAGGCAACGAGATGATATTACTCTCTGACATTGAAGAGAGTGTCACACAAATGAGAATGGGCGGCGACAGAACACCAATTGAAAGGTTACGGTGCCAGATATTTGAAGAGGCTGTAATACAGAAACTTTTTATTGACCAGGCCAGACTTGACAGTATTATAGTGACACCGGCATCAGTGGAAAGTGATCTTAATATGAGGCTTAACCAGTTCATAATACAGGCCGGTTCAGAAGAGATACTTGAAAACTACTTCAACAAATCAATATATGAGATCAGAGCCGATCTGAGAGAGATGCTGGTTGATGCCAGGATGGTAAGAGAGGTGCAGGCCACGATAGGTGAAGGTATTACTGTAACCCCGGCTGAAGTAAGACGCTACTTTAATTCGATGCCTCCTGACAGTATCCCTATAATACCTGCCATGGTTGAGGTGAGCATTATCCAGATCGATCCGCCATCCAGTGAGGAGAATAAATTAATCGCACGACAGAGAATCCTTGAACTCAGAAGTGAGATACTTGGAGGCAAGAACTTTGAAACGATGGCAAGACTCTATTCAGAAGACCCTGGTACCGCAATAAGAGGAGGAGAAGTAGGGTTTCAGCCAAGAGGCGGCCTGGCAAAGGATTATGCCGAAGTTGCATACGGACTAAAGGAAAACACTGTCTCAAGGGTTGTTGAAACAGAATTCGGATTTCACATCATCCAGCTTATTGACAGGAGAGGCGATATGATAAACACCCGCCATATTCTTATCAAACCCAGACTTAGTGCTGATGATGTGATTCTGGCAACCCAAAGACTTGACTCAATAGCCAACCTGATAAGGAATGACAGCATCAAATTTGAGACAGCAGCCAGATTCCTCTCGTCACACAAGGACAGCAGAATAAATGGAGGTAAGCTTGTAAAGGGTGACCCTGAGAACAGAACCAGTCTCTTTGCTCTCGAAGAGCTTGACAAGGAAATGTATCAGGTTGTCAGAAATCTTAAGGTTGGTGAGATATCAGACGCTTTTGAAACCACCGATGATAACGGAAACAAGGTATTCCGCATTGTAAGACTCGACAGGGAAATGCCTGCTCATCAGGCCAACCTCAAAGACGACTATGAGCTTCTGCATTCATATGCAATGTATGAAAAGCAGTCAAAAAAGTATATAGACTGGATAGAGAAGAAATTTGAGGTTACCTATATAAGGATAAGCGAAGAATTTAAACAGTGTGATTTCCAGTATAGCAAATGGATGAGATAAAAAGGATATGCTCCTTTAACTTCTCAGTACGGTTACTGACGGTCACTATCATACTTCTGGCCACTGCGCCTCTTTCAACTGAACTATTCTCACAGGAGCCAAAAAAGATTGAGATACTCTCATTCGACCGAATGGGAATGAATGACAGAATAGACCCTGACCTGATAATCTTAAGAGGCAACGTCAGGATAAAACATAATGAGGCAATCATGTATTGCGACAGCGCCTATCATTATGACAGAAAAAACCAGGTCTCGGCATGGGGACATATAAAAATCGAACAGGGTGATACCCTTAATCTCTTTGGCGACTATCTGTTTTATGACGGAAACACCGAAAAGGCATTTGTTAGCGGAAACGTGATACTGGTAGATAAGGAGACAATACTCTACACCGATGTCATCAACTATGATGTCAGTCAGAGAACGGCATACTACGACACACAGGGAAGGATAACAAACGGTGATGATGAACTAAACAGCAGGAAGGGTATTTATTACTCCAACGACAAAATGTTCCATTTCAGTGAAGGTATCGAAATAACCGGGCCTGACTATGTTATCACTGCTGACACTATGAATTATAACTCAGAATCAGAGATAGTGCTGTTCACCGGACCAACGGAGATAAACGGAGACAGCATAAAGATATTCGCCCACAGGGGATGGTATGACACGCAGAACGGAATCTCAAGAATATGGGATAATGCATATGTAGACAACTATCAGCAACTTATTGAAGGCGACACACTATACTACGAAGAGGAAACCGGATACGGTATAGCTACAGGTAGTATAACAATAACTGATACGGCAAACAATTCAGTCGTGACAGGAAACCTGGCCTATTACTACAAGACACCTGAAGAATTCATTGTGACAGACCGGGCAGTTTATACTATGATGGGAGAAAACGACACTGTCTACATGCATGCCGACACGCTCAAGGCAGTAACCCTGACCTCTGAGGCTGACACCACAGAGACCTACAGGCTGATAAGGGCATGGTATGATTCAAGAATATTCAGTCACGACTTTCAGTCGAGGGCCGACAGTCTCTCCTACTCATTCAGCGACTCAACAATAAGAATGTACGGTAGTCCTGTTATATGGTCTGAAGAAAACCAGATGACCTCCGACTCTATAGTGATGTTTACCAAAAATCAGAGTATGGACCGCATGGAGCTGTATAACGGCGCCTTCATAATAAGCCAGGTTGACTCTGTAAGGTTCAACCAGATAAAGGGCAGGCTGCTGACAGGATACTTCCGCGATAATAAACTCTACAGGGTCTACATTGAGGGAAACGGTGAGTCTGTTTATTTTCTGATCGAAGAAGATGAGATGATGGGTGTCAACTACTCAAAAAGTTCCAATATTGAAATATTTGTTGAAGACGGTGCAATAAAGGAGGTTACCGAATTCGGCAATCCCGACGGTGCATTGGATCCTCCCCTGCTGAAAAGCCCCGAAGAACTGAAGCTCCAGGGCTTTGTCTGGTTAAGGCATTTGAGGCCTGTCGATAAAAATGATATTTTCCGTAAAAAATAAAAGGCCCTCGACGGGCCTTTACTGATTCATCTAATATTCATCTTCATTAAAAAAGAAATCATCCTTGCTGGGGTAATCGGGCCATATATCTTCAATGCTCTCGTAAATATCGCCCTCATCTTCAATTTCCTGAAGATTCTCAATTACTTCCATAGGGGCACCTGACCTGATAGCATAGTCTATCAGCTCATCCTTAGTTGCCGGCCAGGGAGCGTCTTCAAGTTTGGATGCCAATTCAAGTGTCCAGTACATAATCCGAGACTATATAAATGATAGTTACTACTTCTAAAAAGTTGCAAATATAAAATTATTTTGATAATAAAAAACAGGTAAAAACAATTACTGCCTATGATTCAGTAAATCCATTTAACATCCTCATTACCTGCCTTATATGAGACATATCTGGCTAAAACAAAAAGAAAGTCTGAACTTCTGTTTAAAAGTTTGGTAACTATTTGCGGAATTGTCTCCGATTCAGACAGCTTTACTACCGATCTTTCAGCTCTGCGGCATACACAACGGGCTATGTGACAATGGGAAGATATCTGATTGCCTCCGGGAAGAATAAATGACGTCAGCCTGGGAAGCTCCTCCTCCATTTTGTCTATCAGGGCCTCAAGCCTTTCGATGACATTTTCTTCTGGCAGGACCTCCCTGGCTGGCGGATTCGCCGGGTCGGTGGCAAGGGCAGCAGCAGCACACATCAGCTGTCCCTGAAGGTATGTCAGTTCCTCCTTGATATCTGATATTTCAATCCCGACCCTTATCAGGCCTATCCATGCGATCAACTCATCAACAGTACCGTACGATTCAACCCTCAGGTCATATTTTGGCAGCCTCCTGCCTCCCATAAGCGAGGTTGTACCGTCATCACCACCTCTGGTATATATTTTCATTCCACTGATTTTAGTATTCTTTTCAGACAGTCTGCACACGCTTCTCATTCAGGGCATCAGAAGAGACCTCTCCGTCCATCAGCCTGATAATCCTGTGTGCATGCCTGGCAATATCCTCTTCATGAGTAACAACAATTACGGTATTACCAAGATCGTGGATCTCATCGAGCAGAGCCATAATATCTGCCGATGTTTTGCTGTCAAGGTTTCCGGTTGGCTCGTCGGCAAGCAATATCGAAGGTTTATTTATCAAAGCCCGTGCTATGGCAACCCTTTGCCTCTGACCACCGGAAAGTTCATTGGGTTTGTGGGTCATCCTGTCTGCGAGTCCAACCTGGTCAAGAGTTCTCTTAGCCAGTTCCTCCCTCTCTGCCTTGGCAACACCTGCGTAGATAAGTGGCAGGGTTACATTTTCAAGCGCGGTATATCGCGGCAACAGATTAAAGGTCTGGAAAATAAAACCTATCTCCCTGTTCCTGATCTCCGCAAGCATGTCGTCATCCATCTGACTTACGTCAGTGCCATTCAGTATATATGTTCCCCTGGTAGCGGTATCAAGACATCCGATGATATTCATGAGGGTAGACTTACCTGAACCCGAAGGCCCCATTATGGCTACATACTCGTTTCTCTTAATATCAATGCTTACCGACCTCAGTGCCCTGACAACCACTGTTCCTATCTGGTAGTTCTTTACGATATCAGTTAACTCAATTACTTTACTCATAGTTTATTATTTGAAAGTGCGAAAATACTCTTAAAATTCCAATTTATTCCCTGCCCGGTTCCAATTTATGTTAATGTCTCGTTAATAAAAAACTCTGTAATCGCGTGACCTGAACTCATCTCTGAAAAAAAGCAGCCCCATCCTTCCAAGATCAATTGAGGATGTCACCCTCGGGTCCTTTTTCATCATGCTCCAGGCAACGCTCATGCTGCGGGAATAATCAATGTCATCAGCCACTATCACGCTATCTTGAGATACAGTGGCGGCAAAAACATCAAAATATCTCAACAAGGCTTCACCCCTGTGATTTCCGTCAATGAAAACAAGACCGGGAGACGGGTATCTCTCTGCAATCTGCCCTATATGATCGTCAAAGTCTCCTGTAATCATTTCAATATTTTCAAAACCTGCCTTACTGAACCCCGAAGAGGCTATCTGCGAAATATTCACGGAGCCCTCTACGGTCACCACCTTCGATTTTCTGTTTGCCTCAGCGAGATACATGGTACATACTCCCAGCGATGTTCCAAGTTCAATTACCGGCCCCCTGCCTGCGATGGTAGCCATATACCCCAGCAACAATCCATACTTCCTGTTTACCGAACTGCCTGAAGCTATATCACAAATCCTCCTGTAAGAGCTCCTGCCGGTTCCAAAATCGTCAACCCATATCTTTCTGCTGTCGGCAAGAAGCTCTTTTCTCCATGACTCGGCTAAATTATAGACAAGCGGCGTTTTTGATTTATTCCTGTGCAAATTGTTAATTAAATCAAAAAAGAAGGGACTGTGAACACCGTACCCGAATGTATTGAAAGCCCTTAAACAGTGGGCCGCACGCCTCTTTATCCGGTTAAATCGCATTACCTCCATTAGGTGAAATCTTCAAAAATAACTAATTTCGGCTGTCCTACATCGTAAGGCACGCAATGAAGATCCAAGATATCCTCGACAAAGATATAATGTACCTCCAGGGAGTAGGTCCGAAAAGGGCTGAACTGTTCAGAAAGGAACTGGGGATTTCTACCTACAGGGACCTCCTCAACTATTACCCCTACAAATATGTTGACAGATCAAAATTCTACAAGGTATCTGAAATCGATTCTGAATTGCCGGTAATCCAGATGAAAGGAACGCTGACGGAGTATATCATGGAGGGCCATGGCAAAGGCAGAAGGCTTACTGCAATCTTTTCAGATGATACCGGGTCGCTGAGGCTGGTATGGTTTAAGGGCGTTAAATGGATCCCCGGCACCTACCCCGCAGGCAAAGATTATGTCATATTCGGAAAACCAAATGTCTTCGGGGGAACCTGGAACATTATTCACCCTGAGATAGAAAGCGTCGAAAAACTGACCGTACGCAAATCTTCATCTCTACAGGCTCAGTACAGCCTTACAGAAGCACTGAGAAACAACTTTGTAACCTCCAGGGTGATAAACAAACTGGCTGGCACAATATTATCGCAGTTACCTGGAGACCTGCCGGAAACGCTGCCCGGTTACCTGGTTGAAAAATACAGGCTGGCATCACTGAACAATGCTGTTGCCAGGATACACTTTCCCGACAGCCTGAAGGAACTCGAACAGGCTAAATACAGGCTTAAATTCGAGGAACTCTTCTATATCCAGCTGAAGCTGCTCAGGCAAAAGTCGCTAAGAAACAAAAAGATTAAAGGAATAATTTTTGAAAGAGTCGGTGACAACCTGAATACCTTCTACAAAAAGCATCTTCCCTTCGCGCTTACCGATGCACAAAAGAGAGTGATAAAGGAGATGCGCCGCGATATGGGCTCCGGTCACCAGATGAACCGTCTGCTTCAGGGAGATGTGGGCAGCGGAAAAACAATAGTGGCACTGATGTGCATCCTCATTGCAATTGACAACGGGTATCAGTCATGCCTGATGGCCCCTACCGAGATACTGGCAACACAGCACTACAACTCCATAAAAAGCTTCCTCGGAGATATGAACATTAAAACGAAGCTGCTCACCGGTTCCACCAAAAAGAAGGAGAGAGATGAAATTGAAAAATCACTTCTTGACGGCAGCCTCAATATTCTTGTCGGTACTCATGCCCTTATCGAAGACAATGTGGTATTCAAAAAACTCGGATTCGTTGTTATCGATGAACAGCACAGGTTCGGAGTAGCACAGAGAGGCAAACTGTGGCAAAAGAGTCTTACCCCGCCACATATGCTGGTAATGACTGCAACACCTATTCCCAGAACTCTCGCCATGACACTATACGGAGACCTCGATGTGTCAGTGATAAATCAGCTTCCTCCAGGGAGAAAAAAGATTATCACAATGCACTATTTCGATTCATCACGCGATGCAGTCTACGGTTTCATGAGAAAGCAGATTAAGATGGGAAGCCAGGTGTACGTAGTCTATCCCCTGATAAGAGAATCGGAGAAAATGGACTACAAGGCTCTCGAGGAAGGTCTGGAGATTATTGAGAGTTATTTCCCGCCGCCACAATATGCCATCAGCGTTGTACATGGCAAAATGCCTGTCAAAAACAAGGAGGTCTCAATGGACCTCTTTAAGAAAAACCAGACACATATAATGGTCGCAACCACAGTTATCGAAGTCGGTGTCGATATACCCAACGCATCGGTAATGGTGATAGAGAGCGCAGAGAGATTCGGATTGTCACAGCTGCATCAGCTGAGAGGCCGCGTAGGCAGAGGTGCAGATCAGTCGTACTGCATCCTGCTAAGCAGTCAGAAAATATCAAAGGAAGCCGCCAAAAGAATGGAAATAATGGTAAATACAAATGACGGTTTTGAGATTTCAGAAGCCGACCTGCAACTGAGGGGTCCCGGAGATATTGAAGGAACACAGCAAAGCGGCATGCCGTTCGAAATGAAAATAGCTGACCTGGCAAGAGACGGGGCTATTATAGAATACGTAAGAAAAATAGCTGCAGAAATAATTGACCATGACCCAAACCTCGAAACAGACCGGAACAGAATATTGATGAATCAAATCAACAGGCTCTTCCCGGCAGATCGGTCATGGAGCTTAATTAGTTGATTATAATATTTTTAGAGTAATTATTTATAATCAGAATAAATAATCTGACATCTTCCAAAAAATGATAAAGGTCCTCTCTTATTAGGGTCTAAATTGTAATTTTGCGATCTGTTAAACCTAACCATAAAGATGAATTCCGCAAGCGAGATCGAACACAACGGGGTCATTTACAACATCGGTAAAGAGACCATAACCGTTAAGATCACTGCGCACCCCTCCTGTTCATCATGTCATGCTTCAGGACTCTGCAACGCATCGGGTTCAGTAGAGAAGTTTTTCGAGGTTCCGTTTCAGGGAGAGTTTGAAACTGGTCAGAATGTAAGAATAACCACTTCACTATCAAATGGTTTCAGAGCTCTTGTTCTTGGTTACGTTGTTCCGCTGATAGTAATGGTGGCATCTCTCATAGTGATGCTGGCTTCAGGCTCAGGGGAACTGGTGGCGGGAGGCGTCTCTGTCGGACTGGTGGCCATTTATTACGTGGGGCTCTTTTTTTCACGTAACAGAATAGAAAAGAAAATCAAGTTTATTTTAAAACCGGCATAAATGAATTCTGTAATTATTTATACTGTCGTATCACTAAGCAGTCTGGGTGCACTTTTCGCCGTAATACTCTTTGTGGTGGCAAGGAAATTCAGGGTTTTTGAAGACCCCCGTATTGACCAGATACAGGAAATACTGCCCGGAGCAAATTGTGGTGGCTGTGGATTTGCCGGGTGCCGTAACTTCGCCGAAGCACTGGTAAAGGCTGACTCTTTTGAAGGCCTCAACTGCCCGGTAGGTGGGGCATCGCTGATGACTGATGCAGCTGAAATACTGGGAAGGGAAGCGGTGCTGACGGAACCTCTCATTGCGGTAGTGAGATGCAACGGCACCCCGGAGCACAGGCCCCGGACATCTAATTATGACGGTGCCAGAACCTGTACAATTGCTCATTCATTGTATACGGGCGAGACAGACTGCAGCTACGGCTGCCTTGGTTACGGTGACTGCGTGGTTGCATGTAAGTTTGATGCAATGTATATGGATCCGGAAACAGGATTACCGGTAATCTCAGATGAAAAGTGCGTGGCCTGCGGAGCCTGCGTGAAAGCATGTCCAAGAACAATAATAGAGCTGAGAAAAAAGGCGAAAAAAGACCGTAAAATATATGTCTCATGCGTTAATTGCGACAAGGGAGGACCGGCCCGTAAGGCCTGTAAGGTTGCCTGTATAGGATGCGGAAAATGCGTTAAGGCGTGTGAGTATGACGCAATTACCCTTGAGAACAACCTCGCCTGGATAGATTCCATGAAGTGCGTATTCTGCAGAAAATGCGTTACAGAATGTCCCACATCAGCTATTCTTGAGATCAATTTTCCACCCAGGAAAGAAAGGAGTTCGGAACCTGCTGAAACAACAGCCGGAAAAACTGAATAAATAAACCACGGATAACTTTAAAAAACAGATACTGTGTTAAAGACATTTCCCATAGGAGGTGTTCACCCACCCGAGAACAAGATCAGTGCAGACAAAGCTATAGCAGATCTGCCCCTCCCTTCGCAGGTAGTCATTCCAATTTCACAGCATATAGGAGCTCCTTCTGCTACGGAAGTGGAAAAGGGCCAGACAGTGAAGGCCGGACAACTGATAGCAGCTGCAAAAGGGTACGTATCAGCCAATATCCACTCTTCCGTATCAGGAAAGGTCACTAAAATCGATCAGATAACCGATTCTTCAGGTTATAAGAAAACCTGTGTGGTAATTGACGTCGAAGGTGATGAATGGCTCGAATCTATCGACCGCGATGAAAGGCTGGTAAGCGATATCCGTCTGTCAGGTGAAGAGATAGTAAAAAAATGTCTCGAGGCAGGCATCGTCGGCCTAGGAGGGGCTACTTTCCCTTCACATGTCAAGCTTAGCATCCCCCAGGGTAAAAAATGTGAAGTACTTATCATCAATGGAGTCGAATGTGAACCTTACCTCACCTCAGACCACCGGCTGATGATTGAGAAACCTGACGAAATCATCACGGGTATTCGTCTGCTTATGAAAGCTCTTGCCGTTGACAGGGCAATGATAGGTATTGAAAACAACAAGCCTGATGCCATTGCCATCCTTCGGGAGAAATGCAGCCGGCAGGAGGGTATTTCAGTACACCCGCTGGAAGTCAAATATCCGCAGGGTGGTGAGAAACAACTTATAAAGGCCCTCATAAACAGGGAAGTACCTTCGGGCGGACTCCCCATTGATGTCGGTACGGTGGTTCATAATGTAGGTACTGCATTTGCCGTCTACGAAGCAGTACAAAAGAATAAACCTCTCTTTGAGAGAATAGTAACAATTACTGGTAAATCAATCAGTAACCCGGGCAACTACAGGGTAAGGATCGGTACCCCGGTCTCTCACCTGATTGAAGCTGCAGGAGGAATACCTGAGACAACAGCCAAGATAGTAAATGGCGGCCCGATGATGGGTAAAGCCCTTAATACCCCTGATGTGCCTGTGGTTAAGGGTACCTCAGGGATTATCCTTTTTGACAAACAGGAGTCTGTACGACCGGCCTCCGGCCCATGCATCAGGTGCTCGCGATGCATTACGGCATGTGCCATGGGCCTCGAGCCCTACCTGCTTATGGTCCTCGCTGAAAGATCAATGTTTGAAAAGGCAGAAACCGAAAAAATAACCGATTGTATGGAATGTGGCTCATGTAGTTATGTCTGTCCTGCAGGAAGACCACTGCTTGACTACATCAGGTTCGGGAAATCACAGGTCATGAAAATGATGCGAGAACGAAAGGCAAAATAAACAAGTAACAAAGAGACAAATGGGTAATATGCTTAATGTATCGCTCTCTCCCCATGAGCATGATAAAGAGACAACAGGCAATCTGATGCGCGGGGTCCTGATTGCGCTGGTACCTGCATTTCTGGTTACTGTATGGTTCTTCGGATATGCAGCCATACTGGTAACAGCAGTCGCGGTGGGCTCCTGCGTTGGATTTGAATACCTGATCCAAAAATTTATTTTGAAAACTGAAAGCAGGGTTAATGACCTTTCTGCAGTAGTAACAGGTGTGCTGCTGGCTTTCTGCCTCCCCGTTAACATCCCGGTCGGATTGATTATTCTGGGATCTCTTGTTGCTATAGGAGTAGGAAAAATGAGCTTCGGAGGCCTTGGAAACAACCCCTTTAACCCGGCTCTGGTAGGAAGGGTATTTCTTTTCCTTTCATTCCCTGTACAGATGACTTCCTGGCCGGAGCCGAGAGGATTCAATACAGGTTATACCGATGCTCTGACAGGAGCTACCCCGCTTAGCGTGCTTAATGAAAGTTACGGAAAAGTGCCTGTAACCGATATAATGAAGGAAATACCGTCTCATGTCGACCTGCTTATAGGAAGAATGGGAGGTTCACTGGGTGAAATAGCAGCCCTGGCCCTCCTGATAGGGTTTGTTTATCTTCTGTGGAAGAGAATAATTACATGGCATATCCCGGTATCTATTCTGCTTACAATAACACTGTTTGCAGGAATACTCTGGCTTGCCAATCCTGACGGCAATGCCGATCCTCTTTATCATCTGCTTAGCGGAGGGGTAATGCTGGGAGCTATCTTCATGGCTACAGACTACGTCACCTCACCTATGTCCAAAAAAGGAATGATAATTTACGGGGTGGGAATAGGTCTGCTGACAATAATAATAAGAAGATGGGCTGCATACCCTGAGGGAGTACAGTTTGCCATACTGATAATGAATGCCTTAACCCCACTGATAAATATGTACGTAAAACCAAAACGTTTCGGAGAGGAGGTAAAAAATGGCTAAGAGAGAATCGACTATCGGTAACATGATATTGGCTCTTACGGTAATCACTTTCGTGGCCGCTTCAGCTCTCGGAGCAGTCTATACCATTACCAGTGAGCCAATTCAACAGGCTATGCTGGCAAAAAAGAACAATGCCATTAAGGAGGTGATTCCCGAATTTAATAATCTCCCTTCAGAAGAGAGCTATAAAATTGCTGTTGACGGAGACACACTCTACTTCTACCCGGGTAAAATGGATGGCGAACTGGTGGGAACAGCTGTTGAGACATTCACAAAATCAGGGTTCTCGGGAGAAATACGCATTATGGTAGGCCTTCTGCCAGACGGAACCATTAATGATGTTACCGTGCTGAAACACGAAGAGACACCCGGACTGGGCGACAAGATGGAAAAGAAGAAATCAGACTGGAGCAATCAGTTCAGAGGCAAAAACCCTGCAGAACACAATATTGCTGTTACAAAAGATGGAGGCGAGATCGATGCAATCACAGCATCAACAATAAGCTCCAGGGCATTCTGTGAGGCTGTGTCAAGAGCCTACCTGAATTATATGAATGAAAAAGAGAATAATTAATCCCGGTAAGACCAGCTGTTATGAACCAATTGCAAAACTTTACAAAAGGATTTATCAGGGAGAACCCGGTATTTGCGCTCTTCCTGGGCCTCTGCCCTGTTCTGGGTGTAACCACTACAGCAATAAACGGAATGGGTATGGGACTTGCAACCACATTTGTGTTGCTGATGTCCAATATCGTGATATCACTCGTTAAAGGCTTCATACCCGCCAACGTAAGAATACCCTCATTCATCGTCATTATTGCCTCATTCGTTACTATAGTCCAGCTTACCATGCAGGCCTACCTGCCTTCCCTGTTTGAAGCTCTGGGCCTTTTCATACCCCTTATCGTGGTGAACTGCATAGTACTCGGACGGGCTGAGGCATTTGCTTCAAAAAACAACCTTATCTCTTCAATTATCGACGGACTCGGAATGGGTCTCGGCTTTACATTTGCACTTACACTGCTCGGAGCCGTAAGGGAAATACTGGGATCAGGTTCCTTCTTCGGAATGAAATTCATACAGGGTGACGGAATACTCATATTCATACTTTCTCCCGGAGCATTCATTGCCCTGGGCTATCTTATCATGCTTGCACGTAAAGTCAACAAATAAAAAGGGTGTGTCATGGAATATCTCTTAATAATAATATCGGCTGTTTTTGTAAACAATATTGTACTAAGCAAATTCCTGGGAATATGTCCATTCATCGGGGTGTCAGGGAAGGTCGAAACATCAATCGGCATGGCCGGTGCAGTAACCTTTGTAATGACAATAGCCACTCTGGTTACTTACCTGATAAGGACATACATACTGATACCATTTGGTATAGAATACATGCAGACAATTACCTTTATTCTGGTAATAGCATCATTGGTACAGCTCGTCGAAATCATCCTTAAAAAGGCAAGTCCCGCACTATACCAGGCACTGGGTATATTCCTTCCACTGATCACAACAAACTGTGCCGTGCTGGGTGTGGCAATTCTGGCCGGACAAAACGACTATAACCTCATAAAGAGTATAGTATTCGCAATAGCAAACTCCATAGGATTCAGTATAGCTCTTATCATCTTCGCAGGTCTGCGTGAACAGTTCGAACTTGCTGATATCCCACAGGCTATGAAAGGAGTGCCTATTGCATTTATAGTTGCCGGCCTTCTGGCTATGGCTTTTATGGGATTTGCAGGAATAGCCTGACAATCAGACAGGACATCATAACAGATAATCAGCCTGATGTATAATATGTCAGCCTAATGTAGCATTATCAGGCTGATGCCTATGACAATGATCCCACTTAAGAGACCGTAAATGGCTACGTGATGTTTGCCATATTTGTGTGCGGCCGGAAGCAGCTCGTCAAACGCTATATAAACCATTATACCGGCTACTATGGCAAATACATACCCAAGAGCTACCTCGCTCCTGAAAAATGATATTATGAAATAACCGGCGACAGCGCCAAGTGGCTCTGAGAATCCCGACAGCACCGACCATAATAGAGCCTTGCGACGCGATCCGGTGGCAAAATATACCGGCACAGACACAGCTATCCCTTCGGGGATATTGTGAATGGCCACTGCAACTGCAATGCTTATACCCACTGTCAAATCGGTCATACCCGCCATGAATGTCGCAATGCCTTCAGGGAAGTTGTGTACGCCAAGCGCAACGGCTGTAAAAAGACCAACCCTCAGTAACCGGGGATTCCTTTTAAGGCATCCTTCATTCATCTGCTCGAGTCGCATCATCTCATGGGGATTTTCCCTCATGGGAATGACTTTGTCTATTATTGCCGTCAGAAAGAATCCCACAATAAAAAAAGTAAATGTCAATAGTGAGGCCGTCTTGCCATAATGAACCGTAGAAATTATATCACCGGCCTCAGCCAATATTTCAGTCAGGCTGATAAAGATCATGACCCCTGCCGAAAACCCCAGAGAATAAGACAGGAATGTTGTGTTTGTCCTTCTGGCAAAAAATGCAATCAGGCCACCAATGCCTGTTGCCATACCAGCAAATAATGTAAGTCCGAAAGCACGTAAAATAATTGGCCAATCCATAAAAACAGCTGTATGTTGTGTTTATTTAGTTTAATTAAAAACGAATTATGGTACAATTATAATATGAAATTTTATAATTTGTTGTTTGTTTGACAATAAAAATGCCTTACTTGCCTATCCCACTTACCGGATCAAAATGACTGCGGCTGATTACTACAAAGTGCTCGGCCTCTCTGAAGGCTGTTCTCTCAATGACATTAAAAGGGCTTACCGGATAAAAGCCAGGCAGTATCATCCTGATCTGAACCATCATCCGGCAGCTTCCGACCTGTTCATCAAGGCAACTGAAGCTTACGAGTTTTTGCTGAATTTTCTGTCAGGTGCACTGAAAGATGACACCTCCTTCAGCAATAAAATGAAGCAGTGGGAGGAGTATCACCGGCAGAGAGTCCGTCAAAGGGCTGAATACTACAGTCGCACGCGGTATGAAAATTTCACCCGCAGTTCCACCTGGAAGACCACAAGAATATTTGACGGTACTCTTATTATTTATGGCATGGTGGTCTCACTTCTGATCATCGGAATAGACATTTACAGCTATACATGGCTTAAACTTAATGCCAGAACCCCCGATGAGGAACCCTCATTCATATTCATGATTCTTCTCCTTATCATGGGTATGGGGTTTTTCGCATTTTCATACATGAACCTTCTTATATTTGTGCATAATTCCAGAAAGAAAAAGAAGAGTAATGATACGTAATATCACCAACCCCTTTTGTCCCGACCAGAACAGATGCTTCGGATGTGGCCCCAGAAATCCGGTAGGCCTGAAACTCGATTTTGCCGAATCAGATGACGAAGTAATAGCGGTTTGGAAACCTGACACTAATTACCAGGGATATAACGATGTCCTTCACGGAGGTATCATTGCCACACTGCTCGATGAAGTAGCTGCCTGGTTTGTTTACATAAAACTTGAAACTGCAGGGGTAACATCAGAATTGAAAGTCAAATATTTAAAACCGGCTCACCTCTCAAAGGGAGATATCACGGCAAAGGCCTCCCTGGTTAAAAGAAACGGTAACATTGCATATATTAAATGCCGTCTCTATGACGGGTCGGGAAAACTCTGCTCTGAAGCCGACGCTGACTTTTTTGTCTTCCCTGCCGAAGTTGCAACCAGAAAATTTATGTATCCGGGTATCTCTGCATTTTACGGTGACAGTTAAAAATGAAATCATTCTTCTGTATGTTTCCCCTGCTGTTGCTGGCCGCTATTACCGGAACCGACAATACCCGGAGTAAATAATAATCTTGAAATGGATGACAGTCAGAAACCTCTCTTTTCATCCGGTCTTATCGCTGACTTTCAGTATTGCGATTGCGAGCCCTTCAACAGGAGGCGCATAGAAAAGCCAGACAGAGTGGCCTGACAGTATTTAATCTTTGATCTTTATGAAGTTAAAATCGGTCTCAAGCACTGATTCAATATACTCTCCCCTCTCAAGTATATCTTCATCACCATCTTCATAATACCAATTAACCTTAAGTCTGGCATTCCTGAAAGTGACCGCTGATGTCCTCTGAATAAGGGTAATAAGTACTTTTGCCGTTGCACTGTTAAAATATTCCAGGCTTATGTCAATACATGTCAGCTGGCCCGGATTTTTAACATATTCTGCAATCCATTCAAGTACAGGTTGGTAAAAACCTGCTGCGTTCTCAAGAATCGACCGGCCCTTGATCCTTATTATTCCTCCCGGGTCAAGTATTATTTCGGGTGAGTTCTTTGTCTGATCCTTCCTGAATAATTGCATATGATAAAGAAATCATTAAAATTCCACTCTTCCCCCCTCAACTCTACAGACCGTATCTCGCTGCCGGGACGACATCAAGACCGGTGAAATCACTGCGAATATACTTATAATATCCCGTAATTGCAATCATAGCTGCATTATCGGTTGTGTAAACGAAATCAGGAATAAAAAGTTGCCATCCTCTCGCCGAAGCTTCTTCCTGAAGCCTGCCTCTCAATCCGGAATTTGCCGAAACACCGCCTGCTAGCGCTACTCTGGTAATCCCGGTACTGGCTACAGCCTCAACTACTTTATCGGTTAGTATTGATACGATAGTATGCTGCAGAGAAGCAGCAAGATCATCACTGTTCTCGCTTACGAAATCAGGATTTTCACGAATCTTTTCCCTGAGAAAATAGAGAAAACTGGTCTTTAATCCACTGAAGCTGAAATCAAGGCCCGGCATGGAAGGTTTGCTGAACCTGAACCTGTTTTTATCTCCCCTTACTGCCATCCGGTCAATAACCGGACCGCCCGGATAGGGCAAACCCATTACCTTTGCACATTTGTCAAATGCCTCACCGGCTGCATCATCTGTAGTCATGCCAATAACTTCCATATCAAGATGATCCCTTACGATAATCATCTGAGTATGACCTCCCGAAACCAGCAGGCAAAGAAAAGGAAACTCAGGCATAGCCTTCTCCCTCTCCTTTTCTCTGATGAAATGTGCAAGCACATGGGCCTGAAGATGATTCACCTCTATCAGAGGAATGTTACGTGCCACTGACAAACCTTTGGCAAATGAGACTCCCACCAGTAATGACCCAAGCAAGCCCGGACCTTTAGTAAAAGCAATAGCATCGACATCTTCAAGACCGATGCCTGCCCGTTCAAGAGCCTGATCAATAACAGGTACTATATTTGCCTGATGTGCCCTCGATGCAAGCTCAGGAACGACTCCTCCGTAAGCACGGTGGATATCCTGGTTTGTGATAAGATTTGACAATATTATTCCGTCTCTGATAATCGCCGCAGCAGTGTCATCACATGAAGATTCTATTCCCAGAATTGTTATTGGCATACTCTTTGTTTTTCAATCAATTTTAGGTTATTTTGAATGCTCAAACCGTGGTAATTTCTGATGGTCAAAAGTATTAAAAAAAGATACAGGATCATTATTATCGTGACAGCAATTATCGTGCTGATTCCGGCTGCAATATTCCTGTTTGTAAGGCTTCCGGCCGTGCAAACATTAATCGTTAACAAAATTACATCAAGGTTTGAAAACAACCTGAATGCAGACATCTCTGTAGGTAAGGTACACTACACATTTTTCAATAAACTGACGCTGGAGGATGTTCTGTTCCTTGACAATAACAGCGATACACTGCTTTATGCCGGAGAAGCAAGGGCTGGGCTAAGAAGACTTGGTATAGGCCGCAGAATACTCCATTTATCAAGAGTTTCGGTGAGAGATCCGGTAATGAAAATAGTTACTGACTCCACCGGTGTCAGCAATCTGAACCTCTATCTCTCACAATTGATTAAACCTTCCCGTGAGAGAGATTCCTCGAAGATGGTTGTGCGTATAAACCATATAGAGGTATACAATGGTAAATTCATTCTGAAAAATCTGTCTGAACCCAGAAAAGAGGTTAAGGAAGGTATTGACTTTAAAGACCTTGAGCTGTCGGAATTAAATGCGATAATAGAAGATTTTATCGTTAAGGACGACACCACCTCAATGATGATCTACAGAGCCTCCTTCAGGGAAAAAACCGGATTTGAAGCAGATCGCCTTACTTCAGAATTCCGGGTAACAAAAGATGCAATGGAGTTTGCCAATGCTGAGATTTATACAGCTGGCAGCTCAATTACAGGCGAAACCATAACCCTGCTGTACGATAAACCACAGGCTTTCAAGAATTTCGTAGAAGATGTGAGAATGAGGCTTACCCTCAGAAACTCCATAATCGCAACAGAAGATTTAGCATTCTTCGTTCCCTCAATTGCAAAATATAACGGTCCGGTTAGTTTGTCAGGAGTAATATCAGGCACAGTCGCCCAACTAAGGGGGAGAAACCTGTTTATTGAAGGAGGAGACATCACCAGTATCACGTGTAACTTTGACCTTTCCGGATTGCCTGACATCGACAATACGTTTATCTTCATAGATATCAATGAACTTAATACGCGTATCTCTGACATCGGGAAAATAGGACTGGCAGACTCATCTAAATTACCGGCTGACCTGGACACCATTGCCGGACCGATTAAGTTCAGGGGAACGTTCTCAGGGTTTATTACAGACTTTGTTACTTACGGAACCCTGTTTACATCAGCCGGTTCATTATCAACGGATATCTCTTTCAGACCCTCAGAAAAAAATGAATTCAGATACAAAGGATACCTCACGGGCAGCGGAGTAAATGCCGGCAGCCTGTCAGGTTATTCTGATATGCTGGGTAAAGTCTCATTTCAAATCAACGTCGACGGTAAGTCCAGGTCATTTAAAGAATTTGACGCAGTACTCGATGGAACCATAAGCAGCGCTGAAATCAACAGGTACGTCTATCGTGACATCGGGATGAGTGGCGACTTCACCGAGAAGAGATGGAATGGTGCAATAAATATCAGGGATGAAAATCTGGATCTTGATTTCATAGGATTACTTGATTTTAAAGATACTATCCCTGAATTTGATTTCTCACTAAATATTCCAAAGTCTAACCTCCATAATCTCAATCTCGATAAAGCCGATTCAGCAAGTTCGTTTACGGTTCTGATGACAGCGAATTTCAAGGGCAATAATATCGACAATGCATCAGGAGAAATAAGACTGATCAACTCAGCACTCTCAAGGGGTGAAAAAAAACTCGAGATATATAATAGTTCGCTGCAGACATGGGCAGACAACGAAACCAGGGCCATGGATCTGAATTCTGACTTCGGCAACCTCAGGCTGAGAGGGGAATATAATTTTGCAACTCTCACAAAATCATTCAAAAACCTGCTTGCAGAACTTATGCCATCAGAATTTGGAAAATATGCATCAGCAGATCTGTCCGGCGAAAATAATTTTGAACTCGAAGCAGAGCTGAAAGAAACCGATAAACTCAATGAATTTCTGGGCACCGGAATGAAAATAGCCCCCGGCAGCAAGATAATAATGAAATACAACGAGCTGGAGAAGACAACAGCTGAGGCTAATTTCGAAAGTTTAGCCTACAAGGGTAATGAAATGAAAAAAATGAATCTCTCTTTTGAGGCTCTTGATTCCGTTTCTGAACTCGAAATAACGTCTGGTGCTTTTACCCTGGCAGGTAAGCTTGTGCTGGGCGGATTCAATATCTTTATGGAGACAAAACCAGACGTGGCAAGTCTTTATGCCGGATGGGACAACAATGATATGAGCGTAACGAAGGGGGATCTGAGATTGACAACCTCGTTCCACAACATCGATTCCGTAAAACTCGCCTCGGTTGCAATTGAACCAACCGAGATATGGATCAGAGATGATAAATGGACAATAAACCCTTCTGAAATAACGGTTCAGAAAAAAAATATCACGATAGAGGAGCTGCTTATCAATAGCAGTCAAAATTTCTACCGGCTTTCAGGTACCGTGTCTCCACATAAAACCGATACACTCCACCTTGAATTTGATGGCATCAATATAGGCGGACTGAATTACCTCTCAGACCCGCCTCAGGCCGATAAACTGAAGTTTTCTGTGGGAGGCAGCCTCTCAGGTCGGGTTATACTCACAGGAATACTCGGTGATGTAATGCTTGAAACTGATGACGTTGTCGTCGAGAATTTTCGCCTTATCGATCATGAATACGGAAACCTTTATCTGAAATCTGTCTGGGATAATACCAGCAGGCTGGCAGGCATAACACTCTATAACGACCTTAACGGTGTAAGGGCACTCGACCTTAATGGCTTCTATAACCCAGAAGATAAAGATATTACTCTTACTGCCACCGCAAACAGATTGCCTGTAGACATTCTTAACCCGCTGCTGAAAACATTTGCATCGGGTATAGGAGGATACGCCTACGGTTCCGTGAATCTGTCAGGCAGACTCAAAGAACCTGTACTAACCGGCTCTCTTTTTGTTGAAGATGGAAAAATAAAGGTCGATTACCTCCAGTCGCAGTACTTCTTCAATGATAGTATCAGATTCGACCAGAGGGGAATCATATTCAACAATATATCGATGACTGACGACCGTGGCAATACTGCATTGATGAATGGCATAATAAGACACAGGAATTTCAGGGATTACGGTATAGACCTTACTTTCAACGCCAACCAGATGAAAGTGCTGGATACCCGTCAAAAAGACAATGACATTTTCTACGGCACAGCATATGCCACAGGAGCAATAGCAATAAGGGGCAGTGAAGGTAATATCGGATTTGATATTTCGGCCCGCACTGACAGAAACACCAGGTTCTTCATACCGATGAATTCAACCCAGAGTATCGGCGATTATTCATTTGTGACCTTTACAAGTTCAGACATACCATTAGATCAAAGTAATAATCAGTCTGCGCGAACCGCACAGTCAGAGGAGAGTGCCATCTCACTGAATTTCGACCTTGATGTGACTCCCGAAGCAGAGGTGCAACTGGTTCTTGATGCAAAGGCCGGTGATGTAATGAGAGGACGCGGATCGGGCAAACTGAATGTCAGCCTTACGCCAAAAGGAGATTTCACACTGTCGGGCGACTACATACTTAGCTCGGGAGACTACCTCTTCACACTTGGCAATATGTTCAACAAACGGTTTAGCGTCGATGAGGGCAGCAGACTGTCATGGAACGGAGATATTACAGATGCCGACATAGAGATAACAGCAAGATACAGACTCGAAGCTTCACTGTATGACCTGCTCCAGGATGAGAGATTCAGGGACAGAATACCCGTTGAGTGTATTCTCGACCTCAGCGGCAAATTAATGAATCCTGTTATCGTCTTTGATATAAACCTGCCCACTGCCGATGAGCAGACCAGAAGCTATCTCCGGAATGCTATAAACACTGATGAGGAACTTGTAAGGCAATTTGCCTACCTGCTGGTAATGGCAAGATTCTACCCCGACCCGGCATTCCGTGCCGGTACCAATGCAATACCGACTGCCGGTGCCGGCATGTCGGCCATAGGTAATACAATGGAGATGGTTTCAAATCAGCTGACCAACTGGTTGTCGCAGATAAGCAACGACTTCGATCTTGGATTTGTCTACCGACCGGGTAATGAAATAAGTGCACAGGAAGTTGAAATGGCCTTTTCAACACAGCTTCTGAATGACAGGGTAACCATAAATGGAAATTTTGACGTTGGAACCGGAACGGCTCAAACAAGCTCAACTGCAACCACTGTAACCGGTGCATTCGACGTTGAAGTAAGAATAACGGAAAAACTCAAGTTTAAATTTTTCAACAGGTCAAACGACAATATCTTCTACGAAACTTCTCCCTACACCCAGGGTGTAGGTATCTTCTTCAGACATGAATTTGACAACTTCAGAAACATCTTCCGAAGAAAAATTGAGGCTGCGGGCAGGAAGGAGGAGGAAACAAAACCGGTAAAGGAGAAGTGATTTTCCAATATGCATGACTCTGTTACGCCAGAACCTCAAACAGGGTCTTCTTCTGACATTTATCAACAGTCAGGATAATACAGAGACCTTTTAGACGTTTTTTTAATAACTTCGCGCTTGAATTTAAAAATATCGATTTATGATCCTTTTTAGCAGCATGTTTCAGGAATTTCCTGCCACTCTTGAAGAACCACAGGAAATCAGCATATCATTTATTGATCTGGCAATTAAGGGAGGATGGGTTATGTTACCTATACTACTGCTTTCATTTATTGCCATCTATATTTATGTTGAAAGATACTACGTGATTACACGCGCAGGCAAGGAGGATATGAACTTCATGAACCGGATCAAGGACTATATCTACGATGGTAAAATTGATGCTGCAATGGCTCTCTGCCGCTCAAATGACAGTCCGGCAGCAAGAATGGTGGAAAAAGGTATCAACAGGCTGGGCCGTCCCCTCAACGATGTCAATACCGCAATCGAGAATATTGGCAAACTTGAGATATATAAACTGGAGAAAGGACTCCCCGTGCTGGCAACAGTGGCAGGTGCTGCACCGATGATAGGATTTCTCGGTACGGTTATAGGAATGATTAAGGCATTCTATGATATGGCCAACGCCGGAAGCAATATAGACGTCTCAATGCTAAGCAACGGTATCTACACCGCGCTTGTAACGACTGTGGCAGGCCTTATAGTAGGTATACTTGCATATTTCGCCTATAACATGCTTGTAGTAAAGGTTGAAAAGGTGGTATTCAAACTTGAGGCTACTTCAACCGAATTTATGGATATTTTGAACGAACCTGTAAAATAGGCCTGAAATGCCAATAAAACAGAGAAACAGAGTAAGCGCGAGCTTCAGCATGGCAGGAATGTCAGACATTGTATTCCTGTTGCTGATATTCTTTATGATAACATCAACCCTTATACATCCTACTGCTCTCAAACTGCTGTTGCCGCGAAGCAGCCAGCAGACATCTGCAAAGCCGCTTACAACGGTCTCAATCACACCCGATATCCGCTTTTACGTTGAAGATAATGAGGTTGGGCTCGAAAACCTCGAAGCAGCTCTTATACAAAAAGTCGGTGAGTCAGAGGATATATACATCTCTATCCATAGCGATGAATCTGTGCCATGGAAATACGTAGTGGAAGTACTGAAAATTGCCAACAGGAACAAATTCAAGACTATCGTTGCAACAAGACCTGAGTGATAACAGAATTTATGAATTCCCTTCCGAAAAAGGCAAGGGA
>CAZMSH010000001.1:0-42032 GCA_964568875.1 uncultured Rikenellaceae bacterium | reverse complement strand
GGAAGCAGAAGAGCTTGAAAGAAAGAGGGTCGAAGAAGAACAGAGAAAGATTCAGGAGGCAATGGCACGCACAAAGGATGCTCTTAGCGGCCGGAATACAGCCACAAAGTCAACAGGAGAAGGTGATACAACAGGAACCGGTAATCAGGGCGTTAAAACAGGTTCTGTTGATCAGAGGACACGTGGTGAAGGCTCCGGTCTGGGAACGGGTGGTACCTCATATGACCTTGCAGGCAGAACGGCGCAATCGCTCCCTCAGCCTAGATATGAACTACAGGTTGAAGGTATCGTGGTCGTTGAAATTACAGTAGACCGCACAGGAAGGGTAACCGCAGCAAACCCCGGTGTAAAGGGTTCCACAACTCTCGATGAAAATCTGCTTAAAGTAGCCAGGGATGCTGCTCTTCAGGCGAGGTTCGACGCCAAGCCCGACGCTGCCATACTCCAAAAGGGAACCATCACCTACCACTTCATCCTGAGATAAAATAGTATCCGGAGAAAGTAATCTGCATCACCCTCTCAGGCAAAGAGGGTGCGTATCGCGTTTACAATAAGATCGATGACACCGGTAAGCTCCAGCGAAGAGACAAAGACAACTACCAGAAGTATTATCCTCACGAATCGTGGCCCCCAACTGACAGCAACCCTTGACCCCAGGAAAGCCCCGATTGCATTTCCGGAGGCAAGAATAAGTCCTGTCTTATAGTCTATCTGGGAAGAAAAGATGAAAACACCCATCGCGAAGATTGTGAAGACACCGGTAATGAAAACCTTCAGAGCATTGGCTTTGATAATATCTGTTCCCCCTCCGTATACCAGGCCTGCCAGCAGAAAGAATCCCACCCCTGCCTGAATAAAACCACCGTAAATACCTATCAGAAAGAAGATTACAAACACCCAGGCTTTAGGAGCCCTGTGCAGATCATGATTACGGGCGACAATCCATTTTTCAGGCTTGTACAGAATCATGAAAAACATAAAGAGAAGCAATCCGCCAATCACCCTTCTCATCAGCTCTTCGTTGAAATTGGATGCTATGAGGGCGCCGAGAACAGACCCTGCTGCCGAGGGCAGCAGAAACCATATGCTTTCACGAAATGTAAATGCCTTTTGCTGCCTGAAACTGGCCGAACCTACTATGCTCTGTATCAGTATCCCGATACGATTTGTTGCATTCGCTACCGTTGGGGGAAGGCCGACAAACATAAGCAGAGGCAATGTTATAAGGGAACCGCTTCCTGCCAGCATGTTAATAAAACCGGCCACTATTCCTGCCACGACAAGAATTACATAAATATACCACTCCATGAGGTCTGAAAAATTTATCGGGAAAGTATCTCCTTGATGGCGTTACTAAGGTTGTCAATAAGCTTGTTATCTTTAATCACATATTCTTCGATCCCTTTTCTGGCAAGCTCAAGAACAACCTCTCCCTTATCCTGGCCGGAAAGAATTATTACCGGGATATCAGGTTTGCGCGCCTTGACAGAGTCAAGAATCTCCATGCCGTTCATTACCTCGCCTCCCGTACTGTGAAACAGATAATCAAGAATTATCAGATCAGGATTCTGATCGAGTTCCTTAAGACAATCCTCCCCGTAATCGAATTTAACCACACGGTATCCTTCCGGTGTGAATCTCTTTTCAACCAACATGGTTATGAAAGGATCATCATCTACAATAAAAATGATCTTTGTGCGGTCCATAGCTTCTGTCTCAGTTTTCCAAAACCTTAGAATATCTAAATATAAACATTATTTTGATTCTTGGGGACCAGCAATTGTTATTAAATAGACATTATGCTGAAAAAAGCGGATAATCCTTCATCATTGAATGAACCTTGCCGCCGACTTTGGCAATTAACTCCTCATTCTCAATATCTGAAAGGATTTCATCGATAAAACCGACTATTATATCCATATCTTTCTCCTTTAGACCCCTTGTGGTAATGGCAGGTGTACCCACCCTTAACCCCGAGGTCAGGAAAGGCGATCTGGAATCAAACGGCACCATATTTTTGTTGACTGTAATATGTGCCCTTACAAGGGTATTCTCCGCCTTCTTGCCTGAGAGCTCCGGGAATTTCGTCCTGAGATCAATCAGCATCAAATGATTGTCGGTTCCGCCGGAAATTACCTTGTAGCCTCTGTCGGTAAAGGCTTTAGCCATCTCAGCAGCATTCTTTTTTACCTGCTCCTGGTAACTCCTGAAGGAAGGATCAAGGGCCTCACCAAAGGCCACTGCCTTCGCTGCTATTATGTGCTCCAGTGGTCCTCCCTGTATGCCGGGGAAAACAGCCGAATTAAACAGAGATGACATCATTCTTATCTCTCCCTTGTTGGTCTTGATGCCCCATGGATTCTCAAAATCTTCTCCTACCAGAATAAGGCCGCCTCTCGGGCCACGAAGTGTTTTATGTGTGGTCGAGGTAACAACGTGGGCATGCTTAAGGGGATTATCGAGCAAACCGGCAGCAATCAGGCCCGCTGGATGAGCCATATCAACCATAAAGAGCGCCCCGACACTGTCGGCTATCTTCCTCATCCTGGCATAGTCCCACTCCCTGCTGTATGCAGAGGCACCGCCCACGATGAGCTTGGGCTTCTCCCTGAGTGCTATTTCCTCCATCTTGTCATAGTCAATCCTGCCTGTCTCCTCATCGACGCCATAAGCCACAGGGCGGTATAATATCCCCGATGAATTCACCGGTGAGCCGTGTGAAAGATGCCCTCCATGGGCAAGATCAAGACCCATAAAGGTGTCACCGGGTTTAAGGACGGCAAGGAAAACAGCCATGTTGGCCTGTGCCCCGGAATGAGGCTGCACGTTGGCATAGCTGGCATCAAACAGTTGTTTGAGTCTGTCAATGGCAATCTGTTCTGATTGATCTACGACCTCACACCCGCCGTAATAGCGGGCACCGGGGTAGCCCTCGGCATATTTGTTGTTCATCTCCGAACTCATGGCCTCAAGAACCTGGTCGCTGGCGAAGTTTTCTGATGCAATCAACTCCAGTCCGTTAATCTGCCGTTCCTTCTCAAGGGCGATCAAATCAAATATAGCTTTGTCTCTTTTCATTATGTTGAGTTTTGATTATTAATCATGATCAGTTTATTCGACCGGTAAATATATAAAAAAACAGAGCACTATTTTACTCCTCTGTTACCTGCACGAGCAGTTCACGGTAAGCAGAATAGATCCTCGATTTGGATATGAACCCAACATAAATGCCGTCGTCAAGCACAGGCAGGTTCCAGACACCGGTCTTATTGAATGTATCCATCACAACATTCATCTTTTCACGTATATCGACATACGATGGTGGCATTGTCATAAGTTGTGAAACAGTCACTTCATCATACTTATCAATATCAAACATTATTTTCCTTACATCATCAAGAAGAACAACCCCTTCGAGAACATTATATTCGTCAACCACCGGGAAGATATTCCTCCGTGAAGTTGAAATCACCTTAACCAACTGACCAAGAGTGTCTCCCGACCTTACCGTTGCCAGGTCCTTTTCTATCTCCTTTGTCCAGTCCATCAGCGTCAGTACAGCCTGATCCTTGTCATGGGTTATCAGTTCGCCTGCCTTGGCGAGTTGTTTATGATAAATCGAATGCCTTTCAAACCCCTTGATAGTAATGAATGATATTGTGGAAGTAACGATAAGTGGTATCAGCAAGCCATACCCCTCTGTAATCTCGGCGATAAGGAATATGGCTGTCAGCGGCGCATGCATGATGGCAGCCATGGTTCCGGCCATACCTGTAAGAACAAAACTGCTTTCAGGAACCCCCAGTCCGAACACACCGTTCATAACCGATGCCGTCAGATAGCCAGACACGCCCCCCACAAACAGCGACGGTGCAAATATTCCTCCCACACCTCCTGCCCCGTTTGTGGAGCTTGTGGCAATAACCTTTACCAGTACCAGTGCAGCCAGAAAGAGCAGAAGAACTCCGAAACTTCCCGACATGCCCGAAAAGAGGCTGCTGTCAAAAATTGCATCAGAATTGCCGTTCAGGAGTTCCATTATGGTTTCATATCCCTCACCATACAACGGAGGTAAAAGAAATATCAGTAATCCCAGAACCAACCCGCCGGCAAATACTCTGACTCCCTGTGTCGTGATCTTCTGGTACTGCCGCTCAACATATAGTGTGACTCTTGAAAAATAGGCCGATACTATGCCGGTTACAATACCCAGAAGAGCATACCATGGCAGATTGCTAAGGAGGAAAGTATCCTTAACTGCAAAACTGAACAGCACTTCATTACCCATAAAGAAATAGGCAACGGTACTTGCAGTGACCGATGCTATCAGCAGTGGCACTATCGACGATATCGTCAGATCAAGCATCAGTATTTCAAGGGTGAATATTATACCGGCAAGCGGAGCCTTAAAAATGCCTGACACAGCACCTGCGGCCCCACAACCAAGCAACAGGGTTATCTGCTTGTAATTCAAACCAAACCACCTCCCTATGTTCGACCCCAGAGAGGCTCCGGTCAGGACAATCGGTGCCTCTGCTCCTACTGATCCTCCAAATCCGATTGTAATGGTACTCGCGACAATTGACGACCAGTTGTTGTGTGGCTTAATAACCGAATTCCCCTTGCTGATAGATTTCAGTATCCGGCTCACACCATGACTTATCTCGTCACGTACAACATATTTCACGAACAGCCAGGTGATAATAATCCCCATCAGGGGATAAGCGAGAAAAAGATAGCTTTCAGAATCCTCTTTTACAAATCCACTGGTAAGCAACTTATGGGTGAAATGAATGGCATTCTTGAGAATTACTGCAGCCAGTGCACTTGCAAAGCCCACTATCAGGCTCAGGAAGTAGATTAATCTTTTCTGTTCCGCAAAGAGTAATCTTCGGTAAAACTGAACCCCCAAAAGCCGTTTCAAATCAATTTTCATATGCAAAATCAGACCCGTGCAACACAGCGGAAATGCAAATATAAGAACAAAACTTTAGTCTCACCGTTTTTCTTTATGTTTGCACATTGCGTCTTTCAAATTGTTCCAAAGTGAATCTGCCCATGATAATCAACACCTCAAAATATACACTCGACAACGGCCTGAAACTACTCGTGCACACCGACACCTCGACACCCCTGGCAGCGGTAAATATCCTCTACAATGTCGGATCCAAAAACGAGCACCCCGATATGACAGGCTCTGCACATCTGTTCGAGCACCTTATGTTCGGGGGAACCGGGGCTGTCAGGGATTTCGACAGGTCACTTCAGCTCGCAGGAGGTGAAAGCAACGCATTCACAAACACCGATATTACCAACTACTACATCACCATACCTGTATCAAACATTGAAACTGCCCTCTGGCTGGAATCAGACAGGATGAAAGGACCGGACCTGTCAGATAAAAGCCTGACGGTGCAGAAGAAAGTGGTGGCAGAGGAGTTCAGACAGCGATATCTCAACCAGCCCTACGGAGATGTTATGCTTAACCTCCGCCCTCTGGTCTACAAGGTTCACCCCTATCGATGGCCCACAATCGGCATCGACATCTCACACATCGAAAAGGCAGACCACGAGCGGCTGAGAGAATTTTTCACCACATATTATCACCCGGAGAACGCAATTCTGACTATCGCGGGCAACATAAAGCCAGAAAAGGCTCTCAGGCTGGCAAACAAATGGTTCGGTAGTATCAGCCCGGGTGCCTCCCCGGCGAAGCCAGGGCTGCCCGGTGAACCGGTTAAAAAGGAACCGGAAAGACTCTCGCTTACCCGTGATGTCCCTGCCGATGCTATTTATAAGGCATGGGTGATATGCAAAAGAAGCGATTATGAATTCCATACGTTTGATGCATTGACAGACATCCTGGCCGGAGGAGAATCAGGGAGGCTGTACGCTTCCCTCGTAAGGGATAAAAGGGTATTCAGCGAAATAAACGCATTCATAACAGGAGAGCTCGACAATGGTATGCTTCTTATATATGGCAGGATCTCTGATAAGGTAGCAATAGAAACTGCCGAAGAGGCGCTCGAAGAGGAGATAGAAAGGCTCAGGAAAGAACCTCCCTCACCACGTGAACTGCAAAAGGTTAAAAACAGATTCGAATCGTCTTTCCATCTCTCCCATGCAGGTGTACTTCACAAGGCAACAGCATTGTCACTGTTTGAATTGATGGGAGATGCAATGAAAATAAATGAGGAGGTAAGCTCTTACTCATCCGTAACAGCTGAAATGATAACTGAAACCGCTGATAAGATACTGACAGAAGAATCAGCATCCACACTCCTGTACCGTAAAATCAGCAACGACTAAAATGAAAAGATCAGAAAAAACAGACAGGCCGCCAACGGTAAAACTACCCGTTACGGGAGTGCTGAAGAACCCCGGTATCCATCTCCTGAAGAACGGGATTCCACTATACCTCTTTCCTTCCGTATCGACCGAGATAGTACGTCTCGACCTTACTTTTAACGCAGGTACTGTAAATGAATCACTGCCACTGCAGGCAAGATTTACCAACGTATTGCTTCCCGGAGGAACAGCCTCAATGTCAGCTGAAGAGATAGATGAAGCATTCGATTTCCACGGCTCATTTCCAAACTTCTCTGTTGAAAGAGACAAAGCCGTCGTGCAACTTTTCATGCTGCCTGCTGATTTCAGTAAAACAGCAAGACTGCTGAACCATGTCATCTCCGAACCTCTCTTCCCTGAACAGGAGATGAAGATGCACCAGGAAACCAGGTTGCAGTCATTCATGATCAACAGGCAAAAAGTAAGCTTCATCTCCCTCGAATCAATGCTTGAACTTCTTTTCGGCTCCGGCCATCCCTATGGGCGAAGGATACAGCCTGAATATTTTGATCAGATTACCAGAGACCACCTAATAAGTTTTCATAACAGATTCTACACAAACGGACTTAAAAGTGTAGCTCTCGCCGGCAGAATATCAGATGCTGAAATAACAGTAATAGAAGAGCTCTTCGGAGAGAGACCGGCCTCCCACGCCGGAAACTCTTTTCCCCTCCTTCCCGAAACAGATTACAGGGGCCGTAAAATTTTTATCGGGAAAAATGACGCACTACAGAGTTCTCTAAGAATAGCAGGTAAAACGGTGAAGATGGATCACCCTGATTTTCAGGGACTGAAAGTGGTAAATACAATCCTGGGAGGCTGGTTCGGTTCCAGGCTGATGAAGAACCTGAGAGAAGACAAAGGCTTTACATATGGAATAGGCTCATCACTACACTCATACGCACTGGGAGGCCTCTCTCTTATTTCAACGGAAACAGGAGTGCAACATACCCGTGCCGCTCTTAGGGAGATATACAGGGAGATGAACACCCTTAATAGTAAACTGGTCAGCATGAGCGAATTAAGACTGGTAAGAAACAGCATGCTGGGTGATTTGGTAAGGCAGTTCGACGGCCCTTTCTCTTTATGTGACAGTTTTATGACGGCCCTGGAGGCAGGACTGGATATGGATTTCTATAACAACCTGCAGGAAAAGATAAGATCAATAACACCAGGTGAAATAAAACAGCTTGCTGAAACGTATTACAATAAGGATAATTTCTGCGAAGTAGTCGCAGGCAGAATGGAATGAGAAATCACCGGTATATCATATTCTTAATGATGATAGCAGCCCATATTATGCAGGGCACGTCAGAATGTTATTCCCAGCCGCTGCCACCTGTCCTTGACAATGTAACGGTAAATAACCAATCTGCATCTGCAACCCTGACATGGACAGCAAGCCCGTCATCAGGTGTTGCCGGATACGTCATATACAGATACCGCAATAATGAAGGATATGCCGTCGACACACTGTGGAATCCATCATCTCTTACCTTTACAGACTATTCGACAGGCGCCCTATTCTTCAGTGAGTCATATGTAGTGGCAGCAATAGACAACGAGCTTAATATCAGTCCGTTGTCAAATCCCCTGGGTACAGTGTTCCTTACGGCCGACCTCGATACATGTAATAACAAAATTGATATCTCATGGTCGGAATACACCCCTGTAAACACCACAGTAACGGCATATGAGGTCTATGCCTCAGAAGAAGGTGGTGAGTTCATGAAAATATTCACAGCGACACAGGCCGGACAGACATTTGAATGGACAGCCTTTGAGACAGACCGAAGCTACCTGCTTATGGTACAGGCCGTGATGGCTGATAATTCCGTTTCACTGTCGAATTGGGTATCTGTTCTTACCGACATTGAGAAGCCACCTGCATGGTTACAAATCTCAAACATAACGGTAAACTCATCTGACCAGATTGAGGTATCGGTAAGTTATGACCCGCAGTCGGAACTCGATAATTTCAGAATATTGCGAAAGGAGGAAGAGGGTGACTACGTAACGACAGTAAGCATCAGGTCAACAGGAGGTTCATTTAATATAACCGACAGCCAGGTAACCACAAACCGGAGGTACTCATATATTGCTGAAGTTATTAATAACTGTGGAACACCTCTCATCTCTTCCCACCCCGCCGGAAATATTGTTCTGTCATATGAACTGTCTGATCCTGTTCTATTGTTCAGATGGAACCAATATACAGGATGGGCTCAGGGTGTTGAAGAATACCTTCTGCAATACCACACCGGAGATGCCTATTTCATGGAAATGGCCAGGCTCTCTCCGTCTGATTCATCATATGCAATAGATTACCGTAACCTGATATATGAAATCACAGGAGCAGAGACCTGCTTCAGACTCACTGCATTAAGTGCAATATCAGATGGCGGTATTTATGAGTCAGTATCAAACACGGTATGCCTTGAAGGCCCTGAATCATTCTATATGCCAAATGCATTCACACCCGACGGCAATGGCTTAAATGACTACTTCGGACCAGTAATGGCCTTTACCCCGACAGAATACCTGATGATAGTCAGAAACAGGGAAGGAAGGATACTTTTCAGAACAGATAAGTATACAGAACAATGGGACGGAACCCTGAAAGGGGAAAAGCTGCCCCCGGATGTGTACCTTTGGTTTCTTAGGATAAAAACACCATCGGGGCAGGCAAAAGAGATGACCGGAACGGTAGCGCTTATTTACAACAATTAGCTTCTGTGTCTGAATAATATCCTCTCTTGCCGTTAAGAATGTCAACCAACTGAATTATATTTGTACTTTCTTACGAGGCTCTGATAACCGCCGGAATATGGTTGACAAGAATGTTTTTGACGATGAAGATGTTAAGAAAATCAGTGAAGAATATGAACTGCTGATGAACAATCTTTATCGGTGTGACAAGCCCGGTGACAGAGAGATGATCGAAAAAGCATTCAGTGTTGCAAATGAAGCTCACTGGAATATGAGAAGGAAGTCGGGCGAGCCTTATGTTATACATCCGATAGCGGTTGCACGCATAGTTAATCAGGAGATAGGTCTTGGAGCAAAGTCAATTACAGCAGCACTGCTTCATGATGTTGTCGAAGACACTGAAGCCACGCTGGAGGATATTGAAAAAGAATTCGGAGGGAAGATAGCAACACTGATTGACGGACTTACAAAAATCTCCGGAACATATAACAAGGAAAACTCCTCTCTGCAGGCTGAAAACTTCAGGAGGATGCTGCTGACCATAAGCGACGATATCAGGGTTATACTGATTAAGATAGCAGACCGGTTGCATAACATGCGCACCCTCGACTCATTACCCGAACACAAGAAGATGAAGGTGGCCGGTGAAACCATTTATCTTTACGCACCTCTGGCCCACAGGCTGGGCTTGTATGCCATAAAAACCGAACTGGAAGACCTAAGCCTTAAGTACCGCCACCCGCGTATATTTGAAGAGATTGCCAGAAAAATCAAGCATGGTGAAAAAAAGAACCTTGCCCTGATAAATAAATTCTCAATGCCAATCATTGAGAGGCTTACCGGGGCCGGATATATATTCGACATAAGCGGACGTCCGAAATCAATATATTCGGTATGGAAGAAGATGCAGGCAAAAAATGTCCCCTTTGAAGAGATATACGACATACTGGCAGTAAGGATAGTATTCGAACCGCTGCCCGATATTCCGGAGAAAACACAATGCTGGGATATCTTCTCCATTATTACAGATTTTTATCCTTCTAAACCCGACCGGCTGAGAGACTGGGTAAACAGACCCAAACCAAATGGATACGAGGCTTTGCACCTTACGGTAATGGGGCCGGAGGGCAAATGGGTAGAGGTGCAGATCAGGAGCCGCAGGATGGATGAAATTGCAGAGAGGGGTTATGCTGCTCACTGGAGATATAAGGGAGAACCGGCCCGCGAGAACGAACTCGATAAATGGATCAAAAAGATAAGGGTAATGCTCGAAAACCCCCTTGAAGACCCGATAGAGTTCCTTGATGAGTTCAAAATGAGCCTTTTCTCAACAGAGATTATGGTTTTTACGCCAAAGGGTTACCTGATAAATATGCCAAAAGGATCTACAGCCCTCGATTTTGCCTATGAGATACATACTGAGATAGGCAACAAGGCAATAGGTGCAAAGGTGAATTATAAACTCCAGCCCCTGAGTACTATATTGCAGAGTGGCGACCAGGTAGAGATTATCACCTCTGACATAGCCAGACCTGAAAAGGAATGGCTCTCTTATGTGCAGACAGCCAAGGCTAAGTCTGCTATCTCCGATGCACTGAAGGCTGAAACAAAAGACAGGCTGCACAAGGGAAAAGAGATACTGGAAAAGAAACTCGCAGAACTGGGAGTACAGCCCGGGTCAGGGGTATTTAAAAAACTCCTTCCTGCTTACGAGGTTCTGAATAAAGATGAACTCTATTCAAAAATCGGGTTGGGAATAATAACTCTCGACAATCTGAAGAAAGTGGTACGACAAAACCCCACTCAAAAACTGATCAAGTACTGGGAACTACGACTTGCAGGATCGAAAAGAGACCAGAGCAGGAAAGATACTGAAAAGGAAAAGCAGAAAAAGCAACCCGTTATTGATAAGAAGGTACCGTATCTGCTCCGTGAGAGTCTTGGTAACGACAAACCATCATACGAAATTGCGAACTGTTGCAATCCGATACCGGGCGATGAGGTAATCGGTTATATAGGAAAGGGAGACTCAATAGTGATTCATAAGCCCAGATGCCCGGTAGCCATAAGACTGTTGTCAAACGAGGGCGACAGGATTATAGCAGTAAAGTGGACAATACATAAACTGGTATCATTCCTTGCCAGAATAAAGATGACAGGTATCGACCGTATGGGCCTTGCAAGCGAGATCACCCACATAATATCGCATGAGCTGAATGTTAACATGCGAAACATCAACATATCTGTCAACAATGGTATATTCGAAGGTACGATCGACCTGTATGTACATCATTCCAATGACCTCAACAACGTTATACTCAAAATATCAAACATTAAAGGCCTCGATTCTGTAAGACGGGTTGAAGAGTATACAGAATAAACATCCTGTTTCTTCACAGGATATGAAAAAAATCATAAATTTGCTCTTGTTTTTAATTGGATCAGTTATGGCTAATGACGATACCAAAAAGATAGTCAGGCAGATATTCACAAATTACCTTGAAAAGAAGGGTCACAGAAAAACACCTGAGAGATTTGCAATACTCGAAGAGATCTACTCACGCAGCGGCCATTTCGACATTGAAAGTCTGTACATATTCATGAAGAACAAGAATTACAGGGTAAGCCGTGCCACTCTGTACAATACAATTGAACTGCTGCTGGACTGCAATCTCGTCACAAGACACCAGTTCGGAAAGAATATGGCCCAGTTTGAACGCTCATTCCAGTGCGGACAACACGACCACCTTATTGATATGGAGACCGGCAGGGTAATAGAGTTTTGTGATCCGCGAATTCTCGATATTATCCGCACAGCCTGTGAAATGAATGACTTTATTCCACAATACCACTCTTTATATATCTACGGAACCAGAAAAGAAAAACCCGGCGATAAGCCGGGTTAAATCTCAGAAGGTGATCGAGGCAGCAAACATCGGCTGCATCCCTGTATATCTTCCGTTTTTAATAAATCCTTTCTCTCCCAATCTGTTATTTATTAACAAGTTCTGTGGCATTATTGCAACCTGAAGATTATTCCTGTTGCTCCTTTCAGAAAGTGAATAGGAGTTACCGCGCCTCTTGAGAATCTCAACTGCCGCAATGTACGAAGCCATCCCTGTTGCATAGGGTATCAGATAATATGGTGTTATCTCTTCAGAGTTTGTCAGTAAGGCAACACCCAACCCCACTACAGCACCTCCTGTGGCTGCATATGCTGTGAGCAGTCCCTGCTGTGTTGTAAAGCCAAGGTTCCTGTTGTAGAAATGTCCTATAACGGTTCCTGACAGGGCCCCAAGGGCGGGATATAACAAGTCTGTCCTCTGAAAATCACCATCTCCCTGCTTGTCTATCATATAACCGAACCCAAGTCCCATGTTGAGCGTTGAAAGTACCTGGGTTGCCCTGATCTCTCCCCTGGTATAGTCATTCCAGTCACTTATCTTGCCGGCTGCAAAATACCCTGCGGCTCCTGACAGCAATACCCCTGCCCCTGCAACCCTGGGATTATCAGTAGCAGCAAGCATCGTCGAAAAACCTGCAAAAGGCAGTACCCATCCATAATGCCTGTATAGCTCAACACGACCCTCCGACCACATATTCTTTCTGGCAAGACTCTGCCCCAGAATGCCTCCTCCGATGCTCGACAGGGCTCCCAGACCTACTGATATCTTGTAATTATCCTCGCTGAAAGTGTTTTCACCATAGATGAGGGACGAAATGGCAAATCCATGTGCCCAGCCAAGACTCTTGCCATGGCCGTTTAGTATCATGGGACCGAAATCGATACTCTTGTCTGAATTAGTCAGCAGAGGGACAAGAACCGATGTACCGGCTACTATAACCGGCAAACCTGCCGCAGCAGCTCCGTCAATCTCAAATATTACATCCATGGCTATTCCGTAGAATAAGCCGTGGTAGCCCGACTTAATCAGATGCCTTCTGAAAATAATGTCATCCTGACTGAATCCTGCCTGAGAGAATATCAGCAGTGCAATGACAGAAATAAGTAGATTCTTGATTCTTTTCATGATTTCAAAGGATTTTTGATAGTGTTAAGACAAAGTAAAAATGAACTCTGATCGATATTTATACTCAAATTTATGTATTATTTACCAAAAAGAAGCCCTCTTATCAATTAATTGTGCAGATTACCGGATTCTGCAGTAAATCAGCTAACAGGAAGGTAAATGAAGCTGGTTGGACTTTTTTATTGCTCCCGAGTCGATTTATTTCGTAAATTGTGACCTTGTAAAATTGCGAAAGAACATTCTGTAACATGAAGATAGACATATTGTTAGGTTTGCAGTGGGGTGATGAAGGAAAGGGCAAGATAGTAGATGTTCTCACTCCCGAATATGATATTATTGCACGCTTTCAGGGCGGACCCAACGCAGGCCACACTCTCGAATTCAATAATGTAAAGCATATACTCCACCTCATACCTTCAGGAATATTTCATAAAGGCAAGATTAATATCATTGGTAACGGTGTGGTTATCGATCCTGCCATATTCAAAACCGAAGTGGAGAAAACAGGTCTTGCTAAGGAGGAACTTGTCAGCAGGTTGTTCATTTCTCTTAAAAGTCACCTGATATTACCGGGACACAGAATGCTCGATGCTGCCAGCGAGATGGTAAAGGGTGAAGGCAAGATAGGGTCAACTCTTAAAGGCATAGGCCCGGCATATACTGACAAGGCCGGACGTAACGGCATACGTACTGGCGATATCCTCAATAAAGACTTTGCATCACTATATAAAAAACGGCTTAATGATCATCTTGCCCTTCTGAAAATGTACGGAGCAGAATTCAGATTAGCCGATTATGAGAAGGGTTGGTTTGAGGGTGTCGAGCTGATGAAGGAATTCACTCTTATCAATTCTGAATACTACATCAATGATGCGCTCACACAGGGAAAAAGAATACTCGCCGAAGGGGCTCAGGGCACACTGCTCGATGTAGACTTCGGTTCCTACCCGTTTGTTACCAGTTCAAGTACCATAGCCGCAGGTGCCTGTACCGGACTGGGTGTTCCTCCCCGCAATACCGGTGAAGTTTTTGGCATCTTCAAGGCCTATTGTACAAGGGTGGGCAGCGGACCCTTCCCTACCGAGCTGCACGATAAGACAGGAGAACTACTAAGAAAACAGGGACATGAATTCGGTTCAACTACAGGCAGGCCAAGAAGATGCGGATGGCTCGACCTGCCTGCCCTTAAGTACGCCATAATGATCAACGGGGTGACCAGGCTGTTTATGATGAAAGCTGACGTGCTGACAGGATTGACCAGTATCAGGGTTTGCAACTCGTATACTATAAATGGTAAGGCGACAGGTGAAGTCCCTTATGATCATTCAGCACATATTACACCTGATTATATGGAAATGCCCGGATGGAGTGAGGATATTACAGGCATAAGGGAGTTCGGGAAGCTTCCCCGTGAGCTACAGAATTATATCGGAATGATAGAAGATGAAACAGGCGTGCCGGTGTCAATAATTTCCACGGGACCGGACCGCGAACAGACCATCTTCAGGAAATAATCATATTGTGGGAATCACCTTCTGATATATATCCAGGCATCAACAACAACAGTGTCGCGAAACTCCCATAGCCTCTCCACTGCTTTCCTGAGGTTGTCATGAACCTCAGCAGAGACAAACTCAAACCTGCTTCCGGGACGCTGTACTATCTTTGAATCAAAGCCCTCGCTCTGCATATATTCATTAAAGCTTCTGGCATATTCCGGAGTTATGAAACTGCCGACAACTATATGATACCTGAACCTGGCCTCATATTCCAGTCTCTCCTGCTCTACCCTGTTCAGAGAGTCTATTCTGGCACGCTCACGCGCCTCGAAAATCTCCCTGGCACGTGCAATCGAGTCTGCCACCCTCCGGCTTTCCTGCTGAGCCTGCCATACAAGCATCGTGTCTGCCTTGCCGGTTCCAAACCAGCCCTTCTTCTTGATAAACTTGCATGAAGTTGCAGAAGAAACCAAAAGGATCAATACGAATAAAATAGTCCTGTTCATATAAATCATATTTTATTATCCATTAAATCTGATTCTTATAACGATCAAAGATAAGATATATTGAACTCAGGTGCAAATCTAATTATTGACAGTCAATACACTCTAATAACCATTTTTCGTATATTGGTACCACTTTTAACGAAATACCTGACCAATTTAAAACCATTTTCGTATGAAATCACTTATACAGTTCTTTGAGGAGAGTGTGGAACAATTTGGCAACAATGTCTACCTGTGGGAAAAACCCAATGACAGGTACGAGGGAACCACCTACGAAGAGACCCGCAGACAGGTCTATGAATTCGCAGCAGGCCTCATGCAGCTGGGAATTAAAAAAGGAGACCGGATAAGCCTCCTCTCTGAGGGAAGAAACTCATGGGTAATCGGAGAACTGGGTGTCTTGTATGCCGGAGCCGTCAACGTACCGCTGTCGGTAAAACTGAATCCCGATGAGATAGAATTCAGAATAAATCACTCCGAATCAACCATGATTATGGTTTCTGCCGGCCAGGCCTGGAAAGTGAAAGAGATTGCGTCCTCATGTCCCTGCCTTAAAAAAATAATATTCTACGATGCACAGGAGGAGTATCATGAAAATGAAATACATTTCAACGAAGTGAGGAAAACCGGCCGTGAGTGGCTCGATGGCGGTGATAATATGAAAGCATTTGAAAACCACTTCAACAGCCTGACATACAGCGACTATGCAAATATATGCTATACTTCGGGAACCACTGCCGATCCAAAGGGTATAATACTCTCTCATGGCAACTACGTTACAAATGTCTATCAGGCCTACAGCCTGATGGATATCCCTCCCTTCTACAAGACACTCCTTATCCTGCCATGGGACCACTCTTTTGCTCATACTGCAGGCATATACAGTATCATGGGCAAGGGAGCCAGCATCGCTGCAGTGAAATCAGGTAAAAATCCGATGGAGACCCTGCGTAACATACCCATTTGCATGAAGGAGATAAAACCTAACCTTCTGCTAAGCGTACCCGCACTGGCAAAAAACTTCAGAAAGAATATTGAAAAGGGTATAAGGGAAAAAGGCAAGCTTACAGAAGCTCTCTTTAATCTGGCTGTTAAACTCGCTTATTCATATAACAAAGAGGGATGGAACAGAGGCAAAGGACTGCAAAAGCTTAAAGCTCCGCTAATCAGACTGTTTGACAAGATACTTTTCAGTAAGATTAGGGAGGTTTTCGGCGGTGAGCTCGACTATTTCATAGGCGGCGGGGCTCTTCTCGATATCGAACTGCAGAGATTCTTCTATGCCATTGGCATACCTATGTTCCAGGGCTACGGCCTCTCAGAAGCCTCTCCCATCATATCATCGAATGCACGACACAAACATAAACTCGGATCGTCAGGGTTCCTGGTCAATAATCTTGAACTGAAGATATGCGATGACGATGGTAACGAACTGCCGGCAGGAGAAAAAGGCGAGATTGTGATAAGGGGAGGTAATGTGATGCAGGGATACTGGAGAAATGAGTCGGCAACAGCAGAGGCGCTCAGAGACGGATGGCTTTATACCGGAGACATGGGATATATGTCGCAGGACGGATTCCTATATGTGCTGGGTAGATTCAAAAGCCTTCTGATTGCCGACGACGGAGAGAAGTTCAGTCCCGAGGGAATAGAGGAAGCTATTACGGAACAGTCGAAATATATCGACCAGTGTATGCTTTACAATAACCAGAAACCTTATACCGTAGCACTTATAGTGCCGAATCAGCACTCACTGAAAATATATCTTGAAGAGAGAAAACTCACCGCTGACTCAGACGAAGGCAAAAGGGCAGCTCTCCTGCTAATTGAACAGGAACTGAACGAATACAGACTTAACGGCCGGTTCGGCCATATGTTCCCCCAAAGATGGCTCCCGGTAGCCATTGGTGTTCTTGAGGAGGGTTTCTCGGAAGAGAATGGTATGATGAACTCAACTATGAAGGTGGTAAGAGGAAAGATAACTGAGAAATACCAGGACCTGATAGAATTCCTGTATACACCCGTAGCAAAGGCAATCACCAACGAACGGAATATTGAGGAAGTCGAAAAGATGAAACTCGGCTGAGAAAGTCTGTAAAATATAGACTAATGAGAATATTCGCCTTTATTTTCCTGTTAACAGGACTAATGGTTTCCTGTTCAGACAGAAGAGAGGCCTCATGGGCCATAGCCGACAACCCCCTTTTAACAGAATGGGCTCTGCAGGTAGACCCTGACAAACCATGGGATACATATCCGCGTCCGGCAATGAAAAGAAAAGAGTGGATGAACCTTAACGGTTTGTGGGACTACGCAATTACACCGGTTAATTCATCCCCTCCTGAAGAATGGGATGGAAAGATACTGGTTCCCTACCCTCTTGAATCTGCTCTTTCAGGAGTGAAACGCCGCATATCAGAGAATGAAATCATCTGGTACAGAACCACCTTTTCCATTCCCTCAAAATGGAAAAACAAGAGGCTGATGCTGAATTTTGAAGCATCCGACTGGGAAACTGTTGTTCTGGTAAACGGAAAGGAAGCAGGCTCTCACAGAGGAGGATACAATCCATTTACCATAGAAATTACTGACCTGGTTGAGAATGGCCGTAATGCTGAATTATTGGTTTCGGTATGGGATCCTACCGACAAGGGTACCCAGCCACGCGGAAAACAGGTAACTTCCCCGGGTGGCATATGGTATACACCCGCGAGCGGAATATGGCAGACCGTATGGATTGAGCCTGTTGCAGATGCCCATATAAGTTCTTTCTTTGTATATACCTCCGTCAAAGAAGGAAGCATTACAGTAAAACCTCAGATAGCTGACGCCGGCAATTGTTCCTTAAAGCTTACGGTTTCAGCAAAAGGCAGAACAGCGGGTGTTGCTGAAGGCACTGATACCGAAAATCTGACCGTAACAATTGACAATCCCGTCCTGTGGTCTCCCGCCAACCCACACCTCTACGATCTGAAACTTGAACTGATCAGAGAAGGAAAAATCATTGATCAGGTTACCTCTGTTGCCGGAATAAGAGAGGTCTCCCTGGGAAAAACAGAAGATGGTTTCACCAGAATTCTGCTTAATGGTGAATTCCTGTTCCAGAACGGTACTCTTGACCAGGGTTTCTGGCCAGATGGAATCTACACTCCTCCCTCTGAGGAGGCTATGATCTCTGACTTGTGGATGCTCAGGAAAATGGAATTCAATATGCTGAGAAAGCACGTAAAGGTTGAAAACAGGGTATTCTACAACTGGTGTGACAGAATCGGACTTCTTGTATGGCAGGACATGCCAAACGGAGACCGCCATATCTCAGGCAGCATGCCCGATATTAAAAAAGACCCGGAGTCGGGTTCTCAGTTCAGATATGAACTGCGCAGTATGATCGAAACCAGGTTCAACCACCCATCAATAATCGTATGGGTTCCTTTCAATGAAGGCTGGGGTCAGCACGAAACTTACGAAATAACCGAATTTATTAAGGAAATAGATACGACAAGACTGGTAAACAGCGCATCGGGATGGACAGACAGGGGCACCGGAGATATACTCGATATCCATAACTACCCTGACCCGCGGGCTCCTGAAGCCGAAGAAGGGCGCGCTATTGTTCTGGGTGAATTCGGTGGCCTCGGACTGCCCGTTGCAAACCATACCTGGGAACAGCGTAACTGGGGATACCGAAATATGAGCAGCCGCGAAGACCTGCTGATGAGGTACGAAGATTACTATAGTATAATACGAACCCTGGTATCAGAAAAAGGACTCAGCGCTGTGGTCTATACTCAGACAACAGATGTTGAAACTGAAACCAACGGCCTTCTTACTTACGACCGCAAAGTCGATAAAATGGGCGCTGACAACATCTCAAAGGCTCATCAGGGCATCATTCCTCCGTATATGGTAAATGCCTCTTCAATATTCATTGACACTTTCAGGCTCGAACTCGCCTGTCCTGACTCTGCCGCTGTAATCAGATTTACTGCTGACGGCAAAGAACCTTCCTCAAATTCAGCTCTCTATACCGGCCCGATAGAAATCACATCTTCCACTACAGTAAGAAGTAAAGCCTGGTATGGAACCCGGACAAGCAGGACGAGAGACATTACAATAACCGCGAAAGAGCCTCTGATGGCAGAGTCTGTGCAACAGGAACTCAGAAAAGGCCTGTCGGTGAATATCTACGAAGGGTCTTTCGATCTTATTCCTGACTTTGAAAAACTGCAACCCGTAGCAAACATATCATCTGATGTAATTAACCAAAGCCTGGCAGGAAGAGAATCGGGATTCGCTATGGTTTTTGAGGGATATATCAATATACCTGAAACAGGTGTGTATGGTTTCTGCCTTACATCAGATGACGGAAGCAGACTTTTTGTCGGCAGGCAAATGGTTGCCGACAATGATGGTATACACGGCATGATCGAAAAAACAGGCTTCGTGGCCCTGAAAAAAGGAATACATACTATCAGACTGGAGTACTTCCAGCGTACCGGTGGAGCAGGTCTCGGACTGCATCTAATATACCCTTGCGGCAACAGATCTCCGGTACCTGGCGATTGGTTATTGCAATAATCAGTTTATGTTGTTAATTACCTGAAGATTATTTATATTTGCCTCTTTGAGATAGTCCGTAATAATTCTTTTTAAATTATTTAATGAATCATATCAATACCCTTAATCCTCCTGAAATATGGAGTTACTTCAGCGATATTTGCAGGATCCCGCGCCTGAGCAAGCATGAAGAACAGATAAGGAGGTGGCTCAAGGAGTTTGCAGCCATGCATAATCTTGAATTCAGAGATGACAAGGTTGGGAATATAGTTATCGTGAAAGAGGCTTCACCCGGCTTCGAAAACAGAAAAACAGTAGTTCTTCAGAGTCACCTCGATATGGTGGGTGAAAAGGATTCCGACCATCCCCACGACTGGATGAAGGATCCTATCATACCTCTGATTGCCGATGGATGGGTAACTGCTGATGGTACCACCCTTGGTGCCGATGACGGCATCGGAATTGCAGCTCAGATGGCTATCCTGGCAAACCCCGATATCAAAACAGGCAAAATTGAATGCCTCTTTACCGTAGATGAAGAGACAGGTATGACCGGTGCCAGGAATATCGATACCACACTTGTGGAGGGAAGAACAATGATTAACCTTGACTCGGAAGATGAAGGTATATTGTTCATCGGATGTGCCGGAGGCATAGATACTACAGGAACGCTGTCATACGAACCGCAGATAATGCCTGAGGGCATGATTTCAATAAAACTCTCTCTGACAGGTCTTTCAGGAGGCCACTCAGGAGACGAAATACATAAGGGTCTGGCTAACTCCATTAAACTGATGGCAAGGTTCCTGGACTCACTGGCAGGGAAATACGGGTTCCGCCTGGCACAATTCAACGGAGGAAACCTTCGTAACGGAATACCGCGCGAGGCATTCGTCATTATTACAGTGAATGAAAGCGATAGTGAAAAGGTAACCTCAGAGGCTGCTGATTTCCTCAGGCTAGTAAAGGACGAATATGGGTCACTGGAACCGGGAATAGCATTCGAAGCATCTCGTGATAACTATAACGGAACAACAATGTCTCGCGAAGACAGCGACAAGCTCATTAAGATGCTCAACGCCTGCCCTCATGGTGTAATAGAGTGGTCAAAGGACATGAAAGACCTCGTTGAAACATCAACAAACCTGGCTATTGTTAAATTTAAAATACCGGGAACAATTGAAATAGTTACCACTCAAAGAAGTTCTGTAGAAAGCGGTAAAATGAATGCCTCAGGTATGGTCGTTGAATGTATGAAACACGCCGGAGCTGAAGTGGTGCAGTCAGAAGGATACCCCGGCTGGAAACCTGATATCAATTCGGAAATATTGGGAATTACCACCAGGTCATACAGCAAACTGTTCGGGAAAGAAGCAGAAGTACGTGCAATTCATGCAGGACTCGAATGCGGCTTGTTCTATGAGAAATTCCCCGGAATTGATATGATCTCATTCGGTCCGACAATAAAGGGAGCACATACCCCGGAAGAGAGAATAAATATTGAAACAACATCCATGTTCTGGAACCTGCTCCTCGACGTACTTGAAAATATACCGGAACGGTAACCTCCCCTGCACCTAATAGACCGCAGGAAGATCAATACATCAAATCTGAAATCTGAAATCGTTGATCTGAAATCTGATATCCTCTGCCCTGCACCTCATAGACCGCAGGAAGATCAATCCGTCAAATCTGAAATCGTTAATCTGAAATCTGATATCCTCTCCCCTGCACCCCGGGCAGTGACCTATTCAAATTCGGTGAACTCCCCCTTGCCGGCACTACAGATCGGACATAACCAGTTGTCAGGAAGCTCCTCAAACGTAGTGCCTGGTTCTATGCCTGTATTTTGATCACCAATCTCCTCATCATAGAGATAGCCGCAAATATTGCATCTGAATTTTTTCATATGGATATTTATTAACCAAGAAAACTAAGCAGAATCCCTGCCGCCACAGCCGAACCAATTACTCCGGAAACATTGGGAGCCATAGCATGCATAAGCAAATGGTTGGTCGGATCTGACTTTAGTCCTTCATGCTGAACTACCCTCGCACTGTCAGGAACAGCCGAAACACCTGCAGCCCCGATAAGCGGATTGATCTTGTTCTCCTTTGACAGAAAAACGTTCATAAGCTTTGCAAACAGCAGACCTCCTGATGTTGCTATCATAAACGATACAGCACCGAGACAGAAGATCAGTATCGAATCGGCTGTCAGGAATACATCAGCCTGTGTAGATGCACCAACGGTGAGGCCAAGTACTATGGTTACAATATCTATCAGTGAGTTCCGGGCCGTCTCAGCCAGGCGCCTCGTAACACCAGACTCCTTAAGAAGATTGCCAAAGAAAAGCATACCAAGCAGAGGCAGCGCACTGGGCGAAATAAAGAGCGTAAGTATAAGACCTATTATCGGAAACAGTATCTTCTCAAGCTTCGAAACAGCCCTTGGCGGCTTCATCCTTATCTTTCTCTCCTTCTTTGATATCAGCAACCTCATTATGGGTGGCTGTATAACCGGCACAAGAGCCATGTAGGAGTATGCCGCAATTGCGATCGGTCCGATCAGGTTTTTAACTGTGGACCCGTCAGATAATAGATTGATTCCGTTCGCCAGCCGCGAGGAGATGAAAATGGCCGTCGGTCCGTCAGCGCCTCCTATTATGCCAATGGCACCGGCTTCCGGCGGCGCAAAACCAAGTACCAACGCCCCCAGAAAAGTAATGAAAATGCCTATCTGTGCAGCGGCGCCAAGAAGCATCAGCCTCGGATTGGAAATAAGTGATGAGAAATCAGTCATGGCACCTATACCCAGGAATATAAGAGGCGGATAAATACCCTTGAGAACCCCGAAGTAGAGATAGTTAAGTACACTGCCATCCTGGTATACCCCTATCTGCAGATTAATACCTCCATCCTGAAAAAATGGTATATTCCCAAGAAGTATTCCGCTACCGATAGGAATAAGCAGCAATGGCTCGTAATCATATCTGATTGCCAGATAGATAAAAAAGAGGCCTATGGCCAGCATTATCAGATGCCCCTTAGTAGCATTCCTGAAACCTGAGAATCTCCAGAACTGCAGAATACCCTTGTCACTATCTACATCAAGTTCATTATCACCATGCTGCAGCTGAGAATCTGACTGCACTCCTGCGGTTTGCTCAATCTGCTGAAGTGCAGCTGACCTCTCCTTCTCAGGCTTGACAAAGGCAGTCCAGGCCAGAGAAAGTATGATAAGTACCCCGATAAGAGTAAAAAACCGTCTCTTTGCCATCGTTAATCCATTTCCATTATTACCTCTTCCTGTAAGACAGACTGTCCTTCCGAAACCTTTATTGCAGCAATGACCCCGTCACGCTCAGCCTTGATTTCATTCTCCATCTTCATTGCCTCCATAATAAACAGCTTCTGGCCCTTCCTGACTTCATCACCCGGCTTTACCAGCAGGCTGAGAATTACGCCCGGAAGAGGTGCCTTAACCGCAGTCTTTGCTCCTCCTGTCTTCTTTTCAATATCCTTTTGCGGTTCCCGCACAGATTGCCTCACCACAACAGGTGTTTTAGCCGGTTGCTGCGTCTGTCGCTGTATCTCAACATTGAACTGGGTGCCGTTGACCTCTATCTTTGCATTATTACCCTCGATCTGAATGATCTCAACCTCGAAGGTGTTTCCGTCTATTGTGAACTTGTAGCTTTTCATCTTTTGTAAGTTATCAGCCTCTGATAATGGGAGAAACCCTATTGCCAGTTTCTCATATTATATAATTTCGAACTCCACGGTGAATAGGTCCTTGATACCCTGTTAATAGTGATGACATTACTCTCTTCGTCATGCAACTCATTATAATAAAGATATATAGCCATCGCTATTGCAGCGTTTGTGTCAGCCGGAACCTCCTTATGCATCTCCTCTACCCTTTTGCCAACACTACGGGCGATCTTCTTCAGTTTAATCTCGAAAAGAGCCGGAAGACCATACCTGAAAATGAGGTAAAGTGTCAGAAGTGCTGTAAATACAATCAACTGGCCAATAATAACCACCTGCCAGGCATCCCAGTTGATAACTGAAAAATCTACTCCTATATAGCCTGAATACATATAACTTCCTCCCTTCTTCTATAATGGAATATTTGAATGCTTTTTCATCGGAACACGGTCCTTCTTCGTCACCAGCGTCCGCAATGCCCTTATTATCCTGAACCTCGTGTTTCTGGGTTCTATAACATCATCAAGATAACCGTAACGCGCAGCTTCGTAGGGATTGGCAAACTTGGTCTTGTACTCCTCCTCCTTGGCTTTTATATATGCTTTCTTCTCTTCAGGGTCGGTAATCTCATTTATCTTCCTTCCCTCAAGCACCTCAATAGCTCCCTGCGGACCCATAACAGCTATCTCTGCCGATGGCCATGCATAGTTAAGGTCTCCCTTCAGCTGTTTTGAAGACATAACACAGTGGGCTCCTCCGTAAGATTTCCTTATCGTTACTGTTACCTTGGGAACGGTAGCCTCACCATAGGCGAACATCAGCTTTGCTCCGTGAATTATTATGCCTCCGTATTCCTGGCCGCTGCCCGGTAAAAATCCGGGTACATCAACAAGCGTGACTATGGGAATATTGAATGCATCGCAGAATCTTACAAACCTGGCACCCTTCCTCGAAGCTTCTATATCGAGAACCCCGGCAAGGAAATTTGGCTGATTGGCTACAATACCTACAGGAGCACCTCCGAACTTGGCAAAACCAACAACTATGTTCTTGGCATAGTTGGCATGAATTTCAAGAAACTCTCCGTAATCAACAATCCTGTAGATTATCTCCTTGATATCATAAGGCTGGTTCGGATTCTCCGGCAATATATCATTAAGAATATCGTCTTTCCTGTTTATAGGGTCAGTACAATCACTCAGAGGCGGCTCTTCAAGATTGTTTTGAGGCAGATAGCTCAGCAGCTTCCTTATAAGAAGCAGACCCTCCTCTTCATCCTCGGAAACAAAATGTGCTACCCCGGATTTGGATGAGTGAACCGATGCACCCCCCAGGTTCTCGGTGGAAATATCCTCGCCGGTAACAGATTTGGTAACCTTTGGGCCGGTAACGAACATATAACTGCTCTTCTCACTCATTATGATGAAATCAGTAAGAGCAGGAGAATAGACTGCGCCTCCTGCACACGGACCAAATATTGCCGATATCTGCGGAATAAGTCCCGAAGCCAGAATGTTTCTCTCAAATATCTCAGCATAACCTGCAAGACTCCTGACACCCTCCTGTATCCTGGCACCACCGCTGTCATTTATTCCGATCAGCGGTGCACCCGTCTTCATGGCAAGATCCATCACCTTGCAAATCTTCTGTGCAAAGGTCTCCGATAGTGAGCCGCCGAAAACAGTGAAATCCTGTGAGAAAACATAAACGACCCTGCCGTCTATTGTTCCATGCCCCGTCACAACCCCATCGGACAGATACTGCTTGTCTGCAAGACCAAAATCCTGTGTCCTGTGAGTAACAAACATGTCAAACTCTTCGAAGCTGCCTTCGTCAAGCAGAATCGCCAGTCGCTCCCTGGCGGTAAGCTTGCCCTTGGCATGCTGCTCTTCTATTCTCTTTAAGCCACCGCCCTCCTTGGCCTTCTCCCTGAGGTCTATCAGCTGCTTAACCTTATCCTGACTATTCATTTGTATATATTGAATATATGTAAGTTATCTGTTTTTGTCCTCGCACAACTCGGTAAGAACACCATATGTCGATTTAGGATGCAGAAAGGCTATGCTTAAACCCTCAGCTCCCTTGCGCGGCTCACAATCGATCAGCCTGACACCAAGTTCCTCAGCCTCCTTCAGCTTATCCTCAAGATTATCAACCGCGAACGCAATGTGATGCACACCCTCTCCTCGCTTCTCAATAAACTTGCCTATGGGCCCCTCAGGGTCAGTCGACTCAAGCAGCTCTATCTTGGTCTGGCCAACCATGAAAAAAGCTGTCCTGACTCTCTGCTCTGCAACTTCCTCAATGTTATAACATTTCAGCCCAAAAACTTTTTCATAAAACGGAACAGCCTCATCAAGACTATTCACCGCAATGCCAATATGCTCAATATGAGTAGGTTTCATATAAAATGATTTTGTTTTCTGATACAGGAATTAAAACCCCAAATTTATCATAACAAGACAATAACTTTTAAAACAATTATCATGTTTTTTTGCTTTTTTTTTCACCCCGGATCAATTGAAAATCCGAAATTTAGAACAATATCTTCGACTCAGAAGGGAAAATCTTCCACCTTAAGCGTAGCCTCTTCAACCTCAGGCTTCTCTGCTGCAATATGATTTCTGTTGCCGTCTACAAAAATTGCCTTGTAAGGCACGGTGGGACAAGCGTATTCACAGGCGCCACAGCCTATACAAATCTCTTTTGTAACCTCGGGGATCACCAGGGTACCCTCATATGGCACCATCTGAACAGCCTTGGTGGGACAATGCTCCGAACATGCTCCGCAGTCAGTCTTTTCGGTATGTACAATGCAGTTTTCCTTTATAAAAACTGCTACTCCTATCTGGGTAAGCTTCTTCGCTTCCACGTCGAGTGGCATCAGGGCGCCTGTCGGACAAATCTCGGTGCATTTGACACAGTCAAAATTACAGAAGCCCTTGTGATAATCCATCCGCGGCTGCATTATCCCCGTAAGCCCATACTCCAGCAATGAGGGATGAATAACATTTTTCGGACATGCACTTACGCACAGTGAACAGGCAGTACACCTCTCCTGGAAGTTCTCTATTGATGTGGCTCCCGGCATACATACCGGAGATGTCCTCTCCTCAGCTATCGTACTTAGTTTCTGGGGAACCACGTCATCCCTGCTGCGTGCCACCCTGCTTATGCCAAAGAGCAGCAACATAATGCCTGATACAAAACTCCTCTTTCCCTCATCGGGCTCCTTAACCCGTACTGCACTCTTCTTCCTGAAATCAGGCAATCCGTAAAATACAGCATTATCAGGACAGGTATCGAGGCAATTGAAGCAGGCAACACATCGCGACAGGTCAACAGACTTGCCCATGAAGTCAATACATGATGCCTTGCACGCCACGGCACACCTGCCGCATTTGCTGCACTCACTCCCGTCAATCCTGATACGCAGCAGCGACACCTTCGAAACAACTCCGAGCAGGGTTCCAACCGGACAAACGGTATTGCAATACAGACGACCCTTACGAAACGAAAAAGCGACCACCAGAAACAGGAAGGCAGACGGAATTATATACGCCAGCGCTGTAACTCCCTTTATGTCAACCCTATAAACAGAATAGATATCAAATTTATTAACCACCGCCGCCACCAGATTATTCCCCAGCAACACAACCGGCTTGAGAAAATAGGTGCCGATGCGACCATAAATGCTGTACGGATCAAGAAGTGTGACCAGGTAAATACCCCCGGTAAGTGTAACTATCAGCGTAACAGCCAGAATGCCGTAACGGATAATCGTAAAAGGTTTACCATAGCCGAACCTCCTGTTCTTTCGGCCGAAAAATCCACCGACCCGGCTTACAATATCCTGAAAGATGCCCAGAGGGCAGATAACAGAACAATACGTCCTGCCCGTAAGAACAGTCAGCACCAGTATAATAATGAAACCGGCCGCAGCCACCGCCGGCAGTGTTATGAATTTGATCACCGACGGCACAAACTGCAGGAAAAGTATGGAGTTGTAGTAGCTGTCGGGTATAAGATCCCTGAAATCAATAAAAACAGAGGTTACGGCAAGCAGAAACAGAACAGCCAGAAACACCCTGATTCTCTTCAGCACGGGCGATCTCATCAATGTCTACATTTTGATTCTGTGAATGTTCAGCTCCTCCAGATTCATATTTCCGGAACCAATGGCATGAGCCAGCGGAATATAGTCTATCTGCGCAGGATTAAGATCCATCATCCTTGCAGAGGCAGCATCGGCAGCAACCCAGTCTTTCGAAATAATAAGTGACTTCATCTCAACAAGATCAGATACCGAAACACCGCGCGGACCGTTCTTTACCATAACATTATAGCAATCAATAACATTCAGTTGAGGCTTCTTCTCAAAGAGAGTGTAGTCTGCCAGACACTGGTGAAGATTATTCTGATGCCAGAACCTCCTGTCCCAGACCACACCCATCATATTCTTGATTGCTGCAGTCATCTTCGTCGAGCTGTGATGCTTAAGTACCGGAACATTGATGAAGACGTCACATTCAAGTATCTGCTCATGCACTTTCGCGCTCCTGAGCACCTTAGCGCCCGGTATCTCTATGCTCTGGTAATAACTTTCACTGTTGCCGGGTACAATTCTGGCGCCGGCATCCTTCACAGCCTTTTCTATGCCTGAGTTCTGATAGCATTTGGCCCAGTTGTCACATGTGTTGTCAAAGACGAAAACATCCTTTGCCCCTGCTCTGAAACAATGTTCAACGATCCTCTTTACCAGTCCGGGATGCGTGTTTGCCGCCCTGTCAGGTGTTACATCCCATCCGATATTGGGCTTTATCACGACCCTCTGCCCCTTGGAGACAAAACTACCGATACCACCAAGCGACTGAATGCCAAGATCAAACATAGCCTCGGGGGTGCCGCCCATGACAGCAACCAGATCATACGGCTTTGATTGCAGGGGCGATGCCAGCAAACCTGCACGTCCGCCTAAAGCAAGAGCAGCACCCGCCATCAAACCGGCAGATGCTCCCTTCTTAATGAAATTTCTTCTCTTCATATCCTCTCCTAACTGCTAAAAATGAAGCCGCAAAATACGGATTTTTTTCCGATATTGCGAAACCAAATTCTGTTACAAATAGTTAAGTTATGACTATCCTAGTATATGATTGCTTCTCAGGTATCAGCGGCGATATGAACCTCGGCGCCATGATAGACCTGGGTGTTGACCCCGACTGGCTAAGGAATGAACTTGCCCGGCTCAACCTTCCGGGATGGGAGCTTAAAGCGGAAAAAGACCAGAGACACGGTATTACCGGTACAAAGGTGACGGTTGTGCAAACCAGGGAAGAAAAAGCTCACCGCCACCTGTCTGATATAGTAAGGATAATCACAGCCAGCACCCTCCCTCCGGAAGTAACCACAATGGCCATAAAGATATTCACCATTCTGGCAGAAGCAGAAGCAGAAGTACATGGTGTGCCTGTTGAGGATATCCATTTTCACGAGGTGGGAGCAACAGATGCCATAATCGATATCGTTGGCGCTGCCATCTGTTACAACCATTTCAAGCCTGCTGCTGTTATTACCTCAGCCCTCGAACTGGGAGGAGGAATGGTCAGGTGCGCCCATGGCACCCTGCCCGTGCCTGCACCTGCAACGGCGCGAATTGTGAAGAATATGAAGGTAAAGCTTAACGGAGTTGACTTTGAAGCCACTACTCCCACGGGCGCAGCTATCATAGCTGCCTTCACCGAAGATAATCCACCCGGAAACCTGCAGCTGCAATTTAAAATGACAGGCTATGGTGTGGGACAAAAAAAACACTCTGATGTACCAAATCTTCTCAGGGTAACCCTGGCTGAAACAACTGATACGGCCATAAAGGGCCACGAGGCACTGCTGATAGAGTGTAACATCGACGATATGAGTCCCGAACTCTACGATCATGTCTCCGAAAAACTCTTTGCCGCCGGAGCAGCAGATGTCTTCCTTACTTCTGTTATTATGAAAAAAAACCGCCCGGGTATTATCCTGAGCGTGATATGTGAAAAGGGAGTCGAATCGGCAATAAAAGAGACAATATTCACCGAGACAACTACAATAGGATTAAGAACAACAACATTCATGAAAAGCACCCTCGCCCGCAAATCAGTATCCCTCAATACTGAATTCGGAGAGGTGAGATTCAAGTTGAGCTATCTTGGTAAACGCCTCGTCTCTGCAAAACCCGAAGCCGACGACTGCAGGGCGATAGCTGTGCAAACAGGCTTGCCGCTTAAAGAGGTTACCGCACGATTAAGCCGCTACCCTTTCGAATCTGGTGTTATTTAAGAATAAATTTCTGTACCATGAATATAGCCGAACTAAGGAGACTTCTCGATGATGTCAGAACAGGAAAAGTACCGGTAGATAAAGCCCTTGACGAATTGAAGTATTTCCCATATGCAGATCTGGGTTATGCAAAGATAGACCTGCACAGGGAGATAAGAACAGGATATCCTGAAATAGTATACTGCTCGGGAAAAACCATTGAACAGGTTCAAGGGATATTCGCTCTCATGGCTGACAGGGAAAACAATATTATAGGTACCCGCGCTACACCCGAAATGTACAGCGCCGTTAAGGAGATACTCCCTGATGCTCACTTCTTTGAAGAGGCCAGAATCATTAGCCGCAAAACACATGAGTACGAAAAGCCGGAAACCGGTATTGCGGTTGTTACAGCAGGAACATCTGATATACCCGTAGCTGAAGAAGCCGCCGTTACTGCAGAACTGCTTGGCAATAACGTAGTCAGAATCTACGATGCGGGTGTTGCGGGAATACACAGGCTGATAGACAAACTACCAGATATTAAAAAGTGTAAGGTGGTTATTGTAATTGCCGGAATGGAAGGAGCTCTGGCAAGCGTCGTGGGAGGCCTGGTCGATAAGCCGGTAATTGCAGTTCCTACAAGTGTAGGTTACGGAGCCAACTTTGCAGGTGTGTCTGCCCTTCTTGCCATGCTCACCAGCTGTGCAGCAGGTGTTACGGTCGTCAATATCGATAATGGCTTTGGTGCGGGATTCTCAGCCAGCAGGATTAACCGTATAAGCTAAAGCACTATATTCCGGATGCCTGGAAAAACCCTCCTGCTGTCAACAGCTTACCTGCCTCCTGTAGGTTATATCGCTTCGATAGTCCGCTACAGCGAAGTGATGATAGAAAAACACGAAACATACCTGAAACAATCATTTCGTAACAGGTGTGTGATTGCAGGTGCTAACGGACTTCTGCCATTGTCAGTGCCGGTATTGAGGGGCAGCTTCCATAAAACTCCTGTCAGTGAAATAGCTGTCGACTACAGCCGCAGATGGATACCGGTGCACATCAGATCGATTATCTCAGCGTACCGCAATGCTCCTTACTTCGATTTCTATTCGGGGGAGCTTTTTGATATAATGGCCTGCGGTGAACATTTGCTGCTGAATCTTAACATGAAGCTGCTGCAGTTTACTCTCAAAACCATTGGGATAGAAAAGGAAATTAATTTTACCGGTTCATTCCTCAAACCTGATTCATCAGAAATGGACCTGAGATATTCAATATCCCCAAAATCTGAAAACAGATACCGCAGAGAAACACTATTTAAACCATACCCGCAACTCTTCTCCGAACGATACGGTTTCAAAGCCGACATCAGCATTATCGACCTGATATTCAATATGGGACCGGAATCACTGCCCTATCTCAAAGGCCTGTAAAAAAAATGGCGCCCCCGTAATGAGGCGCCAAAGGCTAATCTGCCCCTGCTGATTCTGGTGCTAAAACCTGAGGCCTATAGTAGCAACAACGGTATTCCTTGTAGTTTCTATAGTTACAGGATCAACATTATAATAGTTGTACATGTAGTATTTTATCGGACTGGTAAGCCTGGTATAGGCAAGATCAATATAGAAACCTTCCTGTCTGAAACCAATACCGCCTGAGAGCGAAGTCTGGAAACTGTCACTGTTGATCTCAGACGAATTGAATGCCGTCCCGTAATAACCATATCCTCCCCTGAAATATAAGCCTCCCAGCCTGTACTCGGCTCCTGCCCGTATGTTGTGTGCCTGCCTGAAAATCTCCTTTATTGACTGGTTCTCATCATAGTACTGGTAACCGTCACTGGCTTTGCTGAACCGGGTCATGCCAAAATCAACCATCTCATAGTCAACACTTACTGTGGCCGTCCTCATTAACTGTACAGCTACTCCACCCATCACCCGGAACGGAGTGGTGAGCCTGTAATTGAATCTGAATGCCTCTGTACCGAAATCATATGTATCACCATCGTCAAATGAAGAATTAAGATCCTCATAATAATACTCACTCACCCTGTATATCGTCGGACTGTGAAATGCCACCCCTATCCTTAAGAAATCAACGGGCAGATAAATAATACCTGCCTTCAGGGAGTAACCTGTCCCCGATGCCTCATAATGATCAATATAGGAGAATGAGTTGAAATCAAAGATGGTATTGTTAGGATCGTTCTCAACATGCTCATAATGACCTGTGAAATTAAACCTGGCAAGACCCAGGCTGGCACCCGCAAATAGATTGTTGTTGTAATTGGCTCCTATTGAAAAGGTGTGCTCACCGCTGAAACCCTCATTGGTAATAAGCCTCCTAACCGACTGCCCGTATGTTGATGTAGGTGAATCACCGTACCTTGAGAATACCGTTGCATACTGATTGCCTCCCGAGCCGGTTACTGTATCCATCAGCCATGCATCAAAAGCCATTCCTGCAGCTCCTGAAAGATTGGAGAACAGGTTTCCGTTACTTATCGAAGCCCAGTAATCGGCCATACTGCTTGTCGCATTTACACCCCTGATTATCGTATTGGTGGTGTAATTATTATTCATGTTGTATGAATACCCGAAATTCAATGATACCAGGCCCGACTCCCTTCCGGATGGCATAATGGGTAAGACTACACCAAACTGACCTAAATTAAAGTTGTATACTGATTCTTCAGCATCTGATGTAAAGTAACTTTTTGTATTGATGATCCCTATATGCGGAGAAACAGTAAACTCCGAACGCCGGAATACACCCGTTCCGGCAGGGTTCAGAGCTATTGCTGAGATATCTCCTCCCAGAGCGGTAAATGCCCCGGCCATGGCACTGAACCTGGCCGTGCCTGTATAGAACTGCTGTGAATATCTTAATGCGTCATCTGGATTCTGTGCTTTGATATGGACGCTGCATGCAGCTATAATAAGGGCTGCTAAAATAATTCTCTTCATTTTACAAAATGTTTTTAAAGTACCTTTTTAAATCTGAGCTTCGCTCCTTCTTCCAACTGACAAGACACCTCTATCTCTTACCGGTTGAAGATGAAGATCGGCCTGAAGATGAGGTTGAACCGCTCCTGCCGGAGGACGAAGAAGAGCCTGAACTAACTGAACCCGACGACCTGCCTGACGAGATCGAACTGCCTGACGAGATCGAACCTGATGATCTGCCTGATGATATTGAGCCCGATGACATCCCTGATGATCTGCCTGATGATGTCGAGGTTGAAATTCCACTGCTTCTGCCCGTGCTTACCGGCAGGGATATCGATCCGGCACTCCTTCCTGCCGATGTACTGACCCTGCTTTGTGATGAGGTGGAAGTCTGATTGCGAATTATATTGGAGGTACCCGTTGACACGCTCCTGTTAACCCTGGAACCGGTATTGATGGTTCCGGTGCTTCTGTTTGTGGTAGTATTTATACTCCTGTTTATAGTATTGGTGTTACCTGAATTTATCGTTCTGATATTTGTTGTAGCCCTGCTATTGTTGTACGAAGGCCTGGTGGTTACCCTCGGATTTGTATAGGTAGGCGTGTATGACCTGTTTGCCGATGAGTAATCGGGACGGGTAACCTGGGTTCCTGACTGAACCTGCGTAGCAGCACTCCTTCTTGATGTTCCAAGATCAAGGGTTCTGCTCTGATCTGCGCCGGCATCCCTGCTGAGAGCCGATGCTGAAGTCGTAACAACCCTTCTTGAGTCTCCTGCTGCCGAAACCGTACCTGCTGAAGTCTGTACACCGCGCCTTGAAACAGCCTCTCCGCCCTCAACGATCCTTCCTGTCCTGCCGTCACCAGCCATTCCATAACCGTAGTTATTGCTCAATGTGCTGTACGACTGCCTTCTGGCTACGGTAAGATTCGATTCATTGCTTCCATACATGTAGTACGGATAGTAACCGCCCCAGCCGTAATTGCCACCCCAGCCGTAGTAACCACCCCAGCTGTAGTAACCGCCCCATCCATAATAATAGGACGAGTAGAACGGTGAGTAAGGGTAGTAACCATATGAGAAGGGAGAATAGAACGGGCTGTAGTAATAGTCATAATATCCGAACGGACTGTAATAGTCGTAGTACGGCGAGCCATAGTAACTGTACCTGTAGAAGGGATCCCTCCAGTAGGGATAGAAAGAGCTGCCGTAAAACCTGCGCAGGCGGTACGAATATGGCATGTTATCATAATAACCGTACTGAGTGTTATCGTAAACCTCTTCTTCTACTGCATACTCAAGATTGTCGTTATAATAGTCCGATACCAGAGTGTCAGCATTATAAATATTGTTATAATAGTCGTAACTCTCTGCAGCATAGGCATCGGTAACAATATTATTGCCCTGAACCGCAACATAGCGGTCTGATGGTGTGTAATAAAGATCGTCAATCCCTGCACCTGCGTAAAACATTGATGAACACGATGTCAGGAAGAGAGCTGCTATTGTTCCTATGTAAACCAGTGCTTTCATTTTTCCTCCCTCTGTTTTTTGTTTACCCGGTTAATTATACACAAATACCGTACCAAGATAGCACATTTTTATCATATCTGCAGCATCAGCTATAACCTTCCGCAAAATTACAGTACCGCTGATTATCCGACCCTGTTGTCCTTTTATTAACTTTATATCTGACAGAGTTGTAATTACGTAGGTAATATTGATACTTTTCCGTTGTTGAAACGACTCTTCTCTTTCGGGTTTGAAGGGTTTTGTCTATTTTTGCGCATTCTTTTTAGCAAAAACAATTTTTAATATAGCACTACAGAATGGCAAAGTTTTTAACCAACAGGGATGAGAGTTACGCTCAGTGGTACAATGACCTGGTAATAAAAGCCGGTCTTGCTGAGAATTCAGCAGTAAGAGGCTGTATGGTCATTAAACCCCATGGCTACGCGATATGGGAAAAAATACAGTCGGAACTCGACAGGATGTTCAAGGAGACCGGACACGTAAACGCCTACTTCCCTCTATTTATCCCGAAATCTTTTTTCAGCCGCGAGGCTGCTCACGTTGAAGGTTTTGCCAAGGAGTGCGCGGTGGTAACACACTACCGGCTCAAGAATAATCCCGACGGCAAGGGTATCGTCGTCGATCCCGACGCTAAACTCGAGGAGGAACTTATCATCAGGCCCACCTCCGAAACAATAATCTGGAATACCTACCGCGACTGGATACAATCATACCGCGACCTGCCCGTCATGATAAACCAGTGGGCCAATGTGGTGAGATGGGAAATGCGTACCAGGCTCTTCCTCAGAACTGCCGAATTCCTCTGGCAGGAGGGCCATACCGCACATGCTACCAGCGATGAGGCTATAGCAGAAACCAAACTGATAATAGATCTCTATGCTTCGTTTGCCGAGGACTTCATGGCTATACCCGTCATTAAGGGAAGAAAGACAGAATCGGAAAGGTTCGCCGGGGCCCTCGATACTTTCGCCATCGAAGCCATGATGCAGGACGGCAAGGCACTGCAGGCCGGAACAAGCCATTTCCTGGGACAGAACTTTGCTAAAGCTTTCGACGTCAGATTCGCAGACAAGTCAGGTAAGCTTGACCATGTGTGGGCTACGTCATGGGGTGTCTCAACAAGACTAATTGGTGCCCTTATTATGTCTCATGCCGATAATAACGGACTGGTGCTTCCGCCTAAACTGGCTCCTCTGCAGGTGGTTATAATACCAATATACAAAGGTAATGATGGCGCCGGACTGATGAAGCCGGTGGCAACGAACATCTGCGAACGGCTCAGGAAAAAGGGAATCTCAGTTAAATATGACGACCGCGACACACAAAAGCCGGGATGGAAATTCGCCGACTATGAACTGAAGGGAATACCCGTAAGAATAGCCATCGGACCGCGCGATATCGAAAACAATACCGTGGAAGTGGCCCGAAGGGATACCCTCGAAAAAGTAACAATCAATGTTGACTCTGTAGATGAGTATATACCCTCTCTGCTCGAAGATATACAGAAGAATATCTATAACCGGGCACTGAAGTTCAGGGAAGAGAACACCTACTATACTGACGACTGGGACGAATTTACCGATATCATAGAGAACCGGGGGGGATTCGTAATGGCTCATTTTGACGGAACCCGTGAAACCGAAGAGGAGATCAAGAACCGTACTAAAGCAACAGTGAGATGCATCCCTCTTGACTCCCCCGACGAAAAGGGAAAGTGTATCCTCACCGGAAAACCTTCGGAAAGAAGGGTGCTGTTCGCAAGGGCCTATTGATTCATTTTTTTTTCTTACTTTGTGGCATCTGTTTTACCAACCTTGAAAGGCATGCCATATAGTGACGAAATAGCTGAAAAAAAGGTGAGCATCGTCTCAACCCTGACCGAAAAATCATTGTTGAAACAGAAGGTGTATGACAATACACTCGATGCTTTCTCAAAAATCAAGGGCGTTCTTTCCGATATTACCAATGACATAAACAAGGATGTCGCAAACCTTGATCCCAGGATAAAACTATACTACGAAGAGAGAGGAAACTTCGATGCTCAGCTGAAGGTTGCCGGTGATCTTCTGCTGTTCTCAATGCATTCAAATATTTTCGAGTTCGACCGCGATCACCCGGCATGGAAAACTCAGTATATCCAGAAAAACAGGCTCAACTCATACTCGGGCATCATCAGCATTTACAACTTTCTGGCCGATTCATTCAAATACTCGAGAATGGATGACCTGGGGTACCTTATAGCAAGAATATTCATAAACCACGAGAACCAGTATTTCGTTGAGGGCAAAAGACAGATGGCTTTGCTGTTCACCAACTTCGGACAGGAGGAGATATCAAGACAGGCAATGGTAAGAATTATCTGTACTGCAATCCAGTACAGCCTTGAGTTCGACCTTCTGGTTCCACCGTATGATGCCGTTAAAATTGCTACAGTAGGCCAGGCGGAGGCTAAAATACAGCACTCAAGGCTGGCCACAGGTAAAAGACTCGGATTCCAGTTCAACTCCGATGATGTACTGAACGAAACCTGATAATGCCATGAGTGCCGGCACATTCAGTGCAACCTGCTGCAGGGCATCGGCTACGGTGCTCACATTTCTGCTATGCCTGGGTATTGTACCGGCCCAGGAACTGCTTATCCCTGATTCTGTGAACCTTATCAAAACCGGGAGTACCATAAAAAATTACTTCGGCGTAATGGTGATTTCACGCGACTCAGTGCTGCTGGTTCCTTCATTACTGAAAACGACGGCCCAAAGTAACGACGACGACGCCAGGGCTTTCTATGACTCACTCAGGCTGAAGGCATACAGGGGGAGTATGGGCCGCAGGCTTTATGACCTGGTGGTGGCAGAACCGGGAAGTGACGGTGATAATGTTGCAGGCAGGAGGAGTATTGCCGATTTTAGTCCATATAATGGATTGATGATCAGTAATATAAAAATTATCAGGCTTGACCCCTTTGGTGCCAGTCTGGATAATCCCGAACAGGAGACCGGGGGAAGGGCTGACAGGCTCCTGAACAGGACGCATGTACGGTCGCGCGAAAGACTTATAGCCGGGTACCTTATGTTTGCCGCCGGTGATACTGTTTCTGATCTGGCCCTGAGCGAGACGGAAAGGAATCTCAGAAACCTGGCTTTTATTAATGATGTCAGGATTATCGTTGCACCGATTTCGGAGAAGGAGGCTGAAGTGCTCGTTATTACACGTGATGACTATTCACTGGGGGCAGATTTTGCTTACTACAGACCCGAAAAGGGAGAAATTTCGGTCTTTGAAAGGAACCTGGCGGGATTTGGCCATTCTATAGAGCTCGGTTTACCATATGACTTCGATCTGGAAAAGCCCTGGGGTGTGAAAATGGGATACCGGGTCAACAACATTGCCAGGACATGGGTAGATATGAATCTCTTCTTCGGTTCAACGGCCAATGAAAAATATTATGGCATATCCCTGAGAAGGGATTTTATGGGAATTGAGACGAAATATGCCGGAGGCATTGATATACGCGAGGTTTCAACAATAACGACCACTGACTCGCCTGACATCCTATGGCCTTTTTCCTACAGCTACCATGACTACTGGGCTGCCCGTTCGTTTCTTCTCGACCTCCAATCACACTCCAGAATCATTCTGGGTGCCAGATTTATAAATAACAACGTGTATGAAAGACCCGACATCGATGCCATGTCATTCTACTCACTCCAGAAATATAAACTCTGGCTGTCATCTGTCTCATTTTCGGTAGAAAAATTCTACAAAGCGAGCTTTATATATAACTACGGTCGGACAGAGGATATTCCCTACGGAGCCCTGGCGACTTTTACGGCAGGATATGAGATTAATGAATTCAAAAACCGTAAATATTTCAGTGGATCACTATCGTGGGCAACTCCGCCGGGAAGACCAGGGTACCTAAGCCTGTCGGCAGCAGCTTCTGCATTTATGGATGGCGGAGTAACCGAGCAGGGCATGGCAACGGTTACAATGAACTACTTCACCGACCTGCTGATGAGCGGCAGATGGAGATTTCGCGGTTTTACAAAGGCATCGTTCACAAGGGGATTCGACAGGTATACCGATGAATACCTTACCCTCGGAAAAAATGAAATTGTTACAGGATTCAGAAACGACTCGCTGCGTGGAAATCAACGGATGAGTCTGAGCCTGGAAGGAGTCGCCTTCAGCCCTTTAAAGATTTATGGATTCAGATTCGCTTTCTTCTGCTTCTACGACTTCGCAACAATGGGTAAAGGGTTTGACTTCCTGCCCGGAACCGCTGATGTGCATGCAATTGGAGCTGGCATTAGAATACGCAATAACAACCTGGTAATTAACACTTTCCAGATAAGACTGGCGTGGTACCCGGGAATACCACCATACTCCGACCCTCGTTGGTTTGAGCTCTCCGGTGAACCGGTACTGAAACAGAGGGGATTCGATGCCGGTCCGCCGTCGTTGCTGGTTTACAGATGAGGCATGAATCAGGGAGATTGTCGTTTATCGCTCTAATTGAGTATATTTGGCCGCATGATTGAGGAATTCCGCTCATATATTGATGACAACCGGCTATTCAATGCTGATGACACTGTTCTCCTGGGGGTTAGCGGAGGCATTGACTCAATGGTAATGGTACATCTGTTCCTGCGTTGTGGCTACGAATTCGGAATTGCTCACTGTAATTTCAGACTGAGGGGTGAAGAGTCTGATGAGGATGAAATCTTTGTCCGTAACTATGCAGGGAAGCATAATATTCCATTCTTCTCTAACAGCTTTGACACGGCCGGGTATGCTGCAAAAAAAGGGGTGTCAATACAGATGGCCGCAAGGGAACTCAGATACTCATGGTTCGAAGAGATAAGGAAAAAGCAGGGATACTCTGTAATATCGCTTGCCCATAACCTGAATGATAATATTGAGACCTTCATCATAAATCTTGTAAGGGGTAGTGGGATATCGGGATTTGCAGGTATAAAGCCCCGGTCAGAATGCCTGGTAAGGCCATTGCTTTTTGTTACAAGGGATGAAATCTGCGAGTATGCAGAAAAGTATGAAGTAAATTACCGAGAAGACAGCTCCAATACAGACACAAAATACGTTAGGAACAAGATAAGGCATCTCGTCGTGCCGGTCCTAAAGGAGATAAATCCTTCATTCGAAAATACCATCGACGAAACCATTGCCCGGTCGGCTGAGATAAGCGAGATTTATTCACGCCATATAGCCGGAATAAAAAAATCAATGTTGTCAGAAACAACGACAGGACTGCAGGTTAAAATATCTGACATATCCGCCCTGTCTCCTCTCAACACAATGATCTACGAACTTTTCAGGGAGTACGGTCTCTCAAGACCTATGATTCCTGAATTCATCAAGCTGACCAGAAGCAGGAGCGGCAGCCAGTTACACACACCTACCCACAGGTTTATCAGGAACCGGGGAGAGATACTTATCAGCAGGATACAGCCAGACTCAGAAATAAATATAGTCTGCAACACATTGGAAGAACTACTGAAGATACAATTGCCGGCAAAGATGTCAGTGGAAAATTGTGGTGAAGCCTTCATCCTGCCACAGGAAAAAAGATCAACATGCCTCAGCCTGAATAAGCTTAAGTTTCCTGTAATAATCAGAAACTGGAAACCAGGAGATACCTTCTGTCCTCTGGGTATGAACAAAAGAAAAAAACTGAGCGACTTTTTTATCGACAACAAATTCTCGGTTCCCGAAAAAGAGGCTGCCCTTATTATGGAAAGTGACGGAAAAATAGCCTGTATACTGGGTATACGTACCGATAACCGTTTCAGGGTCACAAATTCGACTACCAGATGTCTGGTTATTAAGGTTATGGCAGACTAAGAATCTTTCTTATCCCTGAAAGAATCTGCACAATCAGACAGATAAGCCTCAATTGCTGCCGGGTCTTGATTCTCTAACAGCGGCAGAAGAACCTTCAGTCTGTCCATCATCTTCCTTACCTGCCCGGCATTATGACCGTTTGCTAGTATACCTGCAATTACTGCCGGATTTTCCGAAAAAAGTCCCTCTGCAATTTCAATGTGCCTTTTGTAGGTTGTACCTCCCGGCAGTTCTGCTTCCGACACTGCAGCAAAAAGCAGTGTGGCTACAAAAGGAACTGCCAGCACCTTTGACATCAGCTTGTCATGATCGGAAAAACTGAACTCTGCCACATTGATACCGAAACGGCGGAAGAAAGCTGAAAAGAATTCTTTTCCCTCCTCTGCCGACTCTGTTATGATAATGCAGTTCAGACCTTTCATGTTAGCGGTACTGGCAAAGGTAGGACCGAACATCGGATGCAGTGAAACAAATCTGACCCCTTCTGTAGCATAATATTCCGGCAATTTGTTTTTTACCGATGCTATGTCGGTAAAGAGGCATGCGTCAGACAAATAAGGTTTGAGCTGATCAAAAGCCTGTACCGTTGACTCCGGTCCCGTGCAATTAAGCAAAACATCAGGATTAAACGCTTCTGTGTCAGCAGGATGCCTGAGTTTAACAATTGTATCTGGTATATCACCATCCTTCAGATATGGATCATATACCGCCAGCTCACAGGAGACTTTTTCAGCCAGCATTTCCGCGAGTAAAATACCCATTCTTCCATATCCCGAAATCAATATCCTCTTCATCTGGTTATATTACTTTACTGTAGTTATGCTGTGATTTCATACTGTTTTTTCTGTTGCAGGCACATCATATGTCAGGGTGACTGATACCCCTGTTTACAATGGTGAGGTCGGCAAGTGCAATAGCTGTTACCGATTCGAGTATTACCGGAACCCTGAGTGCAATAAGTGTATCATGCCGGCCCCTGACGGTCAGTTTAGTACTCTTGCCGGTTGTAAGGTCTATGCTCTTTTGCTCTACCCCGGTGCTTGATGCCGGCTTTACTGCAACCCTGAAAACAAGCTGATTGCCGTTTGTAATTCCTCCGTTGATTCCCCCCGCATTATTTGTAAGCGTTTTTCCCCCTGATGTAACAATGGGGTCATTATTTACCGATCCCCTTAGTGATGATGCGGTGAAACCGTTGCCGAATTCAATACCCTTAATGGCTGGTATTGAAAAAACAATTGCACTTATTACCGATTCAACGGACTGAAAAAAAGGTTCTCCCAGTCCTGCCGGCAACCCGTCAGCACTGCATTCAACTATTCCTCCTATAGTATCGTTATCTTTCTGTGCCTCCGAAACAGCCTTTTCAATATCGTCTGACCCCGCTGCCTTTATAAGCCTGGCGTTTATACTAACGTCACCGAGTATCTTGCGGGCAATAACACCGGCTACCACAAGTCCCCATGTCAGCCGCCCTGAAAAATGACCCCCGCCGCGATGGTCGGTATACCCCCCGAACTTAACGTGAGCAGTGAAATCGGCATGTCCCGGCCTGGGAACAACAATAGAATCGGGATAGTCCTCTGACCTGGTATCCCTGTTCCGGGTAATAACCGTAACAGGAGCTCCTGTTGTAAATCCCCTGAAAACACCGCTCAGTATCTCAGGAATATCCTGCTCGGCACGTGGTGTGGTACCGGGTCTGCCGCTCCTCCTGCGAGACAGCTCTTCAACCATCTCATCAATGGTTACCGGTATACCCGCCGGACAACCGTCAATGACAACCCCAACAGCCGGACCATGCGACTCACCAAATATAGTAACCCTGAAAACTCTTCCAAAACTATTCATAATCAATATTTTAAATTATAAAACCATGAATCCTTAATTCCGGCGGCAACAGGGAGTGAGGGGGGTATTCCATTCCTATTATTATTCAACCCCATCCGGGGTTGTACCAATCATCGCTACGCCTTCTACGCCACTTACGCCCTTACGCCCTATTTTTACATCGCAAATCATAAATCGTTA